>JBPBQE010000218.1:0-42580 GCA_050954595.1 Janthinobacterium lividum | reverse complement strand
AGATCAACGCGACGATGGCCGAGCCGAGCGACCAGCCGACGGTGCGGGCCACCGCCACCATGGCGCTGGCCGCGCTGTTTCGTGCCGGCGGCCCAGCGGTCATCAACGTGATGTTGTTGGGCGTCTGATAGAAGCCGAACCCGATGCCGCAGATCGCCATGCGCCACACGACGTCCCAATCCGCGGGAGCCGCCGACATGGTCGCCAGCAGCAGCAGCCCGCTTGCCAGGATCGCCAGCCCGATGCTGCCGAGGATCGCCGCCGGATAACGGTCCGACAGCCGGCCCGCGATCGGCGCGGCAACCGCCACCAGCAGCGGCCATGGCGTCACGAGCAATCCGGTCGCCACCGCGGACCGGTGCATCACCGCCTGGAACAGGAACGGCAAGGAGACATAGGCGAGGATCTGGGCCGAATACGAACAAACCGACGTCGCCATCGACAGCGCGAACAGCCGGATCCGCAGCAGGTCCAGCGGCAACATCGGCGAGGGCTGGCGCGATTGCTGCCGGAACAATATCGCGCCGAACACCAGGCCGACGGCCAATTCGATCAGGGCAAGGCCGCGCGCGTTGCCGCCCAAGCCGTCGACGCCGGTGACGATCAGCCCGAATGCGGCGGCGTTGATGGCGGTGCCGATCCAGTCGAACGGCCGGGCCCGCCGCTCTCCGGCCGGCGCCACCTTGATGAAGAGCGGGATCGCGATCGCCCCGACCGGCACGTTGACTAGGAACAGCCACGGCCAATGCGCGACCGACAGGATCAGCGCCGCCAGGGATGGCCCCGCTGCCGCCGCCAATGCCACCGAGAGTGCGATCAGCGCGTAGCCGCGGCCCAGCAAGGTCCGCGGAAAGATCGTCCGCACCAGCGCGCCGCCCAGCGCGGCCATGCAGGCCCCGCCAACACCCTGCAGCAAGCGGGATGCAACCAGCACCGGCAAGGTCGGCGAGAGCGCGCAGGTGAGGGAAGCGACGGTGAAAATAATCAGGCCGAGGCCGTAGATCCGCTTCAGGCCCCAAATCTCGCCCAGCGCCGCTGCCGGTAGGAGGCATATGGTCACGGCGAGCTGGTAGCTGTTGACGACCCAGATCGTCGCCGCGTCGGTCGCCGCCAGATCCCGCGCGATGGTCGGCAGGGCGATGTTGGCGATGGCGCTGTCCAACCCGGCGAGCACCACGCCCAACACGGCGCAACTCATCACCAAGCGCCGCCGGGCTAGCGGCAGACCGTCACTTACATCCATCAAGCACTCTTTCGCGGCCAGAGCGCCATTGGATCATCTCTGCCCAAGGCTTGTCGACCTCACACGCGGGTGCGAGGAGGCCGACAGGGCTGACCTGCTTACATGGCGGGCAGGTCGGGCAGCAGCTTGTCCAGCGTGATCGGGAAGTCGCGAGTGCGAATTCTGGTGGCATTATACACCGCGTTGGCGATTGCCGCGCCAGCGCCACAGATGCCGACCTCTCCGATGCCCTTGGCGTGCATCGGGTTGCTGTGAATGTCCCGCTCCGGGAGGAACATCACCTCCAGTTGCGGCACGTCGGCGTTCACCGGCACATGGTATTCGGCCATGTTGCCGTTGACGAGTTGCCCGGTGCGCGCGTCGTGGATCAGATCCTCGGTGAGCGCGGCGCCGATGCCGAAGGTCATGCCGCCCAGGCACTGCGAACGCGCCGTCATCTCGTTGAGGATGCGGCCGGCCGCGAACACGCCCAGCATGCGGCGGACCCGGGTTTCGCCGGTGATGGCGTTGACCGCGACCTCGGCGAAGTGCGCACCGTAGGATGCCTGGTTGAACAGCGACTTCTGCGTCTTGCCGGGCTTGATGGTGCCGGTCGCTTCGATGCCTTCGCCGACCAGTTCGGCAATGGCGACGGAGCGGTTGTCACCGATAGCCTGGCCATCCTTTAGAGTCAGCTCGCTCGGCTCAACGCCCAGATTCTTGGCGATCTTACCGCGAAGGTTCTCGCACGCGAGATAGATTGCCGAGCCAGACGAGCAAGCGCCCCACGACCCGCCGGAGCCGGCGGCTGGAACGTCGTTGGTGTCGCCCAACTCCATGGTGATGCGATCCATTGGAATGCCGAGCAACTCGGACGCCACCTGCGACAGGATAGTATAGCTGCCGGTGCCGATGTCGGTCATGGCCGACGAGACCGTCACGGAGCCATCCTTGTGGATGCCGACCTTGGCGGACGTTTCCATCAGCAGGTTGGAGCGTGCGGCTGCGGCGACGCCCATGCCGATCAGCCACTCGCCTTCGCGACGGGTGCCTGGGGCCTTGCGCGCGTTCCAGCCGAACTTCTCCGCCCCGATGTCCATCGCATCCATCAGGCGACGCGAGGAGAATGGCACGCCCTTCTCCGGGTCCATCTCCGGCTCGTTGACCCGGCGCAACTCGATCGGGTCCATGCCCATTCGGTCGGCCAACTCGTCCATCGCGCCCTCTAGCCCGAGCAGGCCGACGGCCTCGCCCGGCGCGCGCATCGAACCCGCCAGGCCCCAGTTCATGCGGACCAGGTCATGCGTGATTACGCGATTGTCGCCGGAATATAGGAAATGCGTGGAGAGGCCGGCGGGCTCGAAGTAATCCTGGTCTTCGAGGTTGGAGACCACCGTCTCATGGCCGATGCCGGTCAGCTTGCCGTCGGCATCTGCCGCCAGGCGCATGCGCTGTACGGTGTTGGAACGGCGCGGTGTGGCGTCGAACACCTGCTGGCGCAGCATCACCGCCTTGACGGGACGACCGAGCTGCTTGGCGGCGATGGCGGCCGCGACGCTCTCGGGCGCGATGCCGAGCTTGGAGCCGAAACCGCCGCCGATGAAATGAGCGATGATCCGGACCTTCTTGGCCGACAGGCCGAGCGCTTTGGCCAACTGCTGCGCGTCCGAGGTCGGCATCTGATAGGCGCCATACAGCGTCAGCGCGCCGTCTTCCCACGTCGCGATGGACGCATGCGGCTCCATAGCGACCGAGTTCTGGCTCGGCGTGCTGTATGTCGAGTCGATCGTGAACGCGGCCTTGCTCATGGCCGTGTCGAGGTCGCCCTGCTCGAACTGCGCCGGCGTATTGTTGTCCGGCAGCTTCTTGTCGTGCTTGAGATCGGTCGAGAAGCCAAATACGCCCTCGCCCTTCTCGTACTTGACGCCGATGCGCTCGGCCGCATCCCGCGCCGCCTCGAACGTCTCGCCGACGACGATGGCGATGATCTGGCCGAAATAGTCGACGTCCTGCACGCCCTGCGCCGGCGCGCTGCTTTCGCCGCCCTGCTGGGCGACCTTGGCGAACGTTTTGAAGTCGATGACCACGTCGATCACGCCCGGCATCGCCTTGGCGGAGTCGACGTCGATCGACAACACCTTGCCTTTGCCGATGGTCGCACTGACCAAGACACCGTAGGCGAGGTTGTCGAACTGATACTCGGCAGCGTACGTCGCCGCGCCGGAAACCTTCTTCGGGCCATCGACCCGGCTAAGCGGCTTGCCGATCACGTCCTGGACGGTGCTGTCCAGCAGGCTCTCGGGGTGTGACTTGTCCATCGTGAGGGTGACGTCGTCACCACTGCCAAATCCGAACATCGATTATTCTCCCGTCAGGTCGCGCAAGGTCGCGATCAGCGTCCGTCGCGCGAGCGGTATCTTGAAATCATTGGCGCCGAAGCCCTTCGCCTGAGCGAGCAAGGTGTCGGCAGCAGCTTCGAACAACGCGCTCGAAGGAGCCTGCCCGATCAGCGCCGTCTCCACCGATGTGTTCCTCCATGGCAAAGGCGCAAGCCCTCCAAAAGCGAGCGCCGCCGTGGCGATCTTGCCGTCCTTCATTGTGACCACGCCGGCGACCGACACCAGGGCGAAGGCATAGGACGCCCGGTCGCGCACCTTGCGATATTGCTGGCGCGCGCCCTCAGGCGACGGCGGCAGCTCGACATGGGTGATGAGCTCGCCGTGCTCGAGCACCGTCTCGATCTGCGGCGTGTCGCCCGGCAGACGGTAGAACTCGTGGATCGAAACCTTCCGCGTGCCGCCATCCGGCTTCAGCGTCACGATCGTGGCGTCGAGCGCCCGCATCGCCACCGGCATGTCGCCCGGATGCGTCGCGATGCAGTTTTCGCTGGTGCCGATGACGGCCAGGATGCGGTTGAAGCCGCCGATGGCGGAACAGCCGGTGCCGGGCTCGCGCTTGTTGCAGGGGCTGGCGGTGTTGGTGAAGTAATAGCACCGCGTCCGCTGCAGCAGGTTGCCACCCGTGGTGGCCTTGTTGCGGAGTTGCCCGGAGGCGCCGGCGAGCAGGGCGCGGCTCAGCACTTCGTAGCGCGCCATAACGCGTGGGTCGGCGGCCAGGTCGCTGTTCGGCACCAGCGCGCCGATGCGTAGGCCGCCACCGTCCATGTCCTCGATCTGCGTCAGCGCCAGGCGGCTGACATCGACCAGGCGGTCCGGCGTTTCGACCTGTAGCTTCATCAAGTCGAGCAGGTTAGTGCCGCCAGCGATGAATCGGGATGTGGATCCGGCGAAGCTTTTGACCGCGGCTTCCGGGCTGCTGGCCTTGTCGTACGTGAAGGTCCTCATGCGCCAGCACCTGCAACTTCGGTGATCGCGTCGACGATGTTGGGGTAGGCGGCGCAGCGGCAGATGTTGCCGCTCATGCGCTCGCTGATCTCGCCCTGGCTGAGATCGGAATGCTCGAGATCCTCCGACACGTAGCTCGGCCACCCCTTGGCCGCCTCGTCGAGCATGCCTACCGCCGAGCAGATCTGCCCGGGCGTGCAGTAGCCGCACTGGTAGCCGTCGTGCTTGACGAACGCCGCCTGCATCGGGTGCAGGTCGCCGGCGGAGCCAAGGCCCTCGATGGTGGTGATCTCGTCTTCCTGGTGCATCACCGCCAGCGACAGGCACGAATTGACCCGGCGGCCATTGATCAGCACCGTGCAGGCACCGCATTGCCCATGGTCGCAGCCCTTCTTGCTGCCGGTCAGCCCGAGATGCTCGCGCAGGAGGTCCAGCACCGAGGTGCGGATGTCTGGATCGGCGTGGAACGATTTGCCGTTGATCGTGAAGTTCATGGTTATTTCCTCATGATGACCGGTCGAAAGGGCCGATCATCAGGCCGGTCGTGGACGGGGTCAGAGGCCGTAGCGCGTCTGATGCCCGCGAGTTGCCAATCGGGCCGGTCACGGAAAAGAATGCCGAAAGACGAAACGGAGACAATCGAGCGATGAGCGACCCCGGTTCAGGTAACCCGCCCGCAATTCTGGAACTGGCCCAGGTCACGACCATCGACTTGGCCACGGTCACCACGCGGATGGAACACGACCTGCTCGGCGAGACAGAAATTCCTTTCGACGCCTATTGGGGCGTGCACACCAAGCGCGCGGTCGAGAACTTTCCCATCACCGGCGTTCCGGTCGGGCACTTCCCCGATTTCGTCCGCGGCCTCGTGCTGGTCAAACAGGCCGCCGCCCGCGCCAACAAGCGCCTCGGCTATCTCACCCCCGCCAAGGCCGACGCCATCGACGCCGCCTGCACCCGCATCGCCGCCGAGACCGGGTTGCACGGGCAATTCGTCGTCGATGCCGTGCAGGGCGGCGCCGGCACCTCGACCAACATGAACACCAACGAGGTCATCGCCAACGTCGCGCTCGAAGCGATGGGGCGGCCCAAGGGCGACTACGCCGCGCTGCATCCGAATGACGACGTCAACATGTCGCAATCCACCAACGACGCCTACCCGACCGCGCTGCGCCTGGCCGTGATCCTGGCGACCACCCCGCTGGTCGAGGCGCTGGACGAGTTGGCCTTCGCGTTCAAATCCAAGGCGGTCGAGTTCGCCGACGTGCTCAAGATCGGCCGCACCCAGTTGCAGGACGCGGTGCCGATGACCGTCGGCCAGGAATTCGACGGCTTCCACGCCACGGTGAAGGAGGACGTCGCCCGCCTGCGCGAGACCTCCGCGCTGTTCCGCGAGGTCAATCTCGGCGCCACCGCCATCGGCACCGGCATCAACGCCGACCCGCGCTACGCCTCGCTCGCCGTCGAGGAGCTGGCGCGCGCCGCCCGCCAGCCGATGGTGCTGGCGACCAACCTCATCGAGGCGACGTCCGACATGGGCGCCTTTGTGTTGTTCTCCGGCCTGCTCAAGCGCGTCGCGGTCAAGCTGTCGAAGATCTGCAACGACCTCCGCCTGCTCTCCAGCGGGCCGCGGGCCGGGTTCGGCGAGATTCGGTTGCCGGCGGTGCAAGCGGGGTCATCGATCATGCCGGGCAAGGTCAACCCGGTGATCCCCGAAGTGGTCAACCAGGTCGCCTACCTGGTCATCGGGCACGATCTGACGGTGACGATGTGCGCCGAGGGCGGCCAGCTTCAGCTCAATGCCTTCGAGCCGACCATCGGCTATTGCGTGCTCACCTCGCTCCGCATCCTCACTGCCGCTATCGATACCCTGACCCGGCGCTGCGTCGTCGGCATCGAGGTGGACCGCGAGCGCTGCATGACCATGGTCGAGAACAGCATCGGCCTCGTCACCGCGCTCGGGCCGACGCTGGGCTACGAGACGTGCTCGCGTATTGCCAAGCGGGCGCTGGCCGAGAACCGCCGGGTTTCCGACATCGTGCTCGAGGAAGGTCTGCTTACCGCCGAGGAGCTCACCATCCTGCTCAAGCTCGAAGCGATGACCGCCCCATCCCGCGCCCCGACCCGGTTGCCGCGTCTAGGGTGAAATATTCCTTAAAAATTAGGTATGCTCGATGATGAGCATCCCGCCATAGTGTCGGAAACATCACACCATCGGAGCAGCGGGCGACCGCTTCTCCCCATTAGAATACCGGCCCTCGAAGGCTGGCACGAAACCGGAGGACGACGCCGATGCCCATACAGCCGCTGCCACGTACGCTCGACCCGCCCCTGAACCGCGCGCCCATCGCACCCGTAATGTCGGAACCGTCCGGCTGGCATCAAAGCTGGTGGCGGATCGTCGACATCCGGGTCGGGATCATCCCGCTGCCGATCTACATCGGCCTGCTCGCGCTGATCGCCGGCTTCGTTTGGACCGGCAAGGTCCCGTCCGACCTGCTGATGAGCATCGTGCTGCTCGCCGTCGGCGGCTTCACCTGCGCCGAGATCGGCAAGCGCCTGCCCATCCTGCGCAACATCGGCGCCGCCGCCATCCTGGCGACCTTCATTCCCTCGGCGCTGGCCTATTACCATTGGCTGCCGCAGCCGATTCTCACCTCGGTGATCGACTTCACCAAGGCAAGCAACTTCCTTTATTTGTTCATTGCCGCGATCATCGTGGGCAGCATTCTCGGCATGGACCGCCAGGTGCTGATCGCCGGCTTCGTGAAGATCTTCATCCCGCTGGCCGCCGGCACCGTGATGGCCGGCATCGTCGGCACCGCCGTCGGCACCCTGCTCGGCATGGGCGCTTGGCACACTTTCTTCTTCGTGGTCGTGCCCATCATGGCCGGTGGTGTCGGCGAGGGCGCGATCCCGCTCTCCATCGGCTATTCCACCATCCTCGGCCTGCCGCAGGGCGACATGTTCGCCCAGGTGCTGCCGCCGGTGATGCTCGGCAGCCTCACCGCCATCATCTCCGCCGGCGTCCTGAATTTCGTCGGCAAGAAATACCCCGGTCTCACCGGCGAAGGCCGCCTCCAGCCGAATGCCAAAGGCGACGTCGAACACCTCGGCCGTAACCCGGAGAACCCGGAGGCCAAGGGGGTCGTCACCGTCGACACCCAGACCGTGGCCGCCGCCGTCATCACCGCGGTCACGCTGTATCTCGTCGGCGTGCTAGTGCAGCGCTTGTTCGAGTTCCCCGCCCCGGTGACGATGCTGGCGCTCGCCGTCGTGCTGAAGCTCGGTCGCCTCGTCTCCCCCGGCCTCGAAGCCGGCGCGCACCGCGTCTACAAATTCTTTCAGGTCGCCGTGACCTACCCGCTGCTGTTCGCCATCGGCGTCGCGCTCACCCCGTGGGACAAGCTGATGGCGGCGTTCCACATCGCCAACATCATCACTATCGTCTCAACCGTGTTCACCCTGATGGCGACCGGCTTCGTGGTCGGCCGCTGGCTCAAGATGTTCCCGATCGAAACCGCGATCATCAACGCCTGCCATAGCGGCCAGGGCGGCACCGGCGACGTCGCCATCCTCACGGCGGCAAACCGAATGCAGCTGATGCCGTTCGCTCAGATCGCCACCCGAATCGGCGGCGCCATCGTTGTCACCGTCACCCTGATTGCGCTACCGCGGTTCCTATAATCAACTCGGAGAACAGTATGATCCCCGCGACGCTGATCCCCGGAGACGGGATCGGCCCCGAGATCACCGATACCGTGACCTCCATCCTCACCGCCCTGGGCGCCCCCTTCGAATGGGACGTCCAGCAAGGCGGCCTCGCCGGCATCGAAGCCCATGGCGACCCGCTGCCGGGCGTACTGATCGACAGCATCCGCCGCACCAAGCTCGCCCTCAAGGGCCCGCTGACCACCCCGGTCGGCGGTGGCTTCCGCTCGGTCAACGTCAGGCTGCGCGAGGAATTCCAGCTCTACGCTAACCTCCGCCCGGCTCACACGCTGGTTCCCGGCGGCCGCTACGACGACATCGACCTGATCCTGTTCCGCGAGAACCTCGAAGGCCTCTACGTCGCCTTCGAGCACTACATTCCGATCGGCGATGACCCGCACGCGGTCGCGATCTCGTCCGGCGTCAACACCCGCGACGGCGCCGAGCGCATCATCCGCTTCGCCTTTGAACACGCCATCAAGCTCGGCCGCAAGAAGGTGACCATCGTCCACAAGGCCAACGTGCTGAAGGCGTTGACCGGCGTGTTCCTGGAAGTCGGCCTCAAGATGGCCAAGGAATATGAAGGCCGCATCGTCGTGGATGAACGCATCGTCGACGCCTGCGCCATGCAGCTCGTGCTCAACCCGTGGCAGTACGACGTCATCGTCACCACCAACCTGTTCGGCGACATCCTGTCCGACCTGATCGCCGGTCTCGTCGGTGGGCTCGGCGCCGCGCCGGGCGCCAATATCGGCCACAAGGCCGCGATCTTCGAAGCGGTCCATGGCTCCGCCCCCGACATCGCCGGCAAGGGCCTCGCCAACCCGACCGCCCTGCTGCTGGCCGCCGGGCTGATGCTCGACCACGTCGGCGAGGTCGAGCGCGCTGCCCGGCTGCGCAAGGCGATCGACGGCGCGCTGAACACCGACAACATCCGCACCCGCGATCTCGGCGGCACCGCGTCCACCACCGAATTCGCCAACGCGGTCCAGCACCGCGTCACCAACTAGGAGCATCACACGATGACCAAAGGATCCGATCTTCTCGTCCGCGCGCTGGAGAACGAAGGTGTCGACCGCATCTTCGGCGTGCCCGGCGAGGAGAACCTCGACGTGGTCGAGAGCCTGCGCACCTCGTCGATCAAGCTGATCATCACCCGCCATGAGCAGGCCGCCGCCTTCATGGCCGCCACCCATGGCCGCCTCACCGGCCGACCCGGCGTCTGCATCGCAACTCTCGGGCCGGGCGCGCTGAACTTCACCACCGGCGCGGCTTACGCCTTCCTCGGCGCCATGCCGATGATCATGATCACCGGCCAGAAAGGCATCATGAGCAGCCGCCAGGCGCGGTTCCAGATCGTCGACATCGTCAGCGCCTTTAAGCCGCTGACCAAGCTGTCCCGCCAGATCGTCGGCCCGTCCACCATCCCCACCATCGTGCGCGACGCCTTCCGCGTCGCCATGGAGGAGCGCCCCGGCCCGGTCCTGCTCGAGCTCCCCGAGGACGTCGCCGGCGAGGAATGTGCCGACATCCCGAGCATCCCGGTACACCCGATCGAGATCCCGGTCGGCCATCGTGCCGCCATCGACCGTGCCGCCGACATGATCCTGGCCGCCAAGCGCCCGCTGATCATGCTGGGCGCCGCCTGCTCGCGCCCGCGCGGCACCACCGGCATCAACGCCTTCGTCCGCCGCACGCAAATTCCGTTCTTCACCACCCAGATGGGCAAGGGCACCGCCGCCGGCGGCAGCAGCCTTTACATGGGCACCACCGCGCTGAGCGAGCGCGACTACGTCCATGAGGCCGTCGACCAGGCGGATGTGATCATCGCCGTCGGCCACGACACCATCGAGAAGCCGCCGTTCATCATGGGGCCGAAGGGTCCGCAGGTGATCCACATCAGCTACACTCCGGCCAACGTGGACCAGGTGTATTTCCCGCATGCCGAGATCGTCGGCGATGTGGGGCCGACGCTGGAATTGCTGGCCGACCGCATCGAAGGCAAGATGCACCAGCCCGGCGCGCTGCTTTCGCTCCGCGACGGCATCTTGGCCAAGATCGCCGACCGCGCCGACGAGGACCGTTGGCCGCCGACCCCGCAGCGCATCGTCCATGACGTCCGCCAGGTGATCCCGGCCGACGGCATCGTGTCGCTCGACAACGGCATGTACAAGATCTGGTTTGCCCGGAACTACCGCACCTACGTCGCCAACACCCTGCTGCTCGACAACGCGCTGGCCACCATGGGCGCCGGGCTGCCGGCGGCGATGATGGCGGCGATGCTGCATCCGGACCGCCGGGTCATGGCCGTGTGCGGCGATGGCGGGTTCATGATGAACAGCCAGGAGTTGGAGACCGCCGTCCGCCTCAAGCTCAACCTGGTCGTGCTGATCCTCGACGACGGCGCTTACGGCATGATCCGCTGGAAGCAGGCGGTCGACAGCTTCCCTGATTACGGCCTCACCTTTGGCAACCCGGACTTCGTCCGCTACGCCGAGAGCTACGGCGCCAAGGGTACCCGCGTCACCACCACCGCCGGACTGATCCCGGCCATCGAGAATGCCTTCAAGGGCGGCGGCGTTCACGTCGTGGCCGTGCCGATCGACTACACGGAAAACACCCGCGTCCTGGTTGACGAGCTCAAGGCCAAGGTTCCCACCCAGCACGCGCCCGAGAAGGTGCTCGCATGAAGATCCGCGCTGCCGTTCTGGACAAGATGGGCGCCGAGCCGCCCTACGCCAAAAGCAAGCCGCTGCGGATCGTCGAGCTCGACCTCGATCCGCCGGGCCGCAGCGAGGTCCTGGTGCGGGTCGTCGCCGCCGGGCTGTGCCACTCGGATTTGTCGGTCATCAACGGTGACCGGCCGCGGCCGATGCCGATGGCGCTGGGCCATGAATCGGCCGGCATCGTCGAACAGCTCGGCGAGGACGTCACCGATCTCGAGGTCGGTGACCATGTCGTCATGGTGTTCATGCCGTCCTGCGGGCATTGCATTCCGTGCGCCGAGGGCCGCCCTGCCCTGTGCGAGCCCGGTGCGGTCGCCAACGGTGCCGGCACCCTGCTCTCCGGCAAGCGCCGCCTCCATTGCGACGGCGCCGATATCAACCACCATCTCGGCGTCTCCGGCTTCGCGACCCATTGCGTCGTCTCGCGCCGCTCGGTGATCAAGGTCGACAAGAGCCTGCCACTCGACGAGGCCGCCCTGTTCGGCTGCGCCGTGCTCACCGGCGTCGGCGCCGTCGTCAACACCGGGCGCCTGCAACCCGGCGAAACCGCTGCCGTCATCGGCCTCGGCGGCGTCGGCCTGTCCTCGGTCCTGGGTGCGGTCGCGTCCGGCGCGCGGCAGATCATCGCCATCGACCTGTCGGACGACAAGCTAGGCCTCGCCCGTCAGCTCGGCGCGACCCACACCGTCAACGCCCGGGACGCCGACGCGGCCGAACAGGTCCGCGAGATTTCCGGCGGCGGCGTGGACTTCGCGTTCGAGATGGCCGGCGCCGTCCGCGCGATGGAACTCGCCTACAAGATCACCAAGCGCGGTGGCACCACCATCACCGCCGGGCTGCCACCGCCGGGCGCGGCGCTGGCCGTTCCCATCGTCCAGCTCGTCGCCGAAGAGCGCACGCTCAAGGGCAGCTACATCGGCACCTGCGTCCCGACGCGGGACATTCCCCGCTTCGTCGCGCTCTACCAGGCCGGCAAGCTGCCGGTCGACCGCCTCATGAGCGGCAAGCTGAAGCTCGACGACATCAACGAGGGCTTCGACCGCCTGCATGAAGGTAAGGCCGTGCGCCAGGTGATCGAGTTTCCTCAATGAGCGATCGTCTCGACGATCGCGTCGCATCATGAGTGAGGAGGACCCGGCGCAAGGCTTCAAGGCGCTGACCGATTTCTGGTCAGCGCAAGGAGCCGCGTTGCTCGGCATGCAGCAAGCCGTCACCCGTTCGATGACGGAGGGCATGCAGGCCATGGTCGGGGCCGGCGAGGCCTTCGGCGGCGGCGGCGCGTCGTCGCCGGAACTGGCCCAGGCCAGCGACGCGATGATGCAGCTCTGGTCCGCTGCCACGAGCCTCTCGACCGAACTCGCCGGGCGCCTGACGCAGGTCAACGACGGCAGCGGCGCCGCCAGCGAGGTCCTCGAACGCATCACCAACCCGCGTTACTGGCTCGCCGGTACTCCCGAGATGGACGACGTCCTCGCCCGCATGGTCGACGGACCCCGCCTGGCCGACCTGTTCGACGTCGAGCGCCGTTATGGCAACGTCATGCGTCGCTGGACCGAACTCCGCCGCACCGGCTTCGAGCACCAGCGCGTGTTGCTGGAATCCTGGATGAAGGCGTCCCAGACCTTCCTCGGCGAACTCGGCGGCCGCTCTAGCGTCCAGGGCAAGCCGCTCGAACCCAAGCAGATCGTCGCCCTCTGGAGCGAGATCGGCAACCGCCAGATGCTCGAGACCCAGCGTTCCGAATCCTTCCTCCGCAGCCAGCGCGACATGATCCGCGCCAGCACCGAGCTGCGCATCGCCCAGGCCGAGATGAGCGAACATCTCGGCAAGCAGTTCGGCCTGCCGACCCGCACCGAAATCGACGACGTTCACCGCTCGCTGACCGAGATGCGCCGCGAACTCCGGCGTACCCGCCGCGAACTCGACGCCCTCAAGCAGGCCCAATCAGCCGCCTCGGCCGCCGCCCCGGCCGCATCGTCGGTCGGCAAGCTCCCCGCCAAACCCCGGCAGACCGCCGCCACTTCACGAAAGGCGCGCTGATCATGGCCCAACCCCCGATGCACGCCACGGCCGCCTCCGCCCTGAGTGGCGCCGCCGCCATGGGCACCAAGATGCTGACCGGCGGCCGCCTGCTCGCCGGCCTGACCGACGCCGACGTTCAGATCGCGACCACGCCCAAGGACCTGGTCTGGCAACAGGACAAGGTGAGCCTGTTCCACTACCAGCCCCGCGCCGACAAGCGCGTCGGCATCCCGGTGCTGATCTGCTACGGCCTGATCGGCCGCTGGACCATGACCGATCTGCAGGATGACCGCTCGCTGGTCCGCAACCTGCTCGACTTCGGCATCGACCTCTACGTCGTGGACTGGGGCAACCCGTCCCGCGCTGACCGTTACCTCAAGCTGGACGACTACATCACCGGCTACCTCGAGGGCTGCGTGGCCGAGATCGCTCGCCGCGCCGGGGTCGAGAAAATCAACCTGCTGGGTGTCTGCGAAGGTGGCGTGTTCACCACCGCCTTCGCCGCCCTGTTCCCCGAGCGGGTCAACACCCTGACCCTGACCATCACCCCGATCGACTTCCACGCCGACATGGTCGACAGCCGCGAGGGCCACGGCTTCATCAATCTCTGGACCCGCAGCCTCGACCCCGAGGACATCGACCGCATGATCGAGGCGAACGGCAACCTGCCCGGCGAGTTCATGGGCGCGGTGTTCAACCAGATGACGCCGATGCGCAGCATGCTCAAATACAACTGGGACATGCTCGAGGTCGTGGACGACCAGAAGCGGCTGCTCAACTGGCTCCGCATGGAAAAGTGGATCGCCGACCGCCCGGACCATCCCGGCGAGGCCGCCAAGCAATGGCTCAAGGATCTGTATCAGCAGAACAAGCTGATCAAGAACGAGTGGGAGCTGGACGGCGAGCGCGTCGATTTGGGGCGCATCACCATGCCGGTGCTCAACGTCTTCGCCCAGGACGACCACATCATTCCGCCCGCCACCTCCCGCGCCCTCGGGGGCAAGGTGGGCTCCTCGGATTACCGCGAACTCGGCTTGCCCGGCGGCCATGTCGGCGTGTTCGTCGGCAGCAAGTCGCAAAAACTGTTCGCCCCCGGCGTGGCGGCGTTCCTGACGGAACATGACGGCTCATGAAAAACAAAATCGTTTCCCCTGCTGAAGCCGCCGCCATCATCCGGCCCGGCGATACCGTCTCCGTGGCCGGCTTCGTCGGCATCGGCACCCCCGACGAATTGCTCATCGCCATCGAGCAGCGCTTCCGCGAGACCGGCGAACCGCGCGACCTCACCTTGGTCTTCGCCGCCGCTCCGGGCGACGGGCGTGATCGCGGGCTCAACCGCCTGGCCCATAAGGGCCTGATCCGCCGCGCGATCGGCGGGCATTGGTCGCTGGTGCCCAAACTCGGCAAGATGGCGATCGACAACGACATTGAGGCCTACAACCTGCCGCTCGGCTGCGTCAGCCAGCTCTACCGCGACATCGCCGCCAAGCGCGCCGGGCTGCTCTCGCGCGTCGGCCTACAGACCTTCGTCGACCCCCGCATCGAGGGCGGCAAGCTAAACGCGCGCACCACCGAGGACCTCGTCGAGTTGCTCATCGTCGGCGGCCAGGAATACCTGCTCTACAAGGCTTTTCCGATCCAGATTGCCCTGATCCGCGGCACCACCGCCGACACCTCCGGCAACATCACCATGGAGCGCGAGGCCCTCACGCTCGACGCCCTGCCCGCCGCGATGGCCGCGCGCAACTCCGGCGGCCTAGTGATCGCCCAGGTCGAGCGCATCGCGCAGGAAGGCTCGTTGGACGCCCGCCGCGTTCAGGTGCCGGGCGTGCTGGTCGACTGCGTCGTCCTTGCCGAACCCGAGAACCACAAGCAGACCTACGCCGTGCAGCATAACGGCGCCTTTTCCGGCCAGATCCGCGTCCCGTTCGACCGCATCGTTCCGCTCGATCTGGACGAGCGCAAGGTCATCGCCCGCCGGGCTGCGCTCGAGTTGCCGCCGGGCGGCATCGTCAACCTCGGCATCGGCATGCCCGAGGGTGTCGCCGCCGTGGCCGCCGAAGAGAAGATCCTGAAATACATCACCCTGACCGCCGAACCCGGCGTGATCGGCGGCATGCCGCAGGGCGGGCTCAACTTCGGCGCCGCCCTCAACCCCGAAGCTGTCATCCAGCAGAACCAGCAATTCGACTTCTACGACGGCGGCGGCCTCGACTTGGCCGTACTCGGCATGGCGCAGACCGACCGCGACGGCAACGTCAACGTCAGCCGTTTCGGCACCCGCCTCGCCGGCGCGGGCGGCTTCATCAATATCAGCCAGAACTCCCGCAAAGTCGTCTTCACCGGTGCTTTCACCGCCGGCGGACTGACCGTCGCGCTCGAGGATGGTCGCATGCGGATTGTCAGCGAAGGCCGCGCGCCCAAATTCATCGACCGCGTCGAGCAGATCACCTTCAGCGGCGAGCGCGCCGGCGCCACCGGGCAAGACGTGCTCTACGTCACCGAACGCTGCGTCTTCCGCCGCACCGCCGCCGGCGTGGAGCTGACCGAAGTCGCGCCGGGCATCGACATCGAGCGCGACATCCTGGCCCACATGCAGTTCCGCCCCATCGTCAACGCGCCGAAGCTAATGGACGAACGCCTGTTCCGCCCCGAACCGGTCGGCCTGGAACAGATCCTACTCGGCCAGACGCTCTCCGAGCGCATCAGCTTCGACGCCGAGCGCGACATTCTGTTCATCAACTACGAAGGCTTCCACGTCCGTACCACCGACGACGTCGAACTGGTGCGCCGCGAAGTCGAGAGCCGCTGCCGCGCCGTCGGGCACCGCATCGCCGTCATCATCAACTATGACGGCTTCACCCTCGACCCGGCGGTCTCCGACGCCTTCTTCTCGATGATTACCTATCTGCAGGGCCGCTACTACACGACAGCATCCCGCTACACGACCAGCGCCTTCATGCGCCTCAAGCTCGGTGCCAGCCTGGTCGAGCGGGCGCTATCGCCGCACGTGTTCGAGACGTTGCCGGAGGCTCACGCCAACCTCACTCGAGCCATCCAGTGATCAGCTCGATCTGATCGTCAGCCATCAGCGCCGGCGCGTGACCGCACTCCGGGATGTCGACCATGGTGGCCTTCGGGCCACGCCGGCTCATCTCGTTGGCGATCGAGGACGACAGCAGATCGGACTCGGCGCCGCGTAGGCCGTAGACCGGGCAGTGTATACTGTCCCAGGTGCTCCAAAGGCTCAGGTTGAAATACCAGCCCGGCTTGAACGCCGCCGTGATCTCAGGGTCGGCATATTTCCGATACGATCCATCGGCCAACTGCTCGACATTGTGGCGCGCCAGATGGTCCCACTCCGCGTCGGATAAATGGCCGAACGGCGCTAGCGACTGGCGATAGAACGCCAGGGCCGCCGAGAAATCGGGGAAGCGGTGCGGCGACGTGCGCACCGAACTCGCCAGCCGGTGCAGCGCCTGCCACGGCAGGAACGGGCCGATATCGTTGACCACGAGCGTCGAGACCGGCGTATCCGCCTGGCCCGCCACCACCATGCCGATCAGGCCGCCTAAGGACGTCCCGATCCAGGTCACCTTCCGTACCCCGAGCCGCGCGATCAGGACCGTCATGTCGACGGAATACTGGGGCAGGTTGTACTCTTCCGGATCGCGCAGCCAGTCGCTCTGGCCCCGACCCACCAGGTCCGGACAGATCACCCGCCAGCCGCGCGATGCGAGATGTGCCGCCAGCAGGTCGAAATCCCGGCCCTGCCGCGAGAGCCCATGCACGCACAGCGCAACCCGGTCAGAGTTGGGATCGCCCCACTCGACATAGGCGATCCGATGGAAGCCGTTCTTGGAAATGCTCATCACCGAACCGACCCGGTCCGGTTGCGGAAAATTGTCGGTTCCGGGCGTTACAGCGGTATCACCCTTGTTCAAAACCGAAGCGGACATGAGGTTCTCTGACAGTGTGACAGCCACGCTAAAGGATTCAGCGCGATCAGCCAGCCGTGCGGCTCTTTTTTAAAGGGGATGCTCGTTAAAGAAACGCAGCATCTCCGTCGTGGCGTTGGGCCCGAGCGGGTCCGTATATGTGCCGGCCGTCTGTCCACCCGACCACGCATGGCCGGCACCATGGATCAACCACTGCTCGGCCACGACCCGGCCCTTGTCGTCGGCGAACATCGTCCGCGTGCACTCCCGGCCACCTTCCGGCCGGCGCGCCTGCACCGAGCGCCGCAACCCGGTGCCCGCAACCGCCTGGGCCACCACGTCGTCGCCGTTCTGCGCATTCACCGTCGTATCGCGCTCCCCATGGAACACGATCGTCGGCACCATCCGCCCCGGGCGTGCCGCCGGCACCCCCTCCATCCCACGCTTCATCACCGCCAACGCCGAATGCAGATCCCACGCCGACCCGCAGGCCAGCCCGGAATGCACCCCGATCGCGGCATAAAGCTCCGGATAGGTGGTTCCCATGATCGCCGCTGCCGCACCGCCGGCCGATAGTCCGGCCACGAACACCCGCTTCGGGTCCACCGCATACTCGCTCATCACCTGGCGCGTGATCCCGGCGATCAACGATGGCTCACCCTGGCCACGTTGCTGATCCTTGGTGCTGAACCAGTTCCAGCATTTCTGCGCCTGCGCCTGCGCCGTCTGCCCGGGATAGACTACGAGGCAACCGGCCCGTTCCGCGGCGTCGTTCATCCCGGTTCCGGCAGCGAAATCGTCCGGCGATTGAGTACAGCCGTGCAGCATGACCACCAGCGGGACCGGAGTGCCGCGATAGCTTGCCGGCACGTAGAGTTTATAGGGCCGGGTCCCCGCCGCGTTGGTGAAGCTGCCCGCCAGGAAGCGTGCCCCTGGCGCGGGAGGTGTCACGTCGGCTTCCGGCGCAAGCGCACCCGGCAGATGTGACTTGACCAGTCCGCGAACGCCGGGCGGGACATATTTCAGCCAGTCGGGGCCATCGACTGATTGTTCGGCTGGCCAGGTGAGCGGTGGAACGGTTGACCTTGCGGACCAGAACTCACGGGCAGTTGCCATCGTCGTCTCCAAGCGTCGAGTGTAGGACCGATTGGTAAAGAAAGAATGAGGACGATAGCGCTTCACCGGCGGCTCACCGTCGGCATGCGCTCGGCCAGGGCGGCGCGAACAGCCGGGGTCGCGTGCAAGGCACCCAAGACGCTGATGGAGGCAATAGTTGCCAGCGCCAACTCCGGTGTGACGTCGCTGGCGATCGTGGCCAGGCCGAGCACTTTGATGTGCACCGTCTCGCCCGCATTGCGCAGCCGCTCCAGCTCGGCCCGGGTCACGATTTTGACACCCATGTCGAGCGTCCGCCGCGACACCGATTGCCGCATCGCCTCCTCGTGCTTGTCGAGTTGATTGCGGATCGCCGTACGAATGAAGTCGGTGCGGTTCGAGTAGAACCGGTCGTCGACCAGCAAATCGATCCGTCCCAGGTCCACGAACCCGAGATTGATAGTGATCTTTTCGCTGTCTCCGCTCTTGAGCACGTCTGAAGTTACCATCCACACACCATCCACCTGGATGGTAAAGTGGGTTTACCGGAGCTGTCCTGCAAGGTTTTTCTGATCGACGCCCGGACCACCTCCATCGGCAACCCGCAGCATCGGCATCGAAGTATGGCTCATTCGAAGGTGGTGCCCTCTCGCCGTGATGAGTTTCGCGACGGTAAGGAACAGTACTGGCGAGAATAGCCTGCCAGAGGCAGGAAAATTTTACAGCTGCAACGGCGCCGCGTTCGGCGATGCCAACGGGGTCGACACGACTAATTACATCGCCGTCGGCGTTGGCAGCAGGGCGACGGTGTCGATGCCCACCGCGGTCCAGAGCCTGGGGCTGCTGTGGGGTTCGGTCGATGCCTACAACACGTTGACCTTCTTCAGCGACGTGAACGGCACCGGGACCAATGTCGGCTCGCTGACGGGTGCCGATCTCCCCTCCACCGGCAGCAACGGCAACCAGACCGCGGCCGGGACCGCCTAGGTCAACATCAACTCGACGCAGCCCTTCCAGTCCATCGTCCTGACCAGCACGGTTAACGCGTTCGAACTGGACGATCTGGCCTTCGGTACGCGCCAGTCAGTGCCCGAGCCGGTCAGCATGGCGCTGCTCGGCTCCGGCCTGGTCGGCATGGCCGCGCTCCGCCGCCGCCGCGCCAAGTAGTCACCTACGTTGTTGGCAGCACGGCCGGTATCCCCGGCCGTGCTGCCAACGGCCCGGACACGCACCTCTTGACCTTCCCACGGTGGGAAGCCTTATCGACTTGCGACGGCACATCGGAGCCCCGCATGGACAGCCTTTCCCCCGCTGAGACGGACATCATTATCGAGGGCATGACCTGCGCATCGTGCGTGCGCCGGGTCGAGCGCGCGCTGGAGGCGGTGCCTGGCGTGGTTTCCGTCAGCGTCAATTTGGCGACCGAGCGCGCCCGTATCGTGCGCGACGGCATTGATGCGGGCAGCGCGCCGCTCATCGCCGCCGTTGAACGCGCCGGATATCATGCTGCCTCGATCCCACACCCAGGCGCTCCCCCGTCCGCCATCACGGCCGATCGTGGCGATGGATGGTACCTGGCCGCTGCCGCCCTCCTGACGTCGCCGTTGCTGCTCGGCATGCTGGGCGATCTGATCGGCGCGCACTGGATGCTGCCGGGCTGGGCGCAGTTCGCGCTGGCGACGCCCGTGCAGTTCTGGCTCGGTTGGCGCTTCTACGTCGCCGGCTGGAAAGCCGCCCGCGCGCTCAGCGGCAACATGGACCTTCTGGTCGCACTCGGCACGTCGGCGGCCTGGGGGCTCAGCGCCTATCTGCTGCTCACGGCCCGGCCGGGTCACGCGCCGCACCTTTATTTCGAATCCTCGGCGCTGCTGATCACCTTTATCCTGCTCGGCAAATGGCTCGAGGCCCGCGCCAAACGCCGGACCGCGTCCGCCATTACCGCGCTGATGCAGCTCCGCCCCGACACCGCCCGGGTTCGCCGCGGCACGGGCGAGAGCGAGGTGCCGCTCGGCGCGATCCGGGTCGGCGATCATGTGGTGGTCCGCGCCGGGGAGCGCGTTCCCGTCGACGGTGTGGTCGTCGACGGCGGCGGCAGCGTCGACGAATCGATGCTCACTGGCGAGAGCCTGCCGGTCGACAAGGCCGTGGGCGCCCGCGTCACTGGCGGCTCGATCAACCGGGATGGCTTGCTGATCGTCGAGACCAAAGCGGTCGGCGCCGAGACGGTGCTGGCCAAGATCGTCCGCCTGGTCGAGGGCGCGCAGGCGTCCAAGGCGCCGATCCAGCGTCTGGTGGACCGGGTCAGCGCCGTGTTCGTGCCGGTGGTACTGGCGATTGCCGGGCTGACCTTCGTGGCGTGGTGGGCTGCGACCGGGGTTGCCGAGGGCGCGATCCTGAACGCTGTTGCCGTGCTGGTTATCGCCTGCCCCTGCTCGCTCGGCCTGGCGACGCCGACCGCCATCATGGCCGGCACCGGCGTGGCGGCACGATACGGCATCCTGATCAAGGATGCCGAAGCGCTGGAACGCGCCCATGCCGTGACCACCGCCGTGTTCGACAAGACCGGCACGCTCACCGAAGGGCGGCCCACGGTGACCGAGATCGGCGCGGCGGACCCCGAGGCGGTTCTCGCCTTGGCAGCCTCGTTGCAGGCTGGCAGCGACCACTCGCTTGCGACTGCATTGCGTGCCCGGGCCTCGTCCCCGTCCAGCCCGGCCACGGCGTTCCGCGCACTGGCCGGCCGCGGCGTCGAAGCCGAGATCGACGGCGCCCGCTACAGCTTCGGCAACCGCCGCCTAATGGCGGAGCGCGGCATCTCCACGGCCGCGTTCGACCCGGCAGCGTCCAAGTTGGAAAGCGACGGCCACACCATCTCGTGGCTGGCCCGCGTCGGATCGCTCGACGCGCTGGGCTACGTGGCTTTTGGCGACCGCGCCAAGCCCAATGCCGCCGCCGCCATCGCCGCGCTGCATCGCCGCGGCATCAAGACCGTGATGTTGACCGGTGATGGCCAGGGCGCGGCACAGTCGGTCGCGACCGCGACCGGGATCGACACGGTGATCGCCGAGCTACTGCCCGACGGCAAGGCGGACGCCATCGCCCGCCTGCGCGCCGGCGGCGTGGTCGCCATGATCGGCGACGGCGTCAACGACGCGCCCGCCCTCGCCGCCGCCGATATCAGCATCGCCATGGGCACCGGCACCGATGTGGCGATGCACACTGCCGGCATCACCCTCATGCGCGGTGACCCGGCCCTGGTCGCCGCCGCTTTCGACATCTCCGGGCGCACGTATCGCAAGATCCGCCAGGGGCTGGCCTGGGCGTTCGTCTACAACCTCCTCGGCATTCCCCTCGCGGCCGCCGGGCTGCTCGATCCGGTCATTGCCGGGGCCGCCATGGCGCTCAGCAGCGTCAGCGTCGTCGCCAACGCGTTGCTGCTCCGCCGCTGGTCGCCGCGAGCATGAACATCGGTCAAGCCGCGGCGGCCTGCGGCGTCAGCGCCAAGATGATCCGCTACTACGAAGCGACCGGCCTCATCCCCAAGCCCGGCCGCAGCGAAGCCGGGTATCGGAACTACACGGAGGCGGAGGTGAACACGCTGCGCTTCATCCGCCGTGCCCGCGATTTCGGCCTGCCGATGCCGCGCATCGAGTTGCTGATCGGGCTCTGGCTCGATCGGCAGCGGCCGAGCCGCGAGGTCAAGAAGATCGCCTTGGATCATGTCGCCGAGCTGCGCGCCAAGATCGCCGACCTTAGCGCGATGGCCGATGCCCTCGACCGCCTCGCCGCCCAGTGCCATGGCGATGGCCGACCCGATTGCCCAATCCTCGACGGCCTGCAAGCACGGCGCTCAGAGCTCTAGCCCGAGTTGCCCCGTCTCCATCGGCGCGATCTCCGTCGGCGCGATGTGCCCTTCGCGCCGGGCTGCCTCGTGGCGGGCGGTGAACAGCATGTCCGGGTTTTGCCCGAACTCGCCGGCCAGCACCCGGTTCAGTTGCTCCGTGTTCAGATCCTCCCAGCGCCGCCCCCGCAGCGCGCCGTTCGGCACCCTGACCAACAGCGCCGGCTCCGCGGACCACGCCAGCAACTGCCGCACGCTCGCCAGCGCCAGCATGTCGCGCAGGTGATGCGCCGTCACATAGGCGTCCGGCCCCGCCCGATGCGCCGGCAATCCGGTGGCCCGATCCAACCCGGCCGGCCGACGCCAGTAGCGCAGCCCCTGGTTGGAATGCGTCGGCGCCGCCGGCCAGAGCCGCAGCGCACACTTATAGGTACAGATCCACCGCGCCCGCCCACTCAACTGCGGCAGGCACCACCGCTGCTCGAACGACGCCCGGTGCGCCGCCAACGCCACGATGCCCTCGCCCTGCAGCACGCGCGGCGCCGCCTCCGTCCAGATCGGCGCCCCGACCAGGTCTTCGTCCACGATGTGATGGATCGCCGAGGTCTGCGGCGACACCGCGCAGCCCGGCTGCACCAGCATCGCGCCAGGTCCACCCGCCAGCGCCCACTCCTCGCCCAGCGCCAGATCCTGCCATCCGACCTCCACCACTCCGCCATTGGTGAAGCTGTCTCCAGTGGTCTCCAGATCGATAACGCGCAGCCGCTCCGTTGTTTTCTCCATGGGTCCTATATGGTCACCCGATCGCGTCCAGCACCGCCTGCAGCGCGGGCCAGTCCGCCTGCGGCAAGGGCAGGCGCGGCGGGCGCGGCGGGCCCATGTCGCGCCCGATCATTTGCAGTGCCGCCTTTGTGCCGCTGACGTAGCGCGGTCCGCCCACCCAGGGCAGCAATGGTGCCAGGCGGCGATACAGCGGCAGCGCCGTGTCCCGATCGCCCGCCGCTGCCGCCCGGAACATCTCCGCCGACAGACGCGGCACGACGTTGCTGCACACCGCCACCCATCCGACCGCCCCGAGCCAGGCGCTTTCGTAGCCCAGCACGCTGGCGAACACCGCCATGCGGCCGTCCACGGCGGCGATGATGTCGCGCACCCGCGTCACCTCGAGCGTGCTTTCCTTGACGTAGCGGCACCCTTCGATGGTCGACAGCCGCGCCAGGATCGCCGGGGTGAGATCGACGTTGGCAGTCGCCGGGTTGTTGTAGACCATCACCGGGATGCCGATCGCGTCGGCGATGGCCTTGTAGTGAACATACAGCTCGTCCGCCGTCGGCACGCTGTAGAAGGGTGGGATCACCAGCACCCCGTCCGCCCCGAGCGCATCGGCCTCGCGCGCCAGTCGCACCGCCTCGCGCGTGTCCTCCGCCCCGGTGCCGACGATCACCGGCACGCGCCCGCCCGCCGCGCGCACGACGGTCGTGACGATCGCGGTCCGCTCCTCCGGGCTCACCGACAGGAACTCGCCCGTCGATCCCAGCGGCATCAGGCCGTCGATTCCCTCGTCGATCTGAAACGCGACCAAGCGTTCCAGTGCCGCCAGGTCGACGCTCCCGCCATCGGCGCTGAACGGCGTGACCAGCACGGTATGGGTGCCATGGAACGGCTCGCGGGGTGATGTCGTCATGGTAATCTCCAACCGGCAGTCTTTGCGGCAGCGCAGCAGCGTGCGAGCCTGCCGTCTATGCGATTGATCGACAAGCGCCGGCACCGCCTCGTCACCATCGATTTCGAGGGTCAACCCCTTCCCGCCCACGATGGCGAGAGCGTGGCCGCGGCACTTGCGGGGGCCGGCGTGGTCGCCTTTCGCCAACATGCCGACGGCTCCTCGCGCGGCGTGCATTGCGGCATGGGCGCCTGCTTCGACTGCATCGTCACCATCGACGGCCAACCCGGCCGACGGGCCTGCATGACCAAAGTGACGGACGGCATGAGCATCGGCCCCGACACCAGCGCGCGCACCGCGCCCGTCGCCCCGGCCATCTCCCGGCCCGAACATATTCTCACGCCGGATGTTCTGGTCGTCGGCGGTGGCCCGGCCGGTCTGGCTGCCGCCATCGCCACGTTCGAGTGCGGCTGCGACGTGCTGCTGCTCGACGAACGCGGCTCGCTCGGTGGGCAGTATTACAAACTGGCCGGTCGAGCGGACCCACAGAGCCGGCGCGGCGATGCCCTGCGCGCCCGCGCCGCCGCCATTCCTACCTTGGCCGCCACCGCCTGGGGCGCGTTTCCCGGTCCCGAGATCGCCGCCGCCAGCGATGACGCGCGCTGGCTCCTGCGCCCGCGCCAGCTCATCCTTGCCCCTGGCGCACACGAAGCGCCGGTGCCGATGCCGGGCTGGACGCTGCCGGGCTGCATGACCACCGGCGCCTTGCAGGGCCTGGTCCGCACCCACCGGGTCAGCCCCGGCCAACGGGTCGTCGTCGCCGGCAATGGCCCGCTCAACCTCCAGGTCGCCGCCGAACTCGTCCGCGCGGGCGGCACCGTTTCTGCCGTGCTCGAGGCCGCCGCCGAACCGAATGGCCTGGCGCTGGCCCGCTGGTCGCCCGCCCGCGCTTGGGAGGGGCTGATGATGATCGGACGCCTTCGCGACGCCGGTGTCCCGATCCTGTGGAACACCCGCCCGGTCGCCGTGCTCGGCGAGGCCCGCGTCGACGGCCTCGCCATCGAGGGACCCGGCGGCACCGACAGCATCGCCGCCGATATTGTCGCCCTCAACTGGGGCTTTCAGGCCGAAACCGGCCTGGCCCGCACGCTCGGCGCCGCGCACCAGGTCGTGCGCGGCCGCCTCGAGACCGTGACCGACGAGGATGGCCAGACTAGCCTTCCCGGCATCTACGCCGTCGGCGACGGGGCTCAGATGGGCGGCGCCCGCGTCGCGCTGCATCGTGGCCGTATTGCCGGGCTCGCCGCCGCCCGCGCGCTCGGCGCCCACACGCCACACCCGCCCCGTGCCAGCCTCCGCCGCGCCCGGGAGTTCCAGCGCGCGCTCGCGATCGCCTTTGCCGCGCCCCCACCCACGCCGACGACCCTGGCAGACAGCGTGGTCGTCTGCCGCTGCGAGGGTGTCCGCGCCGGCACGGTGCGCACCGCCATGGCCGAGGGCGCCGGGTCCCTGGCCGCCATCAAGCGGGCGACGCGCGCCGGCATGGGCCTTTGCAACGGCCGTTTCTGCGCCGCGACCCTGGCCTCCTTCACCAGCGCCATTACCGGCACCGTCACCGAGGCCGGCCTTGCCGCCCCCCGCGTTCCGCTGCGCCCGATCCTGGCCAGCGCCATCCTGGCCGACCGCCCGGAGCCGTCCGATACCGTCATCGCCGCCCCGATCGCCACACGCTGGACCACGGCGCCCCCGGCCCCGCATCCCGGACATGCGGAGATCGTCGTCATCGGCGGCGGCCTTATCGGCCTTTCGACCGCGCTTTATCTCGCGCGCGACGGCGCCGACGTGCTGCTGCTCGATCGTGGCGAGCCCGGCCTGGTCGCCAGCACCGCCAATGCCGGCAGCCTGCACGTCCAACTCGTACCTTATGTCTATGCCGCGGATGGCGGCGGCCCCATGGCCGAAACCCTCCCGCTCGGCCCGGCGAGCGTCGCCCTGTGGCAGGCCCTGGCCGCCGACGCCGGCGAGGATCTCGGCCTCCGCTCCGAAGGCGGCCTCGTGCTGGCGGAGACCACCGCCGAGTTGGACCTGCTCCGCGCCAAGGCTGCATTCGAATGCTCCAAGGGCGTCGAGGTCCGCATCCTCGACCCGGCCGAACTCCGCGCGGTCGCGCCCAACCTCGCCGACGGCTTCGCCGGTGCCTCTTTCTGCCCGCTCGAGGGCCAGGGCGATCCGTTGCGCGGCACCATGGCGCTGCTGTCGCTGGCCCGCCGCGCCGGTGTCCGCATCGCCGCCGGGCTGGAAGCGACCGGCCTCGAGCGCACCGAGGCCGGCTGGTCGGTCGCGACATCGGCCGGACCGGTGCGCGCCGGCCAGGTCGTCAACGCCGCCGGGGTTCAGGCCGGGCGCATCGGCGCCTATGCCGGCATCGCGGTTCCCGCGCAGGGCCTGGTGCAACAGGTGATCGCGACGTCGGCCGCCCCGCCGATGCTGCGCCAGCTCGTCGCCTGGACCGGCCGGCACCTTTCGCTCAAGCAGGGCGACGGCGGTCACATCCTCATCGGCGGCGGCTGGCCCGGCGACCAGGACGCCAACGGCGCCGCGCAACTCCGCCGCACCAGCATCGAGGGCAACATCGCGCTGGCCTGCCGCGCCCTGCCGCCGTTGCGCGATCTACAGATCGTCCGCGCCTGGACCGGCCTGGCCCCCAACCAGAACCGCGCGCCGCTGATCTGCGCCACCCCCGGCGCGCCCGGTCTCTGGCACGGTGTCACCGGCAATGGCTACACCCTGGCGCCCATCGTCGGCCGCATGCTCGCCGACGCCATCCGCACCGGCAAAACACTCCCGCCCGCCTTCGCCCTCTGACCCCGCCAGCACCGGACGTGGCTACAGCTGAGCCCGTAAGGCCGCCTCCAACATCGCCGCTTCCGCCGCGTCCACCGGCCCCACTGGCGGCCGCACCGTCGCGTCCGGGATTCGCCCCAGCCGCGCCAAGCACCATTTGATCCGCGCCGTCGCCCGACCCCCGGGCGGGTGTCCATAGATCGCGTCCGCCAGCGGCTCGATCCGCTCGTGGATCGCCCGCGCCGCCACCAGGTCTGACCGGCGCACCGCCGCGTCCAGCGCGATGATCTCCCCCGGCACGATATCGGCCAACGACACCATGCTGCCGTCGCTGCCATGCGCCATGCAGGCCAGCAGATGCTCGTCCCCGCTTGCCATCACCGCCACGTCCGGCCGGGTCGCCCGGACCCGGCGGCGCAACGCGTCGTAGCGGTTGACCTCCCAGCCACCCTCCTTGATCCCCACCACGGCGGGCAGCTCGAGCAGGCGGTCCAGCACCGCCGGCGCGTAAGCCATGTGTCCCGCCACATGACTTGCCTGAAACAGGAACAACGGCACCCCTGGCACGGCCGCCGCAATCATCCGGTGATGCCGCACCGCGATGTCCGGGTCGGCGCTGAGCGCGAAGCCGTTCGGCGGAAACACCATAATGGCGTGCGCCCCCGCCTCGGCCGCGTCCGTCGCCTCCCGCGCCGCCTCGAGGCTGCTTTCCTGGTTGACCCCGGCGACCACGCGCCCGGAAATGGCAACCGTCTCCGCCACCGCCCGCCGCTTCTCGACCGGCGTCAGCACCGTGTTCTCCCCCGCATGCCCGTTGCACAGCACGCCGGCGATCCCCGGGTGGAGCCCACACGCCGCCGTGTGCGCCGCATACGCCGCCCAATCCGGCGAGAAATCCGCCCGCATCGGCAGGATCGTGCTCGGGTAGATCCCGCCCCACTCCGTCACGCCCGTGCCCCCTGCGGCACCGCAGCGACCGGCGCATACCCCCGCCCGAACCGCCGCTCCAGCGCCCGCTGCACGAAATCCCACAGCGTCGTCAGCGCCAGATAGTACACCGCGGCCACGCAGTAGACCTCCAGCACATCGAATTTCAGCTGCATGATCATCTGGCTCCGTCGCATCAGCTCCTCCATGGAGATGACCGAGGTGATGCTGGTCGCTTTCAGCAGCCCGTTCACGCTGTTGCCCAGCGGCGGGATGATGATCCGGAACGCCTGCGGCAACGTCACCAGCCACACCGTCTGCACCCGCCCGAGCCCGAGCGCCCGCGCCGCGTCCCCCTGCCCCGCCGCCACGCCCGCGAACCCGGCCCGGATGATCTCGCTCAGATACGCCGCCTCGTTCAGCGTCAGCGCCAGCAGCGCCGACACCACCACCCCGAACTTGAACCCGAGCTGCGGCAACCCGGTGTAGATGATGACCAACTGCACCAGCAGCGGCGTTCCCCGGAACACCCAGACATAGACCCCCGCGACCCGGCCTCCCACGCCGCCGCCGGACCGCAGCACCGCCAGCGCCATCCCCAGCAGGAGCCCGCCCGCCAGCGACGCCAGCGTCAGCCCGACCGTGACCGCCGCGCCGCCAAGCATGAAGCCGTTGTCGAAATAGCCGATGAACGCCGCAAAATCGAACATCTACAGGAGGCTACTGAGGCCCCGTTCCACGGATCTCGAACTCGCCCTTCAGCGGCGTCATGCCGAATTTGTCGAACAGCTTTTCATAGGTCCCGTCCGCCCGGATTTCCTTGAACGCCGCCACCGCCGCCTCCGCCGCCGCCTTGTTACGGAACCCGAGGGTGATGTCCGTGCCGCCGAAGCCGGCCAGCAACAACTGCATGCCGCGCTGCTTGCTGATCTCCCGCGCCGCGTTGTCCACGATGATGACAACGTCGACCT
Organism: Janthinobacterium lividum; assembly: GCA_050954595.1. Lineage (GTDB taxonomy): Bacteria > Pseudomonadota > Alphaproteobacteria > Acetobacterales > Acetobacteraceae > JAVVHH01. The sequence goes on along the minus strand of JBPBQE010000218.1, from coordinate 14,276 downwards.
GTCCCGCCCGCAGCGCCGCTGTCGCCTCCGTTGCGGTGCTGAAGGTCCGCAGGTCGACCGGCTTCAGCCCCCGCGCCACCAAATCCACATTGGCCTCCTTGGCCTTGCGCTCCTGATACGTCCCGATCTCGATCGCCCCGACCTTGCCCGTCAAATCGTCGAACGAGGCGACCTTGAAGTTGGACGACGCCATCGCGAACACGCCGATCGCCTGTTGCGCATACGGCACCATGAACATCAGCTTGGACCGTTCTTCGGTCCAGAACATGCCGGTGTCGATCGCGTCGAAGCGGGCCGCCTTCAGCGCCGGCACCATGGCCGGGAAATCCATCCGCACGAACTCGGTCTTCAGGCACAGCCGATCGCCCAATGCCCGCCCCAGCTCCACGTTCAGCCCCTGCAACTCGCCCTTCGCGTCGACGAATTGCTGCGGCGGCAATGTCGGGTTGATCGCCAGCATCATGGTTCCCGGTGTGACCAGATCGGCCACGGGAACCTTGCTCGTGCACGCCGACCAGGCAACGGACGGCACGAGAACTGCCGCCAAAGCAACCACATGGATCAAGCGCATCACGATCTCCCGACGTTTCCCGTGAAACAAAGCAAGGATCGAGCCAGCTCATCAGAATTTCTGCGACACCCCCGCCAGCACCGCGCGCCGCAACCCATACTGCGCGTTGCCGACCCCGAGCCCGCTGCCGTCACGCAAGACGTATTTGCGGTCCAGCAGGTTGATCACGTCCAACCGCACCTCGCTGCCGCGCCCAAACCCGCCCAGCACGCTCGGGTCCAGCTTCTGCACCGCCGATAGATTGACCGTGTAATATCCACCCAACGCCCGCCCGTTCGGCACGCTCGACGCGCTCGCCCGCAAGCCGCTGCCGACCAACAGGTCGCTCGACAGCCGCAGCGGCGTCGCCTTGCCCCCCATCAGCGTATAGGCCACCCCCGCCGACCCGGTGAACCGCTGGTCATGATCCTGGTGGATGTAATGCTGGCCGATATAGTCCAGATCCGCCTGGCTGAAGTTGAACTGGCTGCTGACGATGTCCCGCCCGATCGCCCGCGACACCGTCAGATTGCCGTATATCGACAACGGCCCCCGCTCATAGGTGCTGGAGAACTCCGCCCCTGTCACGTCTCCGCGCCCATAGTTGAACGCCGTCAACAGGACCGGCGACCCGAACTGCCCCTCGTCGATCAGGTTCCGCGCCCGCTTGTAGTAGCCGTCCACCCCGACCGTCAGGCCCGGGACCACCACCTGCTGCACGCCCACATCGAAGTAGTGCGACCGCTCCGCCTTCACCGCGCTGCTCTGCTGCACCGCTGGCTGCGCCGTCGTTCCCAGCACCCGCCCGATCGTCTCGTTGGCCACCAGCTCGAACGGCGGCGGACTGAAATACCGCGAATAACCCACATGCGCCGTGGTGCCCTCAAATGGCGTGTAAACGACGTTCACCCGCGGGCTCAGCTGCGCCTCGTGCGTGTATTCATCCACCACATCCACCCGCGCGCCATAGTTGAGCGTCACGCGCGGCGTCAGCCGCCATTCGTCCTGCAGATACACGCCATAGAACCCGCCGGTCCGCGCGTTCCGGTCGAGGATCGACACCGGCTGATCGTCCAACTGCACCCCGAACTCGTCGACCGGCAGCACGCCGTTCGTGGTATTGCTGCTCGTCCGCTCGATCTGCGCCAGCAACCCGGCGCGCAGCGTATGCCGATCGTCCACGCGCCAGCTCGCATCGCTCTGCAGGCCCGACGAGGTGATCTGCCGCCGCGCACTCTGCGCGTTGCCGGTGTAGAGTAGGTCACCGAGCTGGTCCGGCGAGTAGATCAGCACGTTGTTCCGGTTGAACACCGAGGTCTGTAGATCAACGCTGTCGGTATGCTTCTGCAGGCTGACGACGACGAATTGCTGATATTCACGCTGCCGCTGCGTCAATTTGGAGCTGTCGAAGTCCGACACCCCGTTGACCACCAGGCCCAGCGTCGGAGCCCGGCCACCCTGTGTCGGAATCTGGAAATCGCCGTAGGAGGCGCCGGTCATCAGCGTCAGCCGGGTCGTGTCGTCGATGACGCCGCTGACGTAGCCGAAGCCGCGGGCCTGATGCGTGCCGTCGTTGCGGGCGTTGAAGCGGCTAGTCGGGTTCTCGATGCCGATGTTGCTCTGCAGGTAGTCGCCGGTGAAGTAGTAGTCGACCGGCCCCGAGCGCCCGCCATACTCGAAGCTGGGCTGCAGCACGCCGCGGCTGCCGCCATAGGTGGAGAGCGTCAGCCCCGGGCTGTTGGCGCCGGTCTTGGTCTGGATATCGACCACCCCCGCCGTCCGGAAGCCATACTGCGCCGGCAGCGCCCCGGTCAGTAGCGCGACGGAGTTGGCGAAGCGCGGCTGCAACGTGCTCGCGAACCCGGCCAACCCTTCCGGCAACTGCACGCCGTTGATCCGATACTGCACGTTGCGATGGTCGCCGCGGATGAACACGTTGCCAAACGCGTCCTGCACCACCCCCGGGGCGCGCAGCAGCACCTGATTTAGTCCGGCATTGTCACCGCCCGGAATCGTCTCGATCGCCTCCCGGCTGAAATCAGTCCGGGTCGCGCCCAAGCTCGGCTGGATGGTCAAGCGCGCCTGATCGAGCTGCTGCACGATCACGTCGATGCCCGGCAACACCACCCCGGTATCTGCGGCGCCCGTGCCGAGCCGCACCGCTGGCGCGCCGATCTCCTGGCTCCACGCCTGTGTCGACGCCGTCACCATCGCGGTCGCCAAACCAAAAACGGCACAAACTGAACGCATAACTATCCCTTCGGGCCAATGTCACCATCGATGGAGAAAACGCTATGTTATAGTATTACATTTCTGTCGAGCGGTTTTTCCGCGCTGGGGCATGAGGCCGAACTGGCAGCGCCGCCCCTTTGGCTGGTAAGCCGGCTCGCATGAACCGCTACTACCAAGGCCCGGTCTCGGACCATTTCGACGGAACGCACTTCTTCAATCCTGGTCAGCCCAAGACCGACCACTCCCTAAACGAGATGCTTCGCTGGAAGCTGGGTAGCCGACCGACCCCCTGGCCGACCTCCGTTGCCGTCACAGCGGCCCGCCCGGACCACCGGGTCGATGGCCTCCGGATCACGGTGGTCGGGCACAGCTCGCTGCTGATCCAAGCCGCCGGAACCGCCATCCTCACCGACCCGGTCTGGTCCGAACGCGCCAGCCCGGTCTCCTTTCTCGGCCCGACCCGCGTCACCGCTCCGGGCATCGCATTCGACGACCTGCCGCCCATCGACGCCGTCCTGCTCAGCCACTGCCACTACGACCACATGGACCTCGCGACCCTGCGCCGCCTACACGAACGCGACGCCCCGCTGATGGCCATGCCGCTCGGCAACGACACCATCATCCGCCGCGCCATTCCCGGCGTCCGAACGGTGGCGGGCGACTGGCACAGTCGCCTCGACCTCCTCCCCGGCGTTACGACGACCCTGACCCCCGCCAATCACTGGGCGAACCGCCACCTACGCGATGTTCGCATGCCGCTCTGGTCCGGCCATTGGCTCGACACGCCGGCCGGCTCCGTCTGGTTCGCCGGCGACACCGGCTACGGCGACGGCGCCATCTTCCGCGACCTCCGCGCTCGGTACGGCAGTCCCGACATCGCGCTGATCCCGATCGGCGCCTACGAACCGCGCTGGTTCATGGCGCCGCAACACACCAACCCGGCCGAAGCCGTCCTTATCTTCGCCGAATTGAGTCCGGCCCGCGCCATCGGCATCCATTGGGGCACGTTCCAGCTCACCGACGAAGGCCGCGACGCTCCTCGGCTCGCCCTCACTGCCGCCCTGCAAGCGCATGACATCGATAAGCACCGCTTCGTCGCCGTCGAACCCGGCACAACGATCGATCGGTGAAGCGGCTCGCTCCGTCCAGTTACAACACCCGCGCCTGCTCTGGCGGCATCGGGCGGCCAGTCAGGTATCCCTGCACATAGGGGCACTCCATCCGTCGCAACTGTTCCAGCTGCCCCTCCGTCTCCACGCCTTCGGCGACCACCCGCATGTTCAGCCGCTTCCCGAGCAGCAGGATCGCCTCGACGATCGCATCCGACTCCCGGTCGCACCCGAGACTCCGGACAAAGGATCCATCGATCTTCATCTTCTTGAACGGAAATCGCTTGAGATAACTTAGCCCGGCATGTCCGGCGCCGAAATCGTCCAGCGTCAGCGCAACGCCGGTCCGCTGCAACTCCTCCATGGTCTGGAGCACTGGCCCGGTATTTTCCAGTAGCATGCCCTCCGTGACCTCCAACTCCAGGCGTTCCGGCCGCAACCCCGAGCGGGCCAACACGTCGCGCACGATCTCGACGATGTTGTCGCTCTGGAACTGCGCCGGCGACAGGTTGACCGCGACGGTCCGCTGGGTCGGCCAACTCGCCGCCTCGAAGCACGCCCATTCCAAGGCCGAACGACCCAACGACACGATCAACCCGGTCGCTTCGGCGATCGGAATGAAGTCGCTTGGCGAAACCTCGCCCCGCGTCCTGTCGTTCCACCGCAGCAATGCCTCATAGCCGGCGATGGCGCCGCTCTCGACAGCGATAATCGGCTGGTAGGCCAGCCGGAACAAGTTGCACCGGACCGCCTCGCGCAGGGACTGCTCGAGCTGAAATCGCTGCTCCCGCGCTGCCGTCATCGATGGCGTGTAGTAACAAACCTGATCGCGCCCGCCGTCCTTGGCCCGGTTCAGCGCGATGTCAGCATTGCGGATCAGCGTCGCCGGCGCCACGCCTGGCTCGACCCGGACCACCCCGACGGACGCCGTGAGCGAGACGTCGGTCCCATCGATCGAATACGAGTCGCTCAGCGCCCCGAGCAGACGGCTGGCGAACTCCTCCGCCTGCTCGGCGGCCTGAACCCGTAGGATAGCGAATTCATCACCCCCGACCCGGCTTACCAAGTCGTCGGGATCGCACAATTCGCTGACGCGACGAGCAACGGCGATCAGGATCCGATCGCCGATCTCATGACCCCGCGCATCATTGAGGAGACGGAAACGATCCAGGTTCAGGTAAAACAGGTTCACCGGCCCATGATCGACCATGGACGACAGGCTTGCTTGCAACCTACGTTCCAGTGCCAATCGGGTCGGCAAACCGGTCAACTCGTCGACCATGGCGGCACGTTCGACCAGCGCCTCGGCCCGCTTGCGCTCGGTGATATCGGTGAATGTCCTCACGATGCCGCCGCCGACCAACGGCTGTGACCGCACCTCGATGCTCATGCCGTTCGGGCGTTCTCGCTCATATAGCCGCGGGGTCGCTACGATCCCGCCAGCACGCACGAAATCCTGCAGGCTCTTCGCTGTCCGGCTGAATTCCTGTGTTTCCCACTGAAACTCGAGAATCTCATCGAAATTCGGCCGTGCCGCCAGCAACTCGGCCGGTAAGTCGAGCATCTCGACGACCTGTTGGTTGTGCACAACGACGACGCCGGCCGCGTCGATCATCAGGACTCCCTGGTCGATGTGCTGCAACGTCGTATCGAGCACTCCGGTTCGCTCCTCGAGCGCTGCCTCACTCGCCTTCAACGCCGCCCCGACCGCTTCCAACTGAAGCGACTGTTGCGCCAGTCGATCCTGCGCCAGGAGCAAATCCGCTCGATGACGCTCCATAACGGAGCGAAATTTGCGCCGCGCCAGCACCTGCCAGATGATCCACGAAAGGGCGACAGCGCAAACGGTGAGCTCAACCAGAGTGGGCGACATCATCACGTCGCCAATATGCAGGCCATCTCAGATGGCAGGCATCGGGCGACACCCAACCAGTGCACGAACACTCCCGGCGCACCTCGACATGCCCGGCCTGTGATGCGCAATACCCGCTTTGATACCGGCCAAGGTGCTTTTCCTTCTCTTACATTATCGTAAGATTAGCACACTAGTCGTTAAGAATTTACTTCGTACCGCGGTAATCCAGCGACATTTCTAGACTTCGTATTGCTGTGCCATTCTCAACGCGCGCCTATAGATGCATCAACTGACGCAGGCGGGTGCCGATCGAGGCCGGATGCCAGGCTGGCATTACGTGGAGCCAATGTAACTGCCGTTGTGCGTTGGCCAGGCTGAGCTTGTATCGATCCGCACCTGCCAGGAAGTCGTATGTATGAAAACCGAGCGATTGGTAGTGCTCGATCGCAAGAAAATGGCACGTAAGCCCCGGCTTCTGATGCGACCCTGCCGCTGCATAGTCAAAGCCGCTCTGATACGCCGAGACCGTCCCAGCGTGCGTGAAATTCATCAAATAGCCAACGACCGCCTCGCCCGCCGCGATACGGAGCATGTCGACTTCCCCAGCACGGACGCCGTCAGATAGTAATAAGTGATAGAACCGACGAACGGCAGCAGTCGAAAAGGCGCCTTTCTTGCCGCGTGCCTTCCACGTGCGGTCGTGCAACACGATCATGTCGTTTAGATAGGCAATCCCCTCGTCTGCCGTTTCGGCGCGGCGGATCGTCAGCGCGCCTTGTGCGGCATAGACACGGTTGGATCGTCTCAGCTGATGCCGTGTATTACGGCTGAGACGCTGGATGAACGGTTGCTCGAGTTCATCGGACCCAAGGCTGGCATACGGAGCGATACGCGCCGACTTCTTTGCAACCAGGCCCCCCGCCATCGTTGCAGCATCCGCGCAGTCGGATGCCACACCGGATAGCACGAGCCGCCGCGGACGCGTCGTCACCGTTCCGATCGGACCGTTGATCGCGTAGGTGAACAGAGCGGCGAACACGGCTTGCCGAAGAACGGGGTCGGTGATCGATAGGAGGGGGCCACTATGCTCGACAAAGATCGACGCGAGCGCGGGATCGGTGCTCTCCTGCAAATGCAACGAGATGCCGCCGGGGCCGGATCGCCGGTCGAACAACGCCAAACCAACAAGCGTCTCGTCCCGTTTGACCTCGATGAGCACCGGGTCGGCATACCGTTCGGTCGCCATACAACCGACCCAGCCCCAATCTTGAAAATACGACGCCCCCGATACTGCAGCGAGCGCTCGCCATTTCCGTTCCAGGGCTCTAAGGCCTGCCTCGTCGAGGACCGGTCGTGACATCGTTGTGTGGAACATACGCTTCATCACATAGCCCAACTCGCAACGGACTGCATCTTCTCAGCCTGGATGGTGGAAGCCAGGTTGGGCCTGCTAGGAGGGTTTTTGCTGAACTTAGTCGCGGACATCGCGCTGCCGCCGGCAAGCCTCGCCGTGCTGGCCTTGCTGTTGCTTTTCTGTGGGCGGCGCGCACGAGTGGCTGCTGGCGCGGTGTTGGTTATGCTGATCGGCCTCAGCCTGCCAATCGTTGCAACGGCACTCCTCAATAGCCTAACGCCATCCGAGACTTTGGAGGCCGGCGCTTCTCCAGAAGCAATCGTCATTCTCTCGGCTGATGGAATTCGCGTGGAGGACTCGCAGGCCCTGGAACCGGGCCCGCTGACCCTAGATCGGACCCGCGCCGGTGCCGCATTGGCCCGCCGCACCGGATTGCCCATCCTCGTCTCCGGAGGACTGCTCCCCGAGTTTCGCATAACCCTGGCCGCCATGATGGCGCGAAGCCTACACGATGACTTTCGCCTGGACGCCCGATGGCAAGAGGACCGTTCGCGTGACACCTGGGAGAATGCAGAGTTCTCCGCCGCCATCCTGCGAGAGGCGAACATCCATCGCATTTACCTCGTCACCCACGATTGGCATATGCGCCGCTCGCTTCTCGCGTTTCGTCGCTTTGGGCTCGATCCCATTCCAGCACCGGTCCGGCCTCCGTTCACACCTCCCGTGTCTTGGCGCCGTTTCGTTCCCAGTTCCGTCGCTTGGTTCAACAGCTATATCGCTCTGCACGAATGGATGGGCCTCGCATACTATGCGACCCGGCGATGAACACTCCATTAACGATGCGTGTCGAACGGACGGTCGACGCGCTTGATTCAGCTTGGGATGGGCTGTTTGCGACGAGCGCCGGGCTACAATCCAGCCGGCCGTGGTTGGCAGCGACAATCGCCGCCGCCCTTCCGAATGGCGCCGAGCCTCACCTTCTGGCGATATCGGACGAGGCTGGCCCGCTTGCGCTTCTTCCCATGCTGGCCGGTCCAAACCGGGCCTGGGGATCGCTGACCACACCTTACACTTGTCTCTACCAGCCATTGCTGCGACCCGGCTCGGTTGGGCTGGCTCAAGCGATTGTCGAGATCGGACGGTATTGTCGGAAATGGCCGATCACTCGCTTCGAAGCTCTGGATCCCGATTGGGCCGGCCTCGATTGGTTGCGCCGTAGCCTGACCAAGGCCGGCCTTATCACCAGGACGTTCGCTCACTTCGGCAATTGGCACGAGCAGGTCACGCCGGGCTCGTGGAACACCTACCTTGCCGCCCGTCCCGGCGCTCTTCGCGAGACCATCCGCCGCCGCACACGTGCCGCCGAGCGAGCCGGCGCTCGATGCGAGGTCTACAGCACGCCCTCGGAACTTCCGGCAGCGCTCGAGGCCTACGAGGCGGTTTATCGACGCAGTTGGAAGGTGCCCGAACCCTTTCCAGCTTTTAACAGCACTCTGATCCGTGCGCTGGCAGATTCCGGAAACGTTCGGATCGGCATCATGTGGAACGACGACACTCCAATCGCCGCCCAGTACTGGTCCGTTTCCACTGGCGTTGCCACAGTGCTTAAATTGGCACATGACGAGCAATTTAAATCGTTTTCGCCTGGAACCGTCCTGAGTGCTGCCACAATTAGACGGCTTATTGACGTTGATGGTGTCAGAGAACTTGATTTTGGACGCGGAGACGATGGGTATAAGCAGGGCTGGGCGAAGCAAAGGCGAGTCCGGATCGGTTTGCTCGCGATAGACGTCCGGACCGGAGTGGGGCTTCGCGAACTGCTTGCCCACGATGCCGGCACACTCCGTCGTGTCAGCCTGAACGCGATCGGAGTATCGAGAACTCTAATCGCGAAACTCAGGCATTCCGAAACCCCGTGTTAAGTTTTGTGACCTACAACGGACAGGCGGGCAATGGCTCGGGTCGTGGGAGCGTGAGTTGGAAATCTTTGCCATAACGGGTGGTGCCGGCTTCATAGGCTCTCATCTTGCCGATGCATTGTTGCAGGCCGGACATCGCGTCCGCGTACTCGACGATTTCTCGACCGGAAAAATCGAGAACTTGGATGAGCGCTGCGAAGTTATTCAGGGTGATGTGTGTGACCCCGCGATGGTTCGCCGCGCCTTAATCGGCGTCAGCGGTTGCTTTCACCTGGCGGCGATCGCTTCGGTAGTCCGTAGTAACGAGGACTGGGCAGGCACTCACCGTGTAAACTTGGGCGGGTTCATCAACGTCATGGACGCTGCACGCCAGTTTGGCGGGCTACCTGTCGTTTATGCGTCGTCGGCCGCGGTATACGGCCGGGTTGAAGGTGTTGCCCGGGAGATCTCGCGAGCCACACCTTTGACCGCATATGGCGCCGACAAGCTTGGATGTGAGCTTCATGCTAAAGCCGGTGCCTTGGTTCATGGCATCCCCTCGCTCGGGTTCCGGTTCTTCAACGTATATGGACCGCGGCAAGATCCTGCGTCGCCCTATAGTGGCGTGATCTCCATTTTTGCCAAAGCTATCGCGGCTGGCCGTAAGATCACGATCAACGGGACAGGCGAGCAGACGCGCGACTTCATCTACGTCGCCGACATCGTAAAATTCTTGATGGCCGGAATGCAAACAATCCGGGACGGTCGAACCAACGACGAATGGGCGGGCATGGTCCTCAATGCCTGCACCGGCCGTGAAACGTCGATCATCGACATGGCGAACACGATCAGCGATGTCTTCCAATGCGAATTGGTTGTCGCTCATGGGCCCGCCCGTATTGGTGACATCGAACGTTCAGTCGGTGACCCGGCATTGGCCACTCGTGTGCTCGATCTAGTCGCGGACACCTCGTTGCGTGTCGGGCTGGCAGAAACTCTGGCCAGCTTCAATGAACAGGCGTGCTTACAGCGAGTGTGATTGCTGATTTTTAGGGTCGACCGACCTGAAATCGGTTGCTCCAAAGGCGTGTAGCTCAGTGGCAGAGCGCTGCTATTACATGGCAGAGGCCGGGGGTTCGACTCCTTCCACGCCTACCAAATTTTTTGTGGTATGTAGCCGTATCATTCATCGTTTCGGAGGCCAGGGCTTCTCATGATCAGCCGGCTGTTTAGGGTTGCAGTTTTAGTTCCGATTTTCGCAGGGATGCTGGCGGCGTGTTCGTCGTCAGTGCCCGTCAATCAAGTCGTTCCGGCCAATCTGCCTTACGTCATCGGGCCGGGTGACACGATGGGCATCTACGTCTTCCGCAATCCGGAACTGAGCACGACCGCTGTGGTTGCCCCAGACGGCCGCATCTCGCTTCCGCTCGTTCCCGACATCATTGCGAACGGGAAGACTGCTCCTCAACTGTCGAAAGACATCGAGTCGAAGCTGAAGGAATACGTCAAGGAGCCGAAGGTCTCGGTGATCGTCAACGGTTTCGTTGGTCCATCCAGTCGCCAGGTTCGTGTCATTGGCGAAGCCACCGATCCAGTCGCGATCCCTTACCGTGATCAGATGACCTTGCTCGACGTGATGATCTCCACCAAGGGCCTGACGCGTTTTGCAGCAGGCAACCGGGCCGTCATCATTCGTCGGTATGGTGGTCCTCGTCAGGTCATCCCGGTCCGCCTGAGCGATCTCATTAAGGATGGCGACATCGATCAGAACGTTACGATGGCGCCTGGTGACATTCTGCTCATTCCTCAAACCTACTTCTAAAAGGTAGGATCATGTACCAGACCCAATTGCTGATCCGGAAGCAGCTTGCGGCAGCATGGCGCTATCGCTGGCCAGCGGTTTTTCTTGGCTGGCTAGTGTGTGCGGCCGGTTGGGTCGGGGTCATGAAGATTCCAAACACGTATGAGGCGGATGCGCGCCTTTACATCGATGCCGATGCCATTCTGACACCGCTTCTGCGCGGCATCTCCATGGACTCGTCTTTGCAAGCCCAAGTTGATTTACTCTCCCGAACTCTGATGAGCCGTCCGAACCTCGAGAAGCTAGTCTCGAAAACGGACCTCAACCTCCAGGTCGATACACCTGCTGAAAAGCAGGCCATGGTTGGCAGGCTGAGCACCGAGATCAAGCTCGTGCCACAGACTCGCAACCTGTTCGTGATTAGCTACCGTAACGAGAATCCAAAACTAGCCTACGATATCGTCCAAGCTATGTTGACCGCGTTTGTCGAAGGAAAGGCCGGTAACAACAGGACCGATCTAGAAAACGCCAACCGCTTCATCGAAAGTCAGCTCGCCTTCTACGAACGCCAGCTACGTGATTCAGAGCGGCGCCGGGCTGAATTTCGTGCTCGCTATACCGACCTACTGCCCGGTGATGGCGGTAGCAGCCGGTTGCAGGGTGCGGTTGAGGCGGTCAGGTCGCTTAGCGGCCAGATTGCCGATGCTCAGGCACGCCGGGTCTCCTTGGCCAAGGAACTTGCTGGCACACCGCCACTTCTGGTGACGGAATCTGTTGGCGGCGGTTCCGGCGGTGGCGGCTCACCTCGCCTGGAAGCCGAAGAGCAGAAACTCCGTGAACTTCGACTTCGTTTGACCGATGCCCATCCTGACGTGATCGCGCAAAAGCAGGTTATTGCTGCAATGCGATCGGGCAAATTTGGTCGTGATCCGAGCGACGCTCCTCGCGTTTCCGCGCCCAATGCTCCCGCAGTCCCGAACCCAGTGTACGAGCAGCTTAAAGTTCGCCTCGTGGACACAGATGCTTCGATTTCATCGCTACAGCGGCAGTTGGCCGATGCGACGAAAGAACGTGACCGGCTTGACGCCATCGCAAAGAGTTCGCCGGGTTTGCAGGCCGAGGCATTGAACCTCGATCGAGACTACGGGGTGTTGCAGACCAACTACTCGGCGCTCCTGTCACGTCGCGAGTCCATGCGGATATCGGCCGCCGCGGAAGCCAACGCAGACCAAGTAAAAATACAGATAATCGAGCCTCCGTTGGTGCCGACCATACCGGTCGCACCACAGCGTAGTAAATTGATAACCGGTGTCCTCGTGGCAGGCCTTGCGGCAGGCCTGGGTCTAGCGTTGCTACTGGTACAACTCGATCAATCGTTTCATACGACCGATGATTTGCGCAGTCTCGGATATCCGGTTGTCGGTGGTGTCTCTTTGCTCGGGACCGCGGTCCCATTGGCTCGGCGACTGATCACCATCAGCACGTTTGCTGTCGCAGTTCTTCTACCCTGTATAATATATGGGGGACTGCTTATACGGCTACTTCGGAACGGAACTGCCTAAACCTTCGGATGAGCGACGCTAGACGATACGTCGTCTAGCGTCGCGAACCTTCGTGAACGACTCTGTGAATAAAGCCTAGCTTCGTTATAACTTCCGATGAGAGCACGAAGGGATAGAGGTCGTTCAATCCCATACTTTGATTCATTGCATTCAGCGCAATAGTCAAAGGCAACCATTTGTGCACAAGAGTTTCAAAACTATCTGCAGAGTAGCTTTCGACCGTCATCTCGGTTTCAAGCGCATGCTCTACGTCTACGCTTGGGTGAATCTGCAACCCGAATGCACCGGCTGTTTCTAGCCCATCCATAATATGTAAGTAATGGGCCCATGTTTCGGCCCAGTCCTCCCAAGGATGCGACCCTGCGTATGCGCTGACATAGTGATTCTGCCAATCCGATGGTGCCCTGTCTGAGTAGTACTGTCTCAGCGCATTGCCGTAATCGTCACGTTCGTCACCAAAGAGGTCACGAAATTCAGACACTCGGCCGCTATCGCGAATTAGCACGTCCCAGTAGAAATGACCGACCTCGTGGCGGAAGTGTCCAAGAAGGGTGCGGTAAGGCTCTCCCATTCTGACGCGTCGTGTCTCCCGCTCCGCATCGTCAGCCTCAGCGACGGCTAGGGTGATCAAGCCATCCTCGTGTCCGGTCATAACCTTCTTGCCGCCGGGCTCCTCGGAATCCGTCAGGAAGTCGAAAACCAGACCTCCCTTCGGATCATCCTCACGGTTCGGTGTGGGCAGACCTAGCTGGAGCAATGCGTAAAACAGCCGGTGCTTTGCCGTTTCCATCTTGGCCCATGACTGCAGATTCGACCCTGCCGAGCGGTCTGGGATGATACGATTATGCCTGCATGCAACGCAGAATTGCTCGCTGGCTTCGGCTGGAATCATCCAGTTACAAACCAGGAATTTAGAATTCGAACAGAATTTCCATTGCGTGCCGGGATCCGCGAGCGTGTGCCAAGTTGCCCCATCAGCGTCGAGCGCGCTCAGCTCATCTTGGGTCGGCAAATATCCTAGGCGCTTGCCACACCGTCCACATTGTTGGTTTTCGAAAAACAAGACCTGTTTGCAATTCTGGCAGCTAAACAGTCTCATCGATCTCAACCTCGCTCAAGTTTGCCACTACACCAATTAGGCACCCCTCGATTAGCGCTGATGGCGTAGCAGGTCTCCATAATGTTCCGAGCCCTAGTGAGACACTCATCGTCTCTCGAGGAAGCATTGCCTGCATCGATGCACCTGCCAATATCTGAATCATGAGCGCAGTGATCGAGTTCAAGGTCCGCCGAGATGACACATTGTGGGCCGTTGTGGCTTCGATCGGTCGACAGACCAGGGTTGCCGAAATCTTTCCCAGCCGGGAGCGAGCTCTCGCAGATCGAGCGTGGCGTGAGCAACAGATACGTGCTTACGCCAGTTTGTTTCAGAGTAATCGACAGCCGGCTCCACTTTACAGTGTTGCGCCTATCCGCGTTCAAGATCTTCCGCGATCATGGACGCCGCTTCCTGCGCTCGGCTTTCTGCGTGGTCACTTCATCTGAGTTTTTAAGAAGATATTAACCATTGCAAGTGAAGATCGAAGACATGAACGTCACATCTCCCGCTCTGTCGCTCTTGCAGTCAATGACGTCGGGGGACACGACAAGTGACCTTTTCAGCATCATTTACGGCCAAGGCACCGCCTCGTCTGTGGACCCGGTTTCCTCGCTGATCAGTGCAGAAAAAAACCAGACGAAAGACATTGCGCAGCAGGCCAAGGATCCAGAGACGAAATCTGCGATCAATCACTTTCTTTCCGCTGTAGCAAAAGCTTCTGACCTGAAAACGTTGATGGCTGACCCGATTGCCCGAGACGTTCTGCTGACGTCAAACGGCTTGGGGGATCAATCAGACTACACGGCACTTGCGACG
>JBPBQE010000202.1:0-42895 GCA_050954595.1 Janthinobacterium lividum | reverse complement strand
AAGCGCGAGCGGGCCGACCTCATCCTCCTCGCTCTGGCTGCCCTGCTGCTCCGTGGTGGCGAGCGCGTCCGGCTGCTGGGCGGTCCGCCTCGCCTCCGCGGCGGCCGCTTCGCCCTTGAGGATCTGGCCGAGGGTCTGTCCGGCCTCCCGCCTGGTGACGGCGTGCCGCCCAAGCTGCCGATCCCAGCGCACGCCCGGGTCATCCTGATCGGCGACTTCCTGCACCCGCTGGACGAGATCCGCCCCATCGTCGCGGCCTTCGCCGCCACCTCCGTCGCCGGTTACCTCCTGCAGATCCTCGACCCGGCCGAAACGCTGCTTCCCTACTCCGGCCGCGTCCGCTTCCAGGGCCTGGAGCGGGAAGCCGATACCCTCGTTCCGCGGGTGGAAGGCATCCGCGACGCCTACGCCACGGCGCTGCAGGAGCAGCAAACCGGCCTGGCTGCCCTCGCCGCTGCCGCCGACTGGCGCTTCGCCACCCACCGGACGGACCACTCGCCGGAAGCCGCCCTCCTGGCCGCCTACACCGCGCTGTCGGCCACATGATCTTCACCGCGCCGCTGCTGCTGATTGCCCTGGCCGCGCTGCCGGTGCTGTGGTGGTTGCTGCGCGTCACGCCACCGGCGCCCAAGATGCAAAGCTTTCCGGCAATTGGCCTGTTGCTCGGCCTACGCGCCGATCAGCCCACCTCGTCGCGCACGCCCTGGTGGCTCCTGCTGCTCCGGCTTGTCACGGCTTCTCTCGTCATCATCGGCTTGGCTGGCCCCGTGCTCGATGCCGCAACGGGACTGCGCGGCGCCGGGCCGGTGCTGCTGGTCATCGACGACGGCTGGGCCGCCGCTCCCGACTGGTCGACGCGCATGAGAGCCGCCGAGCAGGTGCTCGACCGCGCCGACCGCGCCGGCCGTCCCGCGCTGCTGCTCGCCACCGCCCCGACCGAAACCGGCGCCGTCCCCGCGCCCACCCCCGTGATGCCAGTGCCCGAACTCCGCACCCGCCTTGCGGCGCTTCGCCCGAAGCCGTGGTCAACCGACCATGCCGGCGCCACCGCCGCTCTCGCGAAAATCCAGGCCGGCGATGTCGTCTATCTGGCCGACGGCCTCGCCACGCCAGCCGACCCGGCCTTCGCCCACGCCCTTTCCGCGATCGGTCCAGTCGATGAGCGCCGGGCCGACCCGGTCGACATCGCCATCAGCCGCCCGCCCCGTCTCGAGACCGACCGCCTCGTCGCCCGCGTCGACACTCTCGCCCAACCGGCCGATCGCACCGTCTCCGTGCTTGCCCAGACCAGCGATGGACGCACCCTGGCCCGGGGCGATGCCACGATCCCGGCCGGCGCCAAATCGGTCGACGTGCCCATCCAGCTCCCTCCCGAGATCCGCAACAACATCGCCCGCCTGACGGTCGGCAACGCCAACTCAGCCGCGGGCACCATGTTGCTGGACGAGCGCTGGCGCCGTCGCCCCGTGGGGCTACTTGCCGAAGCCGAAGGCGCCGACACCCCGTTGATCGGCCCGCTCTTCTATCCCCGTCGCGCTCTGGCGCCGTTCACCGAGCTTCGCGAGGGCACCCTGACGGAGCTTCTCGCCCGTCCGCTCTCCGTGCTGGTCCTGGCCGACGTCGTGCTGGACCGTGCCGATTCGACTGCGCTTGCCCAGTGGGTCGACAAAGGCGGCCTGTTGATCCGCTTCGCCGGTCCCCGCACGGCGGAGGCCAGCACCGATCCCGACCATGACGACCCCCTGCTTCCGGTACATCTGCTCGCGGGCGATCGTCAGCTGGGCGGCGCTTTGTCCTGGAGCGAACCTGCCGCCCTGGCGCCGTTTCCCGCCACGTCTCCGTTCGCCGGGCTACCGATCCCCGACGACGTCAAGATTAGTCGTCAGGTCCTCGCCGAGCCGTCGGGAGATTTGGCCGCCCACACTTGGGCCTCGCTCGCCGACGGCACCCCGCTGGTCACCGCGGCCTCGCGCGGCGCGGGCCGGGTCGTGCTAATTGGCACCACCGGCAATGCCGACTGGTCCAACCTGCCGCTTTCCGGCCTGTTCGTGGACATGCTGCGCCGCCTCGTCGACCTTTCCGCCGGCGTCGCCACCACCGACGAGACCGCCCAGCTTCCCCCATTCGAAACCCTGGACGGCTTCGGCGCGCTGACCGCCCCACCACCGGCGGCGTCCGCAGTGCAGGCTCGCGAACTCGACCAGCCCGCCGCCAGCCTGATCTCCCCCAAGCATCCGCCCGGCCTCTACGGTCCACCGAGTTACCGCCGGGCGCTGAACCTCGGCAGCGTGCTGCCGGAGTTGGAGGCTGCCGCCCCGATCCCGGGTGCCACGCTATCCGCCCTTGCCGCGCCCGGCACGGAACGCGTCATCGGTCCCAGCCTGCTGGCTGCGGCGATCGTTCTTCTCGCGCTGGACCTGCTGATCTCCCTGGCCCTGCGTGGCAAGCTAGCCCTCCGCGCTGCTGCCAGCGTTGCGCTGTTGCTTTGCCTCCCGCCCCCAGCCCGTGCCGAAGATTATCCCTCGCTTCACGCCCAACTCGCCTATGTCGAGACCGGTGACGCCGCCGTCGATGCCACATCCAAATCCGGCCTCGCCGGCCTGTCGACCTACGTCAATCGCCGCACGGCCGTGACCCTCGGCGACCCTGAAGCCATCGTCCCTGGCCGCGACGACCTCAGCTTCTACCCTTTGCTTTACTGGCCCATCACCACCGACGCCATCATGCCCGCTTCCGCCATCGAAGCGCTCAATGACTTCACCAACAAAGGCGGCATCATCCTCATCGATACCCGCGACGGCGGCAGCGGCGAAGGCTTTGCCCCCGGAACCGAGGCTGCGCTGAAGCGTCTGACCACCGGCCTGGCCATCCCGCCCCTGACCCCGCTGACCAGCGATCATGTCATCGCCCGATCGTTCTACCTGTTGCAGGACTTCCCCGGCCGCTTCGACGGCGACACCGTATGGGTCCAGCGCGCCCAGGATCGTGCCAATGACAGCGTATCGCCCGTGATCATCGGCGGCCATGACTGGGCCGCCGCCTGGGCCGTCGACGCCGCCGGCCGCAACCCGTTCGCCACCATCCCCGGCGGCACGCGCCAGCGCACCCTGGCCTATCGGTTCGGCGTCAACCTCGTGATGTATGCCCTGACCGGCAACTACAAAGGCGACCAGGTCCACGTTCCCGCCATTCTCGAACGGCTCGGCCAATGAGGTTAGCGCAGGCTTACGCGTCCCTCCGGTTCGATCCCGCCATCCCGCTCTGGGCGCTGGCCGTGCTCACCGCCATCTGCCTGATCGCTTTGGCTCCCGCCCTGATCCGCCGCGCCCGTGGCGCATTCTGGCGCACCCTGGCGTTTGCCACCCTCCTGCTATGGCTTGCCGGCCCGCGCCTCGTGGAGGAAACCCGCGACACGCTGCACGACATTGGCCTCATCGTCGTGGACAAGACCGATTCCATGCGGGTCGGTAACCGCGCCACCCTTCGCGATGCCGCGCTGGCCCAACTGGAGCAACAGGCTGCTCGCCTACCCGACCTGGAGATGCGCACCGTCGTGGTGCCGGAGGCAACGCCTGGTGCCGGCACGGACGGCACCGCCCTGTTCGCCGCCATCGACCGTGCGCTCGCCGACATTCCCCGCGCCCGCCTGGCCGGCATTATCGCGCTGACCGACGGCCAGGTTCACGACGCACCGACCACGCCGCTACCAGCGCCGCTGCACGTTCTGATTCCGGCCAAAGGCGAAGAAACCGATCGCCGTATCCGCATCGTCGAAGCACCGAATTTCGGCCTTGTCGGCCATAGCGCCACCATCCGCGTCGCTGTCGACGATCTCGGCACTGCGCCTTCGAACACGATCACGCACCTTACCATTCGCCGCGATGGCGAACCGCCGCGCAGCCTCCCGGTTCCAGTCGGTGAGGAAACCTCGCTCGAAATTCCCATCACCCGCGCCGGCCCCACCATTGTCGAACTGCAGGCGGATGCGCTGCCCGGCGAAGTATCGCCTCTGAACAACCGCGCCGTTGTCTCGATCAATGGCGTGCGCGACCGCCTCCGCGTGCTGCTCGTCTCAGGCGAACCGCATCTGGGCGAGCGCACCTGGCGCCGTCTCCTCAAGGCCGACCCGGCGGTCGATCTGGTCCATTTCACCATCCTGCGCCCACCGGATCGCGACGACCTCACGCCGACCAACGAACTGGCTCTGATCGCCTTTCCGGTGCGCGAACTGTTCCAGGTCAAGATCCGGGACTTCGACCTGATCATCCTCGATCGGTTCTCGAACCGGAACAACATCCTGCCCCCGCTCTACCTGCGCAACATCGCCGACTACGTTCGCGGTGGCGGTGCCCTGTTGCTCAGCGCAGGGCCCGAGTTCGCCGGCCAGTTCTCTCTGGCCTCTACCAATCTCGGCAGCGTCCTTCCTGTTCAGGCCGCCGCGCGCACCGCGCCGTTCTCCGTCGTCGACGGTCCGTTCCGCCCGCAGGTGACAGCCATCGGTGCCCGTCACCCGGTCACGGAGGGCCTGCCCGGCACCAATATCGGCACCACTGGCGGCACGCCTCGCTGGGGCGACTGGTACCGGTACGTCGGCGCCGCCGCGACCGGCGGGCAGGAGCTGATGACCGCCGCTGGGGCACCGCTGCTGTTGCTCGATCGCGTCGGTGAGGGTCGGGTCGCGCTGCTGCTGTCGGATCAGATCTGGCTGTGGTCCCGCGGCCATGAGGGTGGCGGCCCGCAAGCCGAACTGCTTCGTCGCATCGCGCACTGGGCCATGAAGGAGCCTGCGCTCGAGGAGGAGACCCTCCGCGCCCGCATTGAGCATGACCGCCTCCACATCGAACGCCGAACGCTGGAAACCCTGCCGGGCGTCACCGCCACCATCACCTCCCCTTCCGGCCAGATCGTCCGCGAGACCCTCACCCAATCCGCCCCTGGCCTGTGGCAAGCAGACCGCGACGCTGCAGAGCCCGGCGTTTGGCAAGTCTCCGACGGCGAGCACACCGTTTACGCTGCCGCCGCCGACCCCAACCCGCTGGAGATCGCTGACCTACGTGCCACGACATCGGTCCTCGCCCCGATCGCCCGCACCACCGGCGGTAGCACCCGCTTCATCGTCACCGCCGATGGTGGCCTTCGCCTCCCCGACCTTCGCCGCACCGAGCCCGGTCGCGACGCGGCGGGCAGCACCTGGATCGGGCTGCCCCGACGCAATGACCACATCGTCACCGGCCTTCGCGCCATCCCTTTGCTTCCACCCTGGGCCGCACTTCCGCTGCTGCTCGGCCTTGTTTTGATCGCCTGGCGCCGCGAAGGCTCCGCCTAGGCTCGCTGCAACGCGTTCCGGAGTGCCGTGCCTTCCAGCCCATTGAACCGCCACGTCGCCGCGCCCGCGGCAGTCTTCTCGCCCTCATCGGCTTCGTGGGGCTTGCCGCGCTGGTGCCGCTGAGCCGCAGCAGGATTCCTGACCTCCCAGCCGGCTTAGTTTCCGTGGAAGCCTTCCTTTGTCCGCTGACCGGATTCGCGGCCTGGCTAGTCTGGCGGCGAATCGACATCGGCCTGGACCGGAAGCGTGCCGCGTTGCGTCGATGGGGGTGGTTTCTCCTCGCCGGCCTGTGGCCCGGCCTCATCCCGCTCGTCTCCGTTCCGGCGTTTCCGTCGATCGCGTTGCTGCTTTGCCTCGTCCTAGGGGGATGGACGGCGCTCTCCTTCTGTAAATTGCACCTTAACGCCGGCTTGCTGATGCTTCCGTACCTCATTTGGATCATCGCGAGCATAAGCATTGTAACCACTCGCTTTTGAACGGATGCGATCTGCGCTATATGGCGCCCCATGGTCAGACATATTTTCGCGGCCGCGGTCATTTCCCTCGTCGGCATCAGTGTCGCTCAAGCGCAGTCGACGGTTCCCAAGCCCATCATCACGCCCGATGGACAGACGGGCATGCGCGGCAAGCGACCGACCGAGGCACCGCCCGCTGCCGTGCCGGGCGCGCGTGCTGATTCCGCGCTCTCCGCCCCGGCCGAGCGCAGCGGCGTCGACATGCCGCCCACCGAAGCCCTGTTCGACTCGATCAACCGTGGTGACGTTGTCGCTGCCCGCGAGGCCATCGGCCGTGGTGCGGACATCCACGGTCGCAACATCCTCGGCCTGACCCCGCTCGAGCAAGCGGTCGATCTCGGCCGGAACGACATCTCCTTCCTATTGCTCTCGCTTCGCAGTGGCCTGGGCTACAACACGGTCGCCGGCGGTCCCAGCCAGCCGGCAGCTCCGCTCGATCGCCGCGCTGCCGCCCAGGAAACCGCGCGCGCCCGCCGCGAGCAGCGTGACCAAGCGCGCGCGACCGCCGCGGCCGCCAAGCCCGCCGCTCCCCGCACTGCACACCTGTTTGCAGGCGACGGTGGCGCCCCGGTGCCGCAGGCGGGCTTCCTCGGGTTCGATTCTGCCAGATAGTCTCCCGGCGACGGCCCAAGCCGCCGTTGCCGTACTCCCAAAAGACAAGCGCCCACGCTCCTTCAGCACAGCCCGCGGCTATTGGCGTCTGGCCGGTGGCTTCTGGCGCGGCAACACCGCCAGGGTTGCCTGGAAACTGACCGCCGCGGCGCTATTCCTGGTCTGCGCCAACACCGCCGTGCAGTACGGCGTCAACAAGTGGAACGCGTATTTCTTCGACGCCTTGCAGCAGAAGAGCGCCAAGGGCGTCGCCGGCGCGGTGTCGCTGTTCGCCGTCCTGGCGGTCGCCGCGTCGACCATCAGCGTCTTTTCGCTCACCTCGCGCGTCAAGCTGCAGGTATTCTGGCGCCAGTGGCTGACCAAGCGCCTGACCAAGCAGTGGCTCGACAATCAGCGCTTCTACCGTTTGAGCATCGCCGCGCCCGACCTCGACGCCCCCGAGTTCCGTATCGCCGAAGATGCTCGCGTCGCGACCGAGCCGGTCGTCGAGTTCGGCACCGGCATCCTCAACGCCATTCTCGCCGCCCTCGTCTTCTTTGTCGTACTCTGGTCGGTCGGCGGCGACATCGAAGTCTATGGCGTCACCATCCCTGGCTTCATGGTCATCGCCGCCGTGCTCTACTCCGGCGTAATGTCGGGCTCGATGCTCATCTTCGGCCGCCCGCTGATCCATCGCATCGAGGAAAAGAACGCCTCCGAGGCCAAGCTCCGCACCGAGATGAGCCGCGTCCGCGAGAATGCCGAAAGCATCGCGCTTATCGGCGGTGAGGCCGACGAGATAAAATCGCTCCACGACACGCTGCATTCCCTGGTTGAGAGCTGGATGCGCATGCTCAAGCAGTGGTCGCGCATGATGTGGCTCATGGGCAGCAACTGGGCCGTCGCCCCCGTCGTCCCCCTTCTGCTCGAAGCTCCCAACTTCCTCGCCGGCAAGATGACGCTCGGCGCCCTGATGCAGACCGCCGCGGCCTTTGCCCAAGTTCAGGTCGCGCTCAACTGGATCTTCGACAACTATCCCCGCATCGCCGAATGGATGGCGTCGGCCGGCCGTGTCACCGGCCTGTGGGCCGCCTTCACCAACCTCGACAACTCCGTGGGCGCCGAGGAGCAGGACCGCATCGTCATCGCTGACAGCCCGGACGACAAGGTCCGCCTCGAAAACCTGTCCGTCGCGCAGTTCGACGGCCGGGTCATGATCGACGAGGCCACCACAGAGATCGATCGCGGTGAACGCGTGTTGCTCACCGGCGAGAGCGGCACCGGCAAGAGCACACTGATCCGCGCCATCGCCGGGCTCTGGCCCTGGGGTTCCGGCCGCGTCCTCATCCCGGCCGGCGCCCGCGTCGCCTTCCTGCCGCAGCGCGCCTACATCCCCAACGGCACGTTGCGACAGGTGCTGCACTATCCCGTCACCGCCCGCATCCCGACCACGGAGGAGCTGGAGGCCGCGCTCCAGCGCTGCGGCCTGTCCCACTTGGTGCCCCGCCTCGACGAGGAGGATCGCTGGGACAAGCTGCTCTCCGGCGGCGAGCAGCAACGCATCGGCTTCGTCCGCCTACTGGTCCAGAAGCCAGATGTTGTCATCCTGGACGAGGCGACCGCCGCGTTGGATGTCGACACGCAAGCCTCCATCATGGGCTTGTTCCAGCGCGAACTGGGCCACGCCACCCTCATCAGCGTCGGCCATCGTCCGGAACTGGCCGAATTCCACAACCGCCGCCTGTCGCTTCGCCGCACCGCCACCGAGGTCTCCATGGAGGGCGAGCGCACCCGCCGCCGCCGCCTCTCCCAACTCCTCCGCCGCACCCTCCGTCCCCGACCCGGCCCCGACGCCTCGCGCCCCTCGGGATCGCCGCCCATCGCCTGATCAGTCGCGATCGGGCGTTTGTCGCAGCCGCTTGGTTTCCCCCCGCTGTACTTTTCCCTCGACCCGGCGCTTCTTTGACCCAAGCGTCGGCCGCGTCTTGACCCGCCGCGCCGGCCGATCCGCCGCCGCCTGCAGGAACTCGACGATCCGATCGACCGCATCCTCGCGATTTCGGTCCTGCGACCTGAACCGCGCCGCCGTGATCACCAGCACACCTTCCGACGACACCCGCTTGCCTCCCAGCGCCTCCGCCCGCGCCCGCAACCATGCCGGCAATGACGGGCTTCGCCGGAGATCGAGCCGCACCTGCACCGCAGTCGACACCTTGTTGACGTTCTGACCCCCGGGCCCGGACGACCGGATGAAGCTTTCCTCGATCTCGGCCGGTTCGAACGAAATGGTGGGTGTGATCGGGATGGGCATGTGGATGGTGATCCGACCTGGAGAGCTGACGTGGTAACGCGAACCGCCACGGCTTCAAGCCAGAACTTGACGTCAACAGCCGCGAGCGCCATGGCCCCGGCACGATGTCATTGTTGTCCGTCGGTCTGACCGGCCTTTCCCACGCCACGCCGATTTTCCTGGTCGCCGCCGCAATCACGCTCGTCTTCGACGCCAACCGCGTCCTGGATCTCAGCCAGGCCGCCATCGCCGGACTTGCGGCAGCCCTTTTTGGTCGACTTGCCCTTGCCCCGACGCTCGCGCTCGTCGCCATCCCTGCCGTCCTGGCCGTTGGAGGTGGTGCGGTGGAACTGCTCGTCATCCATCGCCTGCGTCGCGCCCCGTTGCTCGCGCAACTTCTCGTCACGCTCGGCCTGTTTCTCGTGTTCCAGGACGCAGCCCGGCTGTTGTGGGCGGACTCGCCAGCGACGTCTCCAGGCTGGGCCATCGGCCAGCTCGGCACGCTCGCCATCGTCGGCGCGGCACCGGCGATCTTGGGCCTTCTGCTCACCGTGCGTGCTCGTGGCCGCCTCATCGTTCCGTTGGCCGCCGCCTTGTCCGGCCTCGCCGGGACGCTCTGGTTTCTGAGCCAGCCGACTCACTCGGTGGGCTTCGATACTGACCTTTTGGCCGACAGCCTTCTCACTGTCCTGCTGGGCGGGTTGGGCAGCCTACCCGGCGCCTTCATCGCCGCAATCGTCATCGCGCTTCTACGCGCCTTTACCGCCGACCTGTTCCCCTCCAGCGCCCTGGCGCTCCCGCTCGCGCTGACCGCGGCGTTCCTGCTCGTTCGCCCCGGCGGCCTCTTCACTCATGCAAATCCCGCTCCCCTCCATCAAGCCCCGACCATGCTGATCCGTCCTGCATCACGATCGGCAAAACTCCTTTTCGCTGCCGCTTTCCTCATGGGCTCGGTCGCTATTTGCTCGGCAAGCTCCGGTATGCCGCTATTCGCCAACATCGGCATCGCCGTGCTCCTGGCCGCCAGCCTGCATCTGCTCCTGGGGCCCGGCGGCATGCCCAGCCTGGGTCATGCAGCCTTTTTCGGCGTCGGCGCCTACGCTGCGGCTCTGTTCGTCCGCACCGCTGGGATCGCTCCATCCCTGTCCCTCCTCGGTGCTGCCCTGGTCTTCGGCACCTTGACCGCTGGCTTGGCTGCCCTGGTGGTGGGCACCGTCGTCGCCCGGCTCTCGGCTCCCGCCCTTGCCATGCTAACGCTGGTCATCGCCTACCTGGCCTCAACCGTTGCCACCTGGATCAGTCCGATCGAATCGCTTGCCTGGGCCGACATGGTCCGGATCTCTGCGCCACTCACGGTCTGGCTCACCTTCGCCGTCTGCGTCGGCATCGCGCTGCTGCTCCGCCGCCTGCTTTACGCGCCGTTCGGCTACGCGCTTCGTGCGGCCCGTGACAACCCGGCTCGGGCCGCCGCCATCGGTCTGCCCATTCCCTTGCTCCGCCTCACCGCATTCACCATCGCGGGTGGGACCGCCGGGTTGGCTGGCGCCTTGACGCTGGTCACTGTCGGTGCCGCACCGGTGATCCACCGTTCAGCCGACACGCTGCTAATGCTGGCACTCGGCGGCGTCCAGACGATCGCCGCGCCCTTTGTCGGCGCCCTTGCCTATACCGGCGCTGCCCAAATGCTCGCGCCTTGGCCGTTTCTGCTCGGCCCCGCTCTTATCGCGGTTCCCCTCCTTCTGCCGGAGGGGATTGCCGGCGCCTCGATCCGCCTTTGGCGTCGGCCGGCATGAGCCTGCTCATCGCCGACCGGCTCTGCAGGGTCGTGAGCCCAACCCTCGCCATCACCGACATCAGCCTTCACCTCGAGCCCGGCGAGATCCTCGCCCTCATTGGCCCTCCCGGTGCTGGCAAATCCGCCGTTCTCGACATGATCGGCGGCCAGACCCATCCCGATCGCGGTCGCATCCGCTTGGGTAGCGACGACATCGGCCGGGCTGACCCCCGCACCATCTCCCGCCTGGGTGTCGGCCGCACCTTCCAGCAGCCGGCGACGTTCGGCTCCATGACGGTTCGCGAGAACGTCCAGATCGTGATGCTGTCCGCCCGCGACCAGCTTGCCCGCTGGTGGCGCCCCGCTCGCGGCTATCATCGCAGCCGCGCCGACCTGCTGCTGCACCGGGTCGGCCTGCTCGACCATGCCGATCGGGTGGCCACCGCGCTCCCGCCGGGCCATCTGCGCCGCCTCGACCTCGCGCTGGCGTTGGCTCACCGCCCTCGGCTGCTGCTGCTCGATGAGCCCACCGCCGGTCTTCCGCCGGCCGATGCCCGGCAGCTGAAGTCCGTCATCCACGATCTCGCCATCCGCGACGGCTGCGCTATCCTATGGGCCGAAACCGACATCGACGCCGTGCTCGGCATCGCCGACCGTATCCTGACCCTCGGACTGCCGCTCCAAGCCTCGAATGACTGACATCAAGAACTTCCTCGCCGGCATCGGCGTCAACACCCACATGGATGCCACCACCACGGGCTATGGCAATGTCGCCCTGGTCCAGGCCAGCCTCGCCTATCTCGGCGTCTCGCTGATCCGCGACCATGCCTACGATGTCAGCCTCGCCGCCTTCCGAACCTTGGCCAGCGCCGGCGTCAAGTTCGACCTGATCCTCGACGATGATCCGAAGGCCGAACTGGACAGCCTGGTTCCGGTCTTTCCGGCGATCCGCTTCGCCGAAGGCCCCAACGAGGTCGACTATCAGCCCATTCTGACCAACGGCATCGCCAACCCGGTCCTCGCTGCCGTCACCGAACAGGCCAGTGTCGCCGCCGCACTCGCCGCGACTCCCGCGCTGCGTGGCACGCCGTTGATCGCCGAAAGCATGGCCAGCGCGGACAACCTCGGCAAATATGCCGCCAACCTCGCCCACGCCACGGTCGCCAACCTACACAGCTATGGCGCCAACGGTGCGTCGCCCGGCAGCGTCATCGCCGCCGACGCCGCCACTGCCCGAGCCCTTTCGCCGCTTCCGATCGCCCTGACCGAAACCGGCTACTACACCATGCCCACC
Source organism: Janthinobacterium lividum (assembly GCA_050954595.1). Taxonomy (GTDB): domain Bacteria; phylum Pseudomonadota; class Alphaproteobacteria; order Acetobacterales; family Acetobacteraceae; genus JAVVHH01. The sequence continues at coordinate 31,105 of JBPBQE010000202.1, read as the reverse complement.
GACGACAGCGGCGTGGACGAAAGCGTCCAGGCCCGGCTCACGCTCGATACCCTGTTCGATGCAGTTAGTTCAGGCATCACGCCTACCATCCTCTACGAACTGCTCGACGAGGCCAACGATCCCGGCAATACCGATGGGCAGCTTCATTACGGGCTGTTCCACGCCGACGGCTCTCCCAAGTTGGTTGCCACCGCGCTCCACAATCTGACGGCTATCCTGACCGCGGCCGACGCCACGCCCGGCGTCGCACCCGCGGTCGCCATCAATGCCGACGACGCACCCGAAACGGCTCGCGCGGTGACGCTGGCCGGCGCAGCGGGCACCACGGTTGCCGTCGTCTGGGCGGAACCGCAGCTCTGGGACCCTGTCACCCACACCGAGATCGCGCCGTCACAGACCCCGACCCACCTCTCCCTCGGCAGCACGATCCATTCCGTTCTCGTCTTCGACCCTCTGCTCGGCACCGCCCCGATCGCGACCTACGCCGACATCTCGTCGCTGACGCTGTTGCTGACCGACCACCCGCTGCTGCTGCAACTCTCCGCAGCCCCCGCACTCGTGCCGACGCCGGTCACCCCGGAACCCTCGGTCGTCGATCCGACCAACGCTCCGGCAGCGCCCATCGCCAGCCCTCCGATTGTGAAAAGCCCTGCGCCCCTGGCCAGCGTCACACCGACGGTCGACGTCTATCGCTTCTTCGAGACCACCAACGGCACGCACTTTTACACCGCCGATGCCGCCGAAGCACAATCCATCCGGCAGACGCGCCCGGACCTCACCCCCGAAGGCATCGGTCTGCGCGCCATCAACCCAGCCGCCCTCTCGTCCACCGACCCGGCAGCGGCCCCAATCTACCGCTTCTTCGACGCCATCTCCGGCACCCAGTTCCTGACCGCCAGCGCCGCCGAGCGCGACACCGTCATCGCCACCCGGCCGGACCTACATTACGAAGCCACTAGCCTGTTCTACGAACACGTCATCGCCCCGCCCGGCGACACGCCCGTCTACCGCTTCTTCGATACCGTCCAAGGCACCCATTTTTACACCGACGACCCGACCGAACGCGGCACCATCCTCAGCACCCGCCCGGACCTGGTCGCGGAAGGGATCGGTTTCTACGAGCCGCCCGACGCCTGATCGGCCAGGGCCCGATCCAACACCACCACCGAATGCACCGCCCGCCGACCCGTTAGATCGCGGATCTGATGCCGGCATGACGTTCCATCGGCCACGATCCAATCCGCCGCATCCGCTGCCCGCACCGCCGGCGCCAGGCTCCGCTCCCCCATCGCCCGACTGACCTCCTGCGTCTCCGAGCCATAGCCGAAGGCTCCCGCCATCCCGCAACAGGAGCTCTCGATCGGCTCCACCGCGAGCCCATCGACCTGCCGCAACGTCGCCAACGTGCCGGCGAAGGCGCCAAACGCCTTTTGATGGCAATGCCCATGCACATGGGCGCGCGCCGTCGCCTGCATCCCAGGCACACCTTCCCGCGCCAGGAACTCCCCGATCAGCGATGCACGCCCGGCCAGATCGTCCGCCGCCGCGCCCGGCAGCAACGACCGGAACTCGTCCCGCAGCGTCAACAGGCATGAGGGCTCTAGCCCCACCACCGGCAACCCGCCCGCCAGTGCCCCGGAAAGCGCATGGATCGTCCGCCGCGCCTCGGCGCGGGCGCGCTCCACCATCCCGGCCGCCAGATACGTCCGCCCGCAGCATAGCCGCTGCTTCGGCACCACGGCCCGAAAGCCTGCCGCCCGCAGCACGCGCTGCGCCGCCCGCAGGTTCTCCGGCTCGAACGCCTTGGTGAACGTGTCCGCGAACAGCAGCACGTCACCCTTGGGCGCCGGCGCGCCGGCATCCCACCGCCGCGCCCGCGCGCTCCAGGCTGGCAGCGGCCGGCCGGCCGCGAACCCGATCGTCTCCCCCGCGCGCCGCAACACCGCCGACCGATTGCGGAAGTTCAGCACCGGCGCGAAATGCCGCGCGATCCCGGCATAGCGCGGCAACTCCGCCACCAGCCGCTCGCGCGCCGACACTCCGTGGGTTCTCACCCGTGCCGCGGTCGCCTCGATTTTCATCTTCGCCATGTCGACGCCGGTCGGACACTCCCGCCGGCACGCCTTGCAGGACACGCACAGCTTCAACGCATCGTGCACGTCGTCGGAGGCCAGCGCCTCGGCGCCCAACTGCCCGGTCAGCGCCAGCCGCAGCGTGTTCGCCCGGCCTCGCGTGAGGTGCTGCTCGTCCCGGGTGACGCGGTAGCTCGGGCACATGCTCCCCGCCTCAAAGGCGCGGCAGGTCCCGTTATTGTTGCACATCTCGACGGCCGCCAGCATGCCGCCGACCGGCCCGGCATGCTCGCTCCAGTCCAGCATCGGCGCGACCGGCAAAGCTGCGTAATCAGGCCCGTATCGGAACAGGCTGCGATCATCCATGCGCGGCGGATGCACGATCCGGTTCGGGTTGAGCGTCGCCGCCGGGTCGAACGCGTCCTTGACCGCCTCGAAGGCACTGACGATCCGCGCGCCGAACATCTCCCGGTGGAACTCGGACCGGACGATCCCGTCGCCATGCTCGCCGCTATGCGACCCCTTGTATTCCCGCACCAGCGCGAAGCATTCCTCCGCCACCGCCCGCATCGTACGCACGTCGGCCGGATCCTTCATATTCAGCACCGGCCGCACATGCAGGCAGCCGACGCTGGCGTGGGCATACCAAGTCCCCTTGGTGCCGTGCTTGGCGAACACGTCGTTCAGCCGTTCGGTATAATCGGCCAGGTCGTCCAGGCCGACCGCGCAATCCTCGATGAACGAGACCGGCTTGCCGTCGCCTTTCATGCTCATCATGATGTTGAGCCCAGCCTCGCGCACCGCCGCGATCTCGCCCTGGAACCCGGCCTCCGTCGCCCGCACCACCGCGCCGGGATACCCGAGATCCGCCATCGCGACCTCGAGCTCGGCCAGCTTGCCCAGCAGCACTCCCTCGTCGTCGCCATGGAACTCGACGATCAGCAGCGAGTCCGGCTCCCCGATCACCATCCGGTCGATGGTCTTGCGGTAGATCGCGATCCCCCGCCCCAGATCGATCATGGTCCGATCCACCAGTTCGACCGCTTCCGGCCCCAACTCGACCAGATGCCGCGTTGCCGCCATCGCTGCCCGGAAATTCGGGAACTGGCAGATCCCCAGCGCCTTGCGCGGCTTGATCGGCTGCAACTGCAGCTCGATCGCCATCGACAGCCCCAGCGTCCCCTCCGACCCCACCAGCAGCCGCGCTAGGTTCTGCTGCGCGCCCGGCACCAGGACCTGCAGATTATAGCCGCCGACCCGCCGGAGCTGCGTCGGGAAACGCGCCGCGATCTCTCCGGCCTCTGCCGCACCGATCTTCTGCAGCCGCTGCAGCAGCCCAGCCGGTGCCGCGCCGTCGCCGAACCGGTGCCGCGTTCCATCCGCCAACAAGGCGTCAATGGCGGTGACGTTATCCGCCATCAGTCCGTAGCGGATGCTTTTCGAGCCGCACGAATTATTGGCCGTCATGCCCCCGATCGTCGCCCGCGCATGCGTCGACGGGTCGACGGGAAAGAACAGCCCGTGCGGCTTCAGCGCCGTGTTCAGATGGTTGAGCACGATGCCCGGCTCCACGCGAACCGTTCGTCCCGCGACGTCCAAGTCCAGGATCGAGCGCAGGTGTTTGGTGTAGTCGATCACCAGCGCCCGGTTGACCGTCTGCCCGCACTGGCTCGTCCCGCCACCGCGCGCCAGCACCGGCACCCCGTGCTCGCGCGCGATCGCCAGCCCAGCCTCCACGTCGGCGACGGTCCGCGGCACCAGCACGCCGATCGGCTCGACCTGGTAGATCGAGGCATCGGTGCTGTACCGCCCTCGATCGCCGCGCGCGAACAACACCTCGCCGGACGTCTCCCGGCGCAACCGCTGCGCCAGTCGCACATCACCCAACGGCACCTGCACCCGCTCCAGCATGACCGAGATCCTAAGCTGCCATCTGCGCCGTCTTGCTGCCCCGCCCGGCCAGAACATCCATCGCCGCCGCGACGCCCGCCTGCCGATGCGGCACTCCCGCCACCGACAACCCCATCTCGACCCCGGCCAGGGTTCCCATCAGCATCAGATCGTTGAAATGGCCCAGATGCCCGATCCGGAACACCCGCCCTTTGACCTTGCCCAGCCCCGTCCCCAGCGACATGTCGTAGTGCTCGAGCACGACCTTGCGCAGTGCATCGGCATCATGACCCTCCGGCATCAGGATCGCCGTCATCGCCGGGCTGCACTCCTGCTCGTCGACCGCCAGCACCTCGAGCCCCCATGCCCGCACCGCCGCCCGCGTCGCCGCTCCATGCCGCGCATGACGCGCGAACACGTTGTCGAGCCCTTCCTCATGCAGCATCGCGATTGCCTCGCGCAGCCCATACAGCAGGTTGGTGGCCGGCGTGTACGGGAAAAAGAACGTCTCGTTGCTCACGAGCATCGCCCGCCAATCCCAGTACGACCGCCGCATCCCGCTCCGCTCGGCAGCGGCCAGCGCTTTTTTCGAGATCGCGTTGAAGCTTAGCCCGGGTGGCAGCATCAGCCCCTTCTGTGACCCGGCCACGGTCACATCCACGCCCCACGCGTCGTGCCGATACTCGACACTGGCCAACGACGAGATCGTGTCGACCATCAGCAGCGCCGGGTGCCCGGCCCGATCCATGGCCGCCCGCACTGCCGGAACCTGCGTGACCACCCCCGTGCTGGTCTCGTTGTGCACGACCATCACCGCCTTGATCGCGTGCGCCGCGTCGGCTGTCAGGCGCCGCTCGACGTCCGCCGCATCGACTCCGCGCCGCCAGTCGCCCGGCACGAACTCCACCTCCAGCCCGAGCCGCACCGCCATCTCGCGCCACAACGTCGCGAACTGTCCGGTTTCGTACATCAGCACCCGGTCGCCGACGTCCAACACGTTGACGATCGCCGCTTCCCAGGCCCCCGTCCCGCTGGCGGGATAGATCACCACGTCGCCGCTGGTTTGGAACACGCTCCGCATGCCATCCAACACCGCCCGTCCGAGTTCAGCGAACTCCGGCCCGCGATGGTCGATCGTCGGCATGTCGATGGCCCGCAACACCCGATCGGGCACGTTGGTCGGCCCTGGTATCTGCAGAAAGTGGCGTCCCGTGTGCAGTGCCATGGCTAGTTTCCCTTTAGCTTTGCTGGAACACACTCTCTTTCCCACCGCCCCGCAACCCACCCGAAGTCACGATAACCACCCTTGAGCCGACACCTAAATGCTCAGCTATGACTGAACCAATGCCACCGCCGGCCAACGGAGCTCTCGAAGTCACATGCTCGCTCCTGTCCCGGTTCACGAGCCCGCGCTGGAACGACCTCTCGGTCTCATCCTCGCCGGCGGTCTGTCGCGTCGCATGGGGGGTGGTGATAAAGCCCTGCGGTCATTGGCCGGACAGCCGATCCTGGCCCACATCGCCGCCCGCTTGGCCCCGCAAGTCGCCGGGCTCGTCCTCAGCGCTAACGGCGATCCGGCCCGCTTCGCGCCGTTCGGCCTCCTGGTTCTACCAGACGAGACTTCCGATCATCCCGGCCCTCTTGCCGGCATCCTTGCCGGCCTCGATCATGCTGCCGTTCACGGGCATCATTGGCTGGTTTCCGTGCCCGCCGATGCGCCCTTTCTTCCCCCGGATCTCGTCGATCGCCTGCAGCAAGTCCGACACGGCAGTCAGGCGGGCATGGCCATCGCTGCATCCGCTGGGCGCAGCCACCCGGTCGTGGGCCTCTGGCCTGTGACGATGCGCGATCGGCTCCGTATGGCGTTGGAGGCGGGTCAACGCCGGGTCACTGCGGTGACGGACGACGCGGCACTCGCGACCTGGGCCGATACTCCGATCGACCCGTTCTTGAACATTAACACACCTGACGACTTGGCCGCCGCGGAAGCACTCATTGCGGGGCAATGAGCCTCGCGCGGGAGCACCCGGTATTGAGCCGGCCCGGCACGACGCGCTGGGCCGGCTCCCGCTTACTCGGCGGCGCGCAGTTGCTTGCCGTCCATGGTCGGATAATCGGTGTAGCCGTGCTCGTCGCCGCCATACCACGTGCTCTTGTCCGATTGGACCAGCGGCGCCCCTGCCTTGATCCGCTCGACCAGATCGGGATTGCTGATATACGGCCGCCCGAAACACACCAGATCCGCCAGATCGTCGGCTCGTGCCGCCAACGCCAACGCGCCATCATAGCCGTTATTGGCCATGTAAAGCCCGCTGAACCGCTTGCGCAGCCCTTGATACGACAAGCCCATGATCTCGTCGCGCGCGCCCTGTGTCGCACCCTCGATTAGGTGCATGTACGCCAGGCTGAACTTGTTCAGCTCGTCGACCAGCGCGCCATACGTGCCCATCGGATCGCTATCCAGCGGCGTGTTTCCCACTTGCGGGGTGATCGGCGACAACCGGATGCCGACGCGATCCGCTCCCAACACACCGGTCACGGCCTCGGTGACCTCTAGCACGATGCGCAGCCGGTTCTCGACCGAGCCACCGTAGCGATCGGTCCGCTTGTTGGTGCTGTCACGGATGAACTGGTCGAGCAGATAGGCATTGGCGGCATGGATCTCGACGCCGTCGAACCCGGCCTTGGCAGCGCATTCCGCCGCATGGGCGTAGTCCTTGACGATGCCCGGGATCTCGTCCGTCTCGAGTGCCCGCGGGGTCACGTGATCCTGGAACCCGGTCTCGGTAAACGCCTTGCCTTCTGGCTTGATGGCCGATGGCGCGACCGGCAATTGGCCGCCGGGCTGCAGGCTCGGATGGCTGATGCGTCCGACGTGCCAAAGCTGGCAGACGATATGCCCGCCTTTGGCGTGCACGGCGTCGGTGACCTTGCGCCAGCCGGCGACTTGCTCGTCGGTATAGATGCCGGGCGTAAAGGCGTAGCCTTTGCCCTGCTGCGAGATGTTCGTCGCTTCCGTCACGATCAAGCCGGCGCTCGCGCGCTGCGCGTAATACTCCACGTTCATGGGACCCGGCACCCCGCCCTCACCCACTCGGCTCCGCGTGAGCGGCGCCATGGCGATGCGGTTTGCGAGAATCATCTTGCCCATCTGAACCGGCTGGAAAAGGTCGCTGGACGTCGCATCACTCATGTAGAATCTCCCAATTGTCGTCACCGCGACATGGGGCAGTGCCGCAGCGCAGCAAAGTCACTCGCCCGTGATGGTCACCCACCCGCCATCCGCACCGGTTTGCGCGACAGCAGCGCCAGCAGATCCGCCTCGGGCCCTTCCGGCCGGCCGCACAGCAGCCATAACCCCAGCAACACTAATCCATACGCTGCCGCCCCCAGCAGGACCGCCCCGATCATCGGCACCACGCCGATGCCCTGCCACCCCAAGCCGGACAGCCAGAGCACCCCTGCCATGACACCGGTCGCCAGCACGCATCGCCACATGCGTGGCCCCAACCCACGGGCGAGCGGCAGCCCGAGCCGCCGCATCGCCCACACCGCCGACAGGCTCTGCTCGACCGCGATGCCCATGCCAGCCGCCACCGCAGCTCCGAACAGTCCATAAGGCGGGATCAAAATCCACAGGAGGAACAGCCGCAGCAACGTCGCCCCCACGGTGATCGCCAGCGACACCCACATGTGCCCCTGCGCCAGGAACAATGTCTGCCCAACCATGCCGAATACCGTCAGGCACAATGGAATACCGAGAACCTGCATCACTGGCACTGCGGCTTCCCAGCCCGGGCCGAACGCCAGCATGATCAACGGAAACGCCACCGCCGACATGCCGACTCCGGCCGGAAACGTCAGCAACGCCATCGTCGAGACCAGACGCAACCAGGTCTCGCCCGCATCCTCCTCCTCTCGCCACGCGGCCGCGAACCCGGCAAAGGCCGCGCGCGTCAACGGCGAGATCAACTCCGTCACCGGCAACCCGGCGATCTCGTAGCCGAGCGCGTAGAAACCAACGGACGCCGAACTCATGGCCCGCCCGACCATCATGGTATCCACCCGATCCCGCAGCGCCCCCGCGCCGGCGATCACCGAGTTCCACACCGAATAGCCGGCGATCTGCCGCCACGCCGTCAGGCGAAAGCGTGGCCGATACGGATGCATCGTGTAGCTGAACAGCACCCGAAACACCTGGTTTGAGACGATACCCGCGATCAGCGCCCAATACGTGCGCAAGACGATCGCCGCCGTGATCGCCACGGCGATGCTGAGCACGCGCGGGAGCAGATAGAGCTGAAACTCACGCCAGAACTCGAAATCACGCCGGAACTCGATGGTCCCCACGTTTATGAGGTTCTCGATCAGCACCGTCGCCCCGAGCGCGATCAAGACGTCGGCAAGCCGTGGGTCGCCGAAGAACCGTGCCGCCGGCACGGCCACGATCGCCACGATCAGGAACACGACGGCACCACGAAGCACGGACAGCGTGAACGCAGTGTCCATCAGCGCCGGCGTCGGCGATTTGTGCCGGATCACGCCTTCCTCGATCCCGATCCAGGAAAACGCCTCGATCGAGACGGAGAAACTGGATGCCAAGGCGATCAGCCCGAAATCTGCCGGTGCCAGCAACCGCACGAGCACGAGCGTGCTCAGTAGGCCAAGCGTCCGCGTCATCATGCGCCAGGCGACGACCCAACTCGCCCCGCGCGCCGTCTTCTCCAAAATCGAATCGCCGTCCTGGCTCACCGATGCGACCCCGCCTCATGCGAACGCACCTTAGCGCGAACTGCTTACCTGAACTTTAATCCTTGCCGATCCATTGAAGGAATCGAATACAACCTAATTGCATTGTATCGGAGGTCGACACACTTTATGCGATACGAAAATCAGTCCAATACAACCATTAAGGGACCATGACGTCAGCGCCTGCCGTTAATCCCCTCTCCATCTTAGTCGTCGATGACGAAGAGCCTATCCGCGAAATGCTTGGCTGGATGCTAGGCGATGCCGGCCATGTGGTCTATGAGGCGTCGAACGGCGCCGACGCTCTGAGTTTCCTGCGCAGCCAGCAACGCGTCGATATGGTGCTGTCCGACATCAACATGCCCGGCATGGATGGATTGGAACTCTGCTCTCGGGTCACGGCGGAGTGGCCGGGCCTGCCCGTACTGCTCATTAGCGGGCGCCCACCGCCGGCGGGCGTCCGTGCTTTCATCGCCAAGCCCTTTCGATGGGACGTGCTCGCCACCGCGATCGCGACGCTGGCTGATCAGGGCCGCCCGAAGCACGGCGGTAGCTGACGCCAGCCTGTTGTGCCGAGTTGGCCGACTTCGCTAAAAGGTCGCGAAAGAGGGCTGGCATCATCGCAATATCGACGCAAACCAAGGGCTTGATGGGCCTGCCGATCTGGACAGTGGCAGCACCGGTCCTGGCCGTTGGTGCTTTATTCCTCGGTGCACCCTCTGCACCATGGCTCGCGGCTCTCGACGCGATCCTCCTCGGCGCCGCTGTGTCGGCAGCCGTGCACCATGCCGAGACCATCGCCCATGCCCTTGGCGAACCGTATGGTTCGCTGCTTCTGGCTCTGGCCGTCACCGTCATCGAGACGGCGTTGATCGCGTCCATCATGATCAGCGAAGGCAACGGCGCCAGCGATCTGGCACGCGACACGGTTTTCGCGACCATGATGATCGTGCTCAACGGCATCATCGGCCTTTGCCTGCTCGTCGGCGGCCGCCGACATCATGAGCAGAGCTTCACCCAGTATGGCGTGAGCGCCGGGCTGGCGATGATCTCGACGCTGACGGTTCTGGTGCTCGTGCTGCCGAACTACACCACCACGGCGGCCGGTCCGGTTTACTCATCGACGCAGCTCATTTTCGTCGCCGTCGTCTCGTTGATCATCTACGCCGCGTTCGTCGTCGCGCAGACCATCCGTCATCGAGATTACTTCCTGCACGAAAATGGGACGGAATCCGTCGACCATGCCGCAGTCACGAAATCGACGGCCTGGGTCAGTTTCGTCTTTCTCATGCTCGGCCTCGTCGCCGTGGTCCTGCTGGCCAAATCGCTGTCACCCACGATCAAGCAGGCCGTCGCCGCAGTAGGCGCACCGCCGGCGATGGTCGGCGTCATCATTGCCCTGGTTGTCCTGCTGCCCGAATCGATCGCTGCCGTCACCGCCGCCCGACGTGACGATCTGCAGACCAGCCTCAATCTCGCGATCGGCTCTGCCCTGGCCACCACCGGCCTGACCATCCCGGCCGTTGCCGCCGTCTCGCTTTGGCTTCACCTCGACCTGGTGCTCGGCCTGTCGATCCGCGAGATCGTTCTGCTCGCCCTGACCTTGTTGGTTACGTCGCTGTCGCTAGGAACCGGCCGCACGACAATCGTGCACGGGGTGATTCACCTAGTGCTGTTTGCGACATTCCTGTTCACGACCCTGGTTCCTTGAGGTCGAGGTCGGCCGGGGCCTATCCGGGTGATCTCGCCTCGGCTTGGATCTGACGCCGGGCTTCGTCCCAGAACGCGATGTCGCCGCCAGACGGCTGCCCGGCCTGCTGCCAGAGAAAGTAGGCTCGTAGCCGGATGGCTTCGAGCAGATCGGCGTCGACTGACATCGTTTCGAGCCTAGCCGGGTCGGTCCCCGCTCGACAACACCTTGCGCCGGACCGCTGTTTCACGGTTCTGTCGCCGTCATCGTTGGAGATAGTACCTTGAGTAGTCCGAGCGCCAATCCACTCGCCGCCGAACCTCCCGACGACATCAAACGGCGTCTCAAGAACATCTTCGGCGGCTCGATCGGCAACCTGATCGAGTGGTATGATTTCTACGTCTACAACGCCTTTGCGCTGTATTTCGCTAAGTTCTTCTCCAGCAGCAGCGATCCCACGGCACAATTCCTCACCGTGTTCGGCATCTATGCCATCGCTTTCTTCATTCGCCCCGTCGGCGGGATCCTGCTCGGCAACTACGCCGACCGTGCCGGGCGACGCGCATCACTGACGCTGTCCGTCATGCTGATGTGCGCCGGGTCATTCATCATCTGCATCATCCCGACCTACCAACAGATCGGCGTCTGGGCGCCTATCCTGCTGCTGCTGGCCCGGCTGTTGCAGGGATTATCACTCGGTGGCGAATACGCGACGTCTGCCACCTACCTCTCCGAAATGGCGGCCGCAAAGCATCGCGGCTTCTACAGCTCGTTCCAATACGTGACGCTGATCGGCGGCCAAGTGCTCGCGGCCCTGGTGCTGCTGGTGATGCAGGGCATGTTTACCTCCGCGCAGCTCGAATCTTGGGGATGGCGCGTTCCGTTCTTCCTCGGTGCCCTATGCGCTGTTTACGGCCTTTATCTGCGCCGCAACCTCGAGGAAAGCCCGGAGTTCCTGGCCGCGCAGGCTCGTCGTGTCGGTCCGCGCAAGCCGCTCACCGAGCTGTTCAACCACCCTCGGGAGTTGCTGCTCGTGTTTGGCCTGACCATGGGCGGCACGGCGGCATTCTACACCTTCAGCACATACATGCCGACCTTCCTGGCCAACACCGTCAAGCTGCCGCGCGATCAGGCCAACCTGCTTTCGTTCATCACGCTGTTCTGCTTCGCCGCCATGCAGCCGATTATGGGTGCCATCAGCGACCGCGTCGGCCGCAAGCCGGTGCTGCTGTGGTTCGGCATCGCCGGCACCCTGTGCACCTACTGGATCATGACCACCATGGCTCAGACCCGCGACTTCGCCGGCATCCTGTTTCTGCTGTTGTTCGCGTTGCTGATCGTGTCGGGCTACACCAGCATCAATGCCGTGGTGAAAGCGGAACTGTTCCCGGCCGAGGTTCGTGCGCTGGGCGTTGGGTTGCCTTATGCGGTGGCGGCCAGCGTGTTCGGCGGCACCGCGCCCTACATCGCGCTTTGGTTCAAGGACCAGGGACACGAGAGCTGGTTCTTCATCTACATTACGGTGCTGATTTTCGGCTCGCTGCTCGTCTACGCAACCATGCGGGATACCAAGCAGACCTCGCGCATCCAAGCCTGACGTCGAGGGTGCTGCCTTAAAGGTCCGGCGCTGCAGTCAGCGCCGGACCGGTCTCGCTTACGGCTCGGACGGCTTCGGCGCTTCGATCGGCCTAGCGTCGCCAGACTTCACGTCCAGCGTCATCATCTTCAGCTCGCCGGTGATCTGGCCGCCATCTTCGACCTGCAGGCGGCGGTAATGCGCGGTGCCTAGTACCTTGCCCGTCGCCCGGACGATCAGATTGCTGCGTGCGGTCAGCGTGCCGTCGATCACGCCGGCGATCTCGGCTTCCTCGACCTCAACGGCGCCTTTGAACACGCCGCCCTGCGCGATCGACAGCTCGGTCGCATGGATCATGCTGGCCTCGACTGTGCCTTCGACGACGAGGCGCTCGGCGTCCTGTACCGTGCCCTGCACGGAGATGCCCTTACCAACCACGAGCGTGCGGCGCTCGGTCGGCGCAGCGGGGCGCTGCGGCGGCTGCATGCCGGGACGAGGGGGCGCACCCGGCATACCGCCAGGACCCGACTGCATGCCGGAAGCGGAGCCAGGCGCAGAACCCGGCATCGTTCCAGACATCCCGCCTTGGGGAGCACCGATCGGGGTGGGTGGCTGAGATGAACCGGGAAACGGCGTACGGGCCATGGGCTGAGGTTCTTTCATTGGAGGACTCACAGGAGATCCGGCCGGCGGGGTGCCGACGGGCTTGGCAAACGAACTGGCCGACGGCATGCCGACCGGAACCGGCTCGGCAGGCATGGGAGAGGTCTCGGGCATGTCATCGGGTTTACGGCGCTTGAACAAGCGGGCCTCCTCCAAGATCGGGCGCCGCTCCGGCCGTTGATCGACCGTGCGCGGGGGCCAGGTGGAACATCACCGACGCCATAAGAATCGACGCCGGAGCCGTTAGCTCCGCAGAGCGAGCTTGTCGCCTAACACGCTCGGCTCGCGCGTCACAACCCGACTAGCGGTTGCAAAATACATGGACCATCGCGGCGATGCCCACGACGGGCACCAACAAATTGAGCGGCGGCAGAGTGCTGGCCAGCGCCAAAACGATGCCAGGCACGACCACAGCAAGCAGCCGCTGCCGGTAGAGCGCCAGCGCATCGGGCCGGCTCATTCGCCGCATGGCCACGCCCACGAACAACCCCCGGCCGATCGCCCATCCTGTCACCATGTATCCGAGCACCAGCCCCACGCCCGGCAGCAGCACCGATGCGATCAACGTCGCCACCTGCAGGACCAGCACCTGCCCTGCCAGAACGACGCCATCCCATCCCTGCTCGGTCAGCGGTGCCCACACCGGCGGCGGCAACCCAGGGTAGTAACGTCGCTCCACGGCACCGGCGATTCGGTCCAGATAGAAGGTGGCGATCAACAGCGCGACCGGCACATACAGCCAGATCGCCACCAGCAACACGGCGACGCCGCCGAGCAGCCCGACGAACCAGCCCAGCCAGCCGCCCTGCGCCGCCCAAATCTGCACCAACCACACCGACCCGGCCAGCAACCCGGCGAACGCTGCCAGCGACAGCAGCAGGCTCCGCCAAACCACTCCAAGGAAGACACGGTCGTTCAATTGGGCCAGGGCGCGGAACAACGGCTCGATCATGCGACGACGTTGAACCACAGGACACCTTGGCGGAATACTCCGCGGGTGATAGGCGCGGCCCGGTTTATAAGTCAGGAGCGCCCATGTCCCCCGCCCGGTTCGACATCTTGGGTATCGGAAACGCCATCGTCGACGTTGTCGCCTCAGCCGATGACGGCTTCGTCGCCACGCACGGCATGACCAAGGGCGCGATGCAGCTGATCTCCGCCGAGCAGGCGGGAGCGCTTTACGCCGCGATGCCGCCGGGTCAGGAGACCAGCGGTGGTTCGGCGGCCAACACCTGCGCCGTCGCCGCCGGGCTGGGCGCCCGCGTGGCTTTCCTCGGCAAGGTCGCCGATGACGATCTGGGCCGCGCCTTCCGCCACGACATCACCGAAACCGGCGTCCATTACCCGACCGAGCCGTTGCGTGGCGCGGCGCCGACGGCACGCTGCCTTATCCTGGTGACGCCCGACGCGCAGCGGACGATGAACACCTATCTTGGCGCCTGCGTCGGCTTCGACGTCACCGACCTCGACGAGGCCGCCATCCGCGACAGCGCGATCATCTACCTGGAAGGCTACCTGTTCGACCCGCCGCAGGCACAGGATGCGTTTCAGCGCGCCGCCGCCATCGCGCATGAGGCCGGCCGCCTGGTCGCGCTGTCGCTGTCGGACGCGTTCTGCGTCGGTCGTCACCGGGCAGCGTTCCTTGCCCTGATCCAGGACCACGTCGACATCCTGTTCGCCAACGAAGCCGAGATCTGCAGCCTCTACGAGGAGCAGGAGTTCGAGGCTGCCGCCCTGCGCGCCCGGGACGATGTGGAACTGGCCGCACTGACCCGTGGCGCCGCGGGCAGCACGATCCTGCGCGGCGCCGAGCGCGTCGATATCGCGGCTGCACCGGCGACGCTGGTCGACACGACCGGCGCTGGCGATGCATATGCCGCCGGGTTCCTGGCGGCATATGTCGAGGGTCGGAATCTCGAGGCCGCTGGCCGGCTGGGCAGCGCCGCCGCTGCCGCCGCGATCGGCCAGTTCGGCGCCCGGCCAAAGACAGATCTGCGCGCCCTAGCGCGAACCGGAGGATGATCCATCGCGTTCCGGGTGGATGGAGGTTCCCATGATGCGTAAGTTCTTGCTGCTCGCCATCGTTGCCGCGCCACTGGCGGCCCATGCCCAACAAAGGCACGGCGCCGCGCCTGCCGACGCCTATGACGGCGTGCCACCTGCCAGCGCCTACCAGGGCGGTGCTGGGTCACCGTTCTCTAATCGTGCCAGCAACATCGAGGGCTCCGGCAGTCATGCCGAGATCGCACCGCGCCTGCCCTCCCCCGAAGCTGCCGGCGACGACGCCCATGACCTGTTGGTCGCGGCCGACCGCGCTTTGTCGCGTAGGCAGACCGGCGCCGCGCAGGAAGCGCTCGAGCGTGCCGAAACCCGCGTGCTTACCCGCTCTACCGACCCGGTGCTTGCCAATCGTCCGGACACGCAACTGCTGGCGCGAGCGATCAGCGACGCTCGCCTCGCCCTCGGCAGGAACGATGCGCCACGGGCACGCGCCATCATCGAACACGTCCTAAGTTCGCGCTGACGGACGAAGCCGGGCAGCTAGGCGTAAATTAGCCTCGCAACTGGGGCGCAACTGTCTTATTTACCGCGCTGCAGCATTTCAACAGCAGTCAACGGGACGGCTCACTCGAGCCGCCCCGTTACTCATTTTTGCGCCGAGCGAGCCATGGACATCCGGAACATCGCAATTATCGCCCACGTCGACCACGGCAAGACGACGCTGGTCGACCAATTGTTACGTCAGTCCGGCTCGTTCCGAGACAATCAACAGGTTGCCGAACGCGCGCTCGACCGCAACGACCTCGAGCGTGAGCGCGGCATCACGATCCTAGCCAAGTGCACCAGCGTGATCTGGAAAGAGTCGCGCCTCAACATCGTCGACACCCCTGGCCACGCCGATTTCGGCGGTGAAGTCGAGCGGATCCTCGGCATGGTCGACGGCGCCATTGTGCTGGTCGACGCTGCCGAAGGCGTGTTGCCGCAGACGAAGTTCGTGCTGACGAAGGCCCTTGCCCGCGGCATCAAGCCGATCGTCGTCGTCAACAAGGTCGACCGTGGCGATGCCCGCGCCGACGAAGTCCACACCGAGATGTTCGACCTGTTCGCTGCCCTCGGCGCAAACGACGATCAGCTCGACTTCCCGATGCTGTTTGCTTCGGGTCGTCAGGGCTGGGCGGACACCACGATGGACGGTCCCCGCAAGGACCTCAGCCCGTTGTTCGACCTTGTGATGTCGCACGTGCCGCCGACCGCGCTGGACAAGGAAGCGCCGTTCGCGATGGTGGCCTCCATCCTCGACTACGACAACTTCCTCGGTCGCGTGCTCACCGGCCGTGTCGAGCAGGGCCGTGCCCGCTTGAACATGCCGGTCAAGGTGCTTCGCATCGACGGAACGGTGGTCGAGACCGGGCGGCTGACCAAGCTGATGGGCTATCGCGGCCTTGATCGGGTTCAGGTCGAAGAGGTCGAAGCTGGCGATATCATTGCCGTGGCTGGCCTTGCCGAGGCGACCGTGCCGGACACGGTTGGATCTCCGGAAGTGTCTGCGCCGCTGGAAGCTATCCCGGTCGATCCGCCGACCCTGGCCATGACGTTCCGCGTCAACGACGGTCCGCTCGGCGGCAAGGAAGGCAAGAAGGTCACCTCGCGCCAGATCCGCGAGCGCCTACTTCGCGAGACGCAGGGCAACGTCGCCATCAAGATCACCGAGAGCAACGAGTCGGACGCGTTCGAAGTGGCCGGCCGTGGTGAACTTCAGCTTGGCGTGCTCATCGAGCAGATGCGCCGCGAGGGCTTCGAGCTCACCATTGGCCGCCCCCGCGTCCTGACCCGGCAGAACCCAGAGACCGGCGAGCGCGAGGAGCCGTTCGAGGAAGTCCTCGTCGACGTCGACGAGCCCTACTCTGGCGTGGTCGTCGAGAAGATGAGCAAGCGCAAGGGCGTGATGCAAGACATGCGTCCCTCCGGCGGCGGCAAGGTCCGCCTCACCTTCCACATGCCGAGCCGCGGCCTAATCGGCTATCACGGCGAGTTCCTGACCGACACACGCGGTTCGGGCATCATGAACCGCATCTTCTCGGGCTATGAGCCCTGGGCGGGCGTGATCGAAGGTCGGCGTAACGGCAGCCTGATCAGCAGCGAGGGCGGCGAGGCCGTGCACTACGCGCTGTTCTACCTGCAAGAGCGCGGCACGATGTTCGTCGACCCCGGCGAGAAGGTTTATGTCGGCATGATCCTCGGCGAACACAGCCGCGGATCGGATCTCGAGATCAATCCGATCAAGGAAAAGAAGCTGACCAACATCCGCGCAGCTGGCAAAGATGATGCCATGCTCCTGATCCCGCCGCGTCGGATGAGCCTCGAACAGGCGATCGCCTACATCGAAGACGACGAGTTGGTCGAGGTCACGCCCAGTGCCGTCCGCCTCCGCAAGCGGTACCTGGACCCGAACGAGCGCAAGCGTTTCGAGCGTAAATCGGACAGCACTGCCGCCTAAACCAACTTGCGGACGCAACCATCACGTGCTTGCGTCCGCTACTGGCTTGAACGAGTCCAGGTGTTGGAGCTTTTCAAAATGATCACTCGCCGTTCTGCATTTGCCATCTTCGCGGCGGCATTTGCCGCCCCGGTCGCCGCTTTCGCGCAAGTCGGCTCCATGCCGAGTTCCACGGCGCCAAGCAACTCCGAAGGCACGCCGTCAGGCGGCTCCGGCGTCATTAGCCGGACCCAGGTCGAGCCGGTCGGTCGCCCCGTTCAGGTTACCCGGCGCCACCGTCGCCGTCATCACCGCCGCCACCACCGCGCCTACTCCTAGCGTTTCTCGACCGTCCGGCTGTCGTCAAAGGCAGCCGGAACGGCGTTTCGACGTATGACAGCGTTAGATCCCGCACCAGTTGTTCGACCCTGGCGCGACACACGATTAATCCTGATGGCGGCATTCGGCTTTTTCGCCGGTCTGCCGTTGCCTTTGTCCGGCTTTACGCTCCGACAATGGTTGACCGAGGGCGGCACCTCGCTGGCGGCGATCGGTCTGACAGCAAATATCGGCCTCGCTTATACGCTCAAATTCCTCTGGTCGCCGATCCTGGATCAGAGCAGTCCACCCTGGCGCCTAGCAGGTTTTGGTCGCCGCCGCGGCTGGCTCTTGACGATCCAGCCCTTGCTTGCGGCAGCCTGCGTTGTGCTGGCGACGGCCGATCCGATCCATGCGCCCATCCAGCTTCTCGTGGCCGCCGTGTCGATCGCGTTCCTGTCGGCCAGCCAGGACATCGTCATCGACGCTTGGCGAATCGAGACTTTCCCCCAGCGGAGCCAAGGGATCGCGCTTGCGAGCTATGTCTGGGGCTATCGCCTGGCGTTACTGATCGCCGGAGCCGGCGCCATCAAGCTAGTTGACGATCTTGGTTGGCGAGGGTCGCTCCTGACGATGGCAGCCCTGATCCTCAGCAGCACGGTCGCGACCTACCTTGCCCATGAACCAGTCAGGGCAGTGTTTGTTGCCGGACGGCAGAATCTGGCAACCCGCTTCCGTGCTGCCGTCCTCGATCCATTTGCCGATTTCTGGCAACAGCCCGGCGCTGGCCACATCCTTGCTTTCGTCATGCTGTTCAAATTAGGCGAGGCCCTCGCCCACACCATGGCCGTTCCGTTCTACAACAGCCTAGGATTTGATCGCGCCCAGGTGGCTTATGCAACCGGCATACCCAGCCTAGTCGCGAGTTTGGCGGGAGCCCTCGCCGGCGGCATTCTCGTAGTTCGGATCGGCACCGGCCGCGCGCTGATCCTGACCGGCTTCGTGCAGATGGCGTCCATGACGCTGTATTTCGCTCTGGCAGTGTCTGGGGGCAATACGCGCATTCTGCTCGCCAAGATCGTTCTCGAGAGCTTTGCCGAAGCCATGGCGGATGCCGCCTTCCTGACTTATCTGTCGTCGCTGTGCTCGACCGCATTCACGGCGACACAATACGCCCTGCTCTCCTCACTGGCCGCCGTGGGTCTTCGCACGATTGGCGGCCTCTCCGGCGTAATGGTGGCATCTCTGGGCTGGAGCCGATTCTACGCTCTGACGATATTCGCGGCGGTTCCGGCCATGCTGCTCATGACCACGTTGCTCCGTCGCTTCCCTCCTAGAGCGACGGCTAACATCGAAGCTGGATAGCTGATCCCTCGCCTATCGAATGTCGCGGAAAGCAGCTTACCTATCCAGGTTAGATAGCTCGGCCCGTCGAGTATGTCGAAGCCAGCCTGACTTAGTGAGCAGCGAGCTTGGTGTACTCCGACATCTTGTCGGCCAGTCCTATCTGGCTGTTCACGAGATCCGTCAATTGTTGCCGCACGACCTTACGTTGCGCAGGCAAGCTTTTGTTCGGCTCGACCGAAGTGACCGTGATCAACGCAGCGGCATGGTCACCCCCAAGCAGACTGTCACGGGCCTGGGCAATGCGCCCAGCCGTTCCACTCCGCACTGGCGCACCATCCACCCAGCTTGCGTAAGCAGTCAGGCGATCGGGGTCGGTAGTCTGCACGATCGTCCACCGCCCGACGCTGTCCGGAACATCGGCCGCAGCGATGGCGACGTCTTCGGCACTGATCTCCTGCGTCACCCGACGCCGCTCCGCGACCATCGCGCTCGAAGTCGACCGCGGTGCAAAGAGATGCACCTGCAACTCGAAGGGTGTCCCGCCGCAGATCATCGTCGTCGCCGAATGGCTGGTCGGTCCGGACCTGCCGGTAATCGTGCATCCGGTCGGCGCGATAAAGGAAAATGCCTCAGCGAACTCCGGAGCGACCACCCGGGCGTCGATCAACGACGCAGCGGCCGGTCCGAGGCTTAGGAGGGCGACGCTGAACAGCGCTGCCACAGGCGCTGCCCTCCTCGTGACGGATGGAGTTGACTGTATCTGCTGGTAAAACGTCGGGGTTGGCTCTCGGAAAATCTGGCCGCCGGCGATGAGCAACAGCATGACGATCGTGAAGAACAACCAACCGTAGATGATGTGATCTGCCGCTGCAGCCTCAGCGCTACCCAGTATCTGGCCTAGGACGATGATGCCCAGAGCACGGATGCCGTTAGCGATGATCGGAACGACGATGGAGGCTGCCATGAAGCAAGCCCGCCGGGTTGGGCTGGTGTAGTTGAGCAGGGCGTAGAAAACCCCAAAGGCGATGGCGGCAATCAGGAACCGCAACCCGGCGCAGGCTTCCGCGACGAAGAAGACGCCTGATGGCGTCTCGATCGTGAAACCGTCGGAGAAGTTCGGGATGCCTAGGAGGTTCAGCCCGATGATGCTGAATGCTGCAGTGAAACGCTGAAGCACCGGCGTCAGGAACGCGCCGAATGGCACCAGGAAAAACAAAAACAGCAACGGCCCGGATAGCTGCCAGAACAATCGCCGCCCCAAGATGGCGCAGAGGAACAACTCGATACTAGCGATCGCGGCAAGCTGACGCCCTTCCATGAAGCCGAGGCGCTCGGCCACGAGCCACGCCATGGCAATTGGGATCGCTGCCAGCGCCACAATCGGCTCAGGTGTCGCTCCAATGGTCCGAAGCACCGCCCACCGCTCTCGCAGCAAATAAAGCGTCATGGGCAAAATCAGGTAGCAGTGACTATACGCGGTTGAGGCGTTCCAGACCTCAACGGCCGCCCGACCTTCCGGCAGGAACAGCCAACACAACAACACAAGACCGATCGCCAGCGCCAGAAGAAGGTCTCGCTGCCCGATCGAACTTCCCATCGCACCTGATTGTTGGCGATCGCTGATCGCTGATTGCTTCAAGCCTGGCTATCCAACGCCACGCACAATCAAGGGTCCCAGGCGATTTGCAATCGGTAGGGGAAGCTTCTTCCACCCCGCGATGAACATTCGATACTTCGGATTCAGCGGATTATGGTCGGGAATCCCTGTTCCCTGTTGCAACTGGAAGCGATGGAACAACGGCTTAGGCGTAAATCCCCAGTTTTTCTTAAACGAGAAGGCTCCCGTTCCCACTTTGCTTCGGCCGAAATCAAAGCCGATACATCCTCGAGCCGATGCCCGCCGCATCACTTCCCAATACATGAAATCGTTCCCAGCCACGGCCCGAGCTTCGAAAGTACCGCCACCGTAGTAGGGAAGAACCTCCCCGCGATCGTAAAAATTCAGAACGGACGCAACCGGTGTCTCGCCGTCGAGGATGGTGACGACATCCATCTTGTCACCGAAGGCATCCTTTAGGATTTCGAAATATCGACGGCTAAATACCGGCGTCCCAAGGTTGCGGACACTTTGCGCATAGATAGAATGCAGACCACGAACGTCTTGATCAGCCCGCGATGTCAGTCCGCGCTCGATCCCTTTCCGAATCATTGCGCGCTGTTTGCGCGGGATGGCTTTCAAATTGACCTCGTCATCCGAGACGATAGGTTTTCTGAAGGTGACGTAGAGATCATCCTTCCGGTGCCAATCGTTGGAGTCCGCCACATCGTCGGGCTCGTCGCGGAATCGATACTCGAGCGCAGTCGCCTTTCTGCGCGCCATTTCCCCAGCTGCATATCGATCGAGCGCAACTCGGCTCTCGGCATCGACGCTGAGCGGACCGCCATACACGCAAAACGGCGACGAGATCAGCGTGTTACCGAACAAGGCCGTCTTCACTTGCATCAACGGAAGAATGCCGGTTATCGCGCCGTCACGCTCAGCATAAGCGTAGAGCGATGGATGCTTGAAAGCAGCCGCGAGAACGGTTGACCACGTGGATTGATGGAAAAACGTCCCACCTGGATGGCTGGTGGCAAACCGATCCCATGCAGGGGCAGACTGCTCCGAGAGCGGACGAATCACGACAGACATCAGGACCGCCTAACGCGAGGCAGCAATGTCGGCAGCAAAGACGTCATCCATGCGGGCCCAGCTGAAGTCCCGCAGTAACTTGTCTAAACGCCTTGGAACCGCACCGATATTGACGTAGTGCCGAAATTTCGCGAGCCGACTAGCCCCTGTAATGCGGGGTTGATGCGCATCGATTTCCCAAGGATGGAAATAGAAGACACCCGCTCTTTTCTCTCCTGCATTGAAACGCTTCAAGGCAGTTTTAAAAACCGAATAGGGCATAAGCCTGAAATATCCACCACCGGCGATCGGAACATTGTGCTGGCCAAGCCGCAAAGTCGTAAGCGGAATTTCGAGGAGTGATCCCGAGGCGACACGATGCGCGAACCGCGGTGCGTTCGGCGCTCCGTAGAGGTCATGCCTGACTGGGTAAACGCTCGAACTGTAGAGGTGGCCGGTCTCCGCCAAGACATCGAACGCCCAAAGATTCTGCGGTCCGATGGAAAACGTCGGTGCTCGATAGCCCCGTACGGTCACGCCGCCAACATCCTCCAGCGTCCCTTTCGCCCGTTGCAGATCCTCACGGAAGCCAGCCGGGGACAACTGATGCACCAACTGATGCCCGTGACCATGACTGGCAAGTTCATGACCAGCTTCGACGATCCTGCGAATGAGTGCGGGATACCTCGCCGCTACCCACCCCAGAGTGAAGAACGTTGCGACGGTATTCGTCTCGGCAAACTGCGCCAGAATTCGGTCTGTGTTGGCTTCTACGTGACAAGGCAGACTGTCCCAGTCTTCTCGCTTCACGCATCCCGCAAAGGCTTGAACCTGGAAATAGTCCTCCACGTCGACCGTCATGGCATTTAGCTGATCAGATCTGGGCATGCAGACTACTGAACGCCTAACATCTGGGTCAATTTACGGAAAACCTGTTCCCGCCGGGCCATCTGCTGCTCGAGCGCTTCGACGCGATTCAACAAATCCGCGCTCATGGCGTTCAACTGAGGGTCGGTCCCACGTGACGATGGCGCTTTGGACTCGCCGAACGCATCTGGCCCGGCAGCCCAGTCCGCTTGCGAACCTTCTAGATCGTGCGCGAGTTCACCGGCCGTGTTGTCGACGATCTCGGCGGTGATCCGATGTGCTTCCTCCAGCACCCCGTAGAGAAGAACACGTGAACATAGTCTGTTAATGCGCCGCGGAATTCCGCCGGTTTGAGCAAAGACGGCCGCAAATGCATCCTCATCCCAATGCGGATCGTCGATCCACCCCACGGCATGCAAGCGATGCTCGATATAGGCCCGTGTTTCATCCTCGCTGAGCGGGCCCAAATGATAGGACGTCAACACACGCTGCCGCAGTTGATCCAGATGTGGGCTGGCAAGCATCCGTCGAAATTGCGGCTGTCCGAGCAGAATGGTCTGCATCGAGGTATGCCCATCGACCGTGATGTTAGACAACATTCTCAGCTCTTCTAGCGCCGCCAGCGATAGATTTTGCGCCTCGTCGACTATAAGAAGGCATCGCCGGCCGGCCATGAGATGAGATCTCAAAACCTCGTCAAAACGCTGCAACAGCACGGCTTTGCTAAGCCCTTCGTCGACTAGGCCGAAACCTGCCATCGCAAGACGAAACAAATCCTCTTCTGACACCTGAGTCGTATTCACTCGCGCAATCGTATAAGCCTCTGGATCCATTTGAGACCGCAGCCACTCGACCAGCGTGGTCTTACCAGCTCCAACCTCACCCGTGACAATGATGAAGCCCTCGCCTTGCGCGAGCCCGTAATTTAGATGCGCGATCGCCTTGCTATGCCCGCGGCTGCCGAAAAAGAAACGGCTATCCGGCGTAAGCTGGAACGGCATTGCCGATAGATTGTAGAAATTTTCATACATGGATTAGCTCAAAAGCTCTTCCGTAAGCCGACAAGAAACGTGTTCTGCGAGGCGCTGCCGCCGAACGCTGCAGGGAGATTTCGTGTCGCATCTCCAAAACGTTCAGAATGGCTAAATGACACACTGGTCGACAGCGTATCCGTCAGCACATGGTTCAATGTTGTGTAGAACTGCACCGTGTCCTGCGAGGAGCCCGGCGACCCATAGAAGACGCCGTTGTTGCTTTGTGCATAGGACAGTCCGCTGCTCAAGCTTGTGCTTGGACTCAAGTCATGCTGCCAATTGAGATTCCCATATAGGGTATCGGTCCGCGTTCCCGTCGAGGTTGCCACGCCTAGGATGCTAACGGACCCACCGAGCTGCTCGAATTCGGAGCGGCCAACCGTCACCGTGAAGGTATCACGATCGAGAAGAAGCGCTCCGCCGACGGTCAACGTTTTTATACGGGAAAGTGGCGACTGACTGGCCAGATAGGTATTATTGAGCGTCGGTGAGCCTGTCAGATTATCCAGCAAAATCCCGCCGGGACCAACACCCGTTGTTCCGAGAAGCGACTGCCTTGCTCCCAACCCGGTCTGGATATCAACGGTATAGCTACCGTAAACTCTTGTCCGAGCCGTCGGCGAATAGGTACCGTTCGCTAATACGGTGTCTATCCCTGCAATCTGGCCATACTGGACGGTGATCGAGCTGGTCTCGTTTGGAGAAACCGTGACGCCAATTGACCATGTTGGCTGGCTAAGACTGAAGCCGCTTCGCGGGTAATTATAATCCTGATAGCCAACTGTTCCGAAAACCGTCAACCAACGATAGAGTTCATACGATAAACGGTCAGAAACCGAGAACGTAGAAGCTCCTTGATAGTAATAGCTGCCTGAGTATTGGCTGGCAGTACCAGAAATGGTATTCTGTATGCGACCGAGATTCTCTCCGGTCGTGTAGGATCCATACTCTGTATTTGTTTGTAGATTGCCAGTGGTTCCGAAGCCAGCCAATTGACCTGCATTTGGTGCGAAGTAGTTGTTACTGAATTGATTGTCGGAATCTTGGAACGTTTGCGAGTAGCTATATCCAGCGGTAACGGTTCCGTAACCGCCAATCGTTCGCTGGAGGTAAGGCGACACGCTGAAACTCGACGTCTGTACAGCCTCGCTGCGACTGACAAAGGAATTCGAGAGCAATGACGTGTTGCCGAACCGTGAACTCACGTCACTGATTCCGCGGGCGGTTATGTACAACAGGTCTGGAACGAGAACAGCCGTAGCTGACCCGTTAAAGGACTGAGATAGGAGTGTTTGGCTGGATGTGCTCGGGTAGAAGGCTAGTCGAGGACTATATGCCAATGCGACGTTGAGGCGCGAGGTAACGCCGTTCAGGATGAAGTCAGGCGCCACCAGAATGACCGGTTGCCAACCACCACGCCCTATCCCACCCGGGCTATCAGTTGCCCCGACCTCCACATCGACGTCTCCGCCAAACGTCCATGGGCGAACAGTGCTGGTCGTCGGCCCTGCCAGCAGAGAGCTAACCGTATCTCGAACCGATGTACCCCCAATGGCGTAGCCTGAGTCGGACAAGCCACCTCCGGCTAACTGTCCGAAAGCAGCGGATCCATCAATGCCAACCGCAAAGGCGATCGTCAGAATCGGCATGGCGAAGCCATGACGCGTCACTAACAGGCGTGACATGCCATGCTTCGAGCACTTACCTATATGCGTTGGCATTTAGGTGTATGAACCAAAGTAATCATATGAGCCGAAGGTATGACCTGATGTCATGCGAACCTTATTAAGTAGCATGGTGATATTTGGGCAAATCTTGACCATGTCGATGGCAGCTTCTACTTCGTTTCGCTGCGTACGTTCAGCTTCGACGATAAGAACAACTTGGCCTACGGCAGGCGACAACGTGTGCGGATCGCTTGTCGACAGGCATGGAGGCGCGTCGAGCATGATAAGACTACGAGGAAACCGTTGCGCGAGAAGTTTGATCGAAGGCGTCAGTCTCCGCTCCTCGAACCCTGTTCCGTCTTCAGAATCCCGCACGATCGAGCGCGACCCAAGCGGCAGAAACATGAGATTTGGTAGCTCGCTGGGCACGATCAAATCGTCCGGTGCGAGGCCTGGATTGGCGACCAGGTCCAGAAAACCCTTCCGACCCGAAAGCCCGAGCATATCGGTCAACGAGTTATTTTTTGCATCAACATCGACGATCAAAACGCTCTCACCAGCATTTTGCGCGATGCTTCCGCCTAAATTCAGGGATGTGAAGCTTTTTCCTTCACCAGGTCGCGCGCTGGTTACCATCACCACATTCGGTGAAGCATCTGGACCGAGTATGAACTGGCCTTCCTCCTTCTCGTGCAATGCGCGCAAAACGCGCCCAATCACGATTCGATACTCCTCGGTCGTTCGAGTCCGGTTAGCCCGCGCGACCATAAGGCCCGCCCGCTCCAATGCTGCGATCCCGACAGGCGGCTGCGTCGATACAGCTCTAAGCTCAGCGACGCTTGAACCGCGTACTCCTTCAGTTTTACCCGGTCCACCACCTATCGAAGCTGGCCTCGGGACCGACAAGGATGAGACAGGCACCGGCAGTACACCCGCTCCAGTCTCATTCGGGAGCACGGCTGCCGCGTCGGCCGTCGTACTCCTATGAACGACGTGGCCGGCATTAGCCGTCCGCAGCAGGGCCGCGGCACGTTCAATAAGATGATCTGATCGATCGGACACAGGCTACACCCTACGCCACGGATACGTCGGACAACTCAACCGCATCTCTCGTCCTCCGTCCAAACAGGTCAGTAAGCCAGGCGCTGTCATCTTCAACCTTACGTCATGTTTACGTGCCAGTCGAGGCACAAGGGTTCGACACTCCAGCCGTCCTCTGTCATAAGAAAGAAGACCCGATTGTGTCATTTTCGAGCAGGCCATGTTCTGCTATGTCGCCTCGTGCCGTGGTTCCGCCACACTACCATGGCCTTGGTTAAGGATTTGCTTAGGAGATTGGGGTATCTTGATCTCTGTAGCGTGTGTCGAGGGTCGTATGGTTGTGGTCGGATCATGAAGTTGCATTCGGTTGGTCGCCATGTAGCGCCTGAAATGCTCGCTTTGTGGATCGTTGAGATGATCCTGACGTTCACCCTGGCGCTGATCATGATCACGCCAGCAACAGGCGCGATAACCGTATCATCCATCAACCCGGCAATTGCTTGCGCACTGACCGTCGGCTTTACCGCATTCATTATCGGCGTCTATCGGCCGCAAATTTTTTCCGGCCTACACACTCTGCTGAAATCAACCATTCTCGCAGCGTTGCTCTCATTTCCGGCAGTGTGGTTGGTATGTAAGATCGTTGGTCTCAGCACTTATCTACCCATTGGATATGACTCGCTCCGCCCGATCAAAATTATCGTGCTGTGGTCGATCTGCTTGTTGCTGACGCGCCTGTTGTTCATGGTCGCCACTCGCTGCGGATTGTTCGTTCACCGGGTTGCCGTAATCGGATTAGAAGCGACACCAAGTGTCGCAGCCACGCTTCTCGCGCAGCGTAAGGGCTTTCTTGAGGTTTCTCACTTTCGTCCCGAGGAAGCGTCGGCTCCCCTCCTCAGCGCATCGAAGATCAGGACGCTTGTCACTGTCGGAGAAAGCAGCGTAGTGCCCCCTGCGATAATCACCGAATACGGCAGCCGTGGCATCAAGCTCCAGAGCGAAGCGGATTTTTGGGAGCAAAATTTTCGTCGCGTGGACATATCCAATCTGAATAGTGACCTGCTAAATCAAATCGGCCAAAACACAGCCTCTCTGAGCACGAGTTGGTTCGGAAGAGCTTTCGACATACTCCTGAGCACCATTCTCCTGATTTCGACACTTCCGATTATGTGCATCGTTGCATTGCTTGTGCGATTGGAGAGCACGGGGCCAGTCCTGTACCGGCAGGAGCGGGTTGGATTGAACGGGATTGTCTTCACACTGTTTAAGTTTCGCAGCATGCGTAGCGACGCCGAGGCTAATGGTCCGCGATGGGCCCAGATGCGGGATCCTCGAGTAACTCGTCTGGGATCTTTTATGCGGAAAACCCGCATCGACGAACTTCCCCAATTGCTGAACATTCTTTGCGGCGAGATGAGCTTTATTGGTCCTCGTCCGGAACGGCCGCACTTTGTGGAGCAACTCGAGCAGGCGATCCCGTGCTACCGCGAAAGATGTCGCGTGAAGCCAGGTTTGACTGGATGGGCACAGGTAAATTATCCGTATGGCGCATCGGTGGAGGATGCACGAGCAAAATTATCGTTCGACCTTTACTATGTTAAGAATCGGAGTCTGTTTCTAGATATTCTGATCCTGCTTTCTACGGTGCGCGTAATCTTATTACAGGAAGGCGCTCGTTAGTCCTTGTAGGTTATCAGCGTGGAACTGAACACTTACCTGTTTGTAGTTTGCTCTGTAAGCTATGGGATTCTCGCGGTTTCGATCCTGTATAGGTCTCGCTATACGTTGAATCTTGCGTTAGCAGCATGCTGTGTCGTGACCGCACTTTGGTCCAGTTCAAGCGTTGTATCACGTCAACCACCAATGGAAGGTTTTGTCGGCTTTGTAGATTTGCTGCGCATATCTTCTTGGTATTGCTATCTCTTACTTCTCTACAAAAGAACAGAAATAGGCGCACGCTGGCATATAATTGGATTTGTAGTAGTTGTGTGTATCGCAACCTGCTCAGGTTTGTTTTATCTTGCGACTGCAACTGAAGTTCATTCTTATCTATTATACTCACTTCCAGTTGCGATCCGACTGGTATTATGCATATTTGAGCTTCTTCTTATTGAGAATCTCTATCTCAATCTTCCAGAGACGGCACGTTGGCACATTGCAATACCCTGTGTTTTACTAGGTGCTCTTGCCTGTTTTGATATATTGATATCTGCCGATTCAGTTTTATTTCTCTCGACATCAGCTTCACTTATAAGTGCAAGAGTAGTTGCAACGATTATAGTTGCACCACTTCTCATATTAGCGGCTTTACGTGGGCAGCGATGGCGCAAGCCTATCCGACTTTCCCGAACTGCGGTCTTCCATAGTGCAACGCTTGTACTAAGCGGGTCCGTTTTATTGGCCCTTGCACTCGCCGGAGAAGTTCTTCGACGCTTTGACGAGTCGGTCGGCTGGATTGCTGAGCTCAGCTTAATCTTTGCTGGAATTGTTGGAACGCTACTTTTTTTCAGTTCGAAATCAGCTCGCTCGATAATGCAACGTGTTATAACGAGGCATTTCTTTGCAGATCGATACGATTATCGTCTTGAATGGTTGGAGTGCATCGGAACTCTTTCAGGCACGAAAACGATTGAACGCACAAGTCTGCCACATCGCGCGATCAGAGCAGTTGCGGATGTTGTCAATAGTCCGAGCGGCGCCCTTTTCCTACTAGACCAGGGTTCCGGCGTGATGTTTTGGGCCGGTTCTTGGAACATGCCTGCAGCAACGAGCCTTAGTTCTTCGAATTATCTTGTCAAACTTTCCGCCGCGAGTGCTGAAATAGTTGAGGTAGGGCAAATTGATTCATTGAATGGTGAGGAAATTGCGCTCAGTGACCTAGGTCCAATCTGGTTGGCAGTTCCTTTACGTCAGCTAGAGAAGACGATCGGGATTGTTGTCGTCGGTCCTCCTAGAGTCTCATTCCGCTTAGATCGGGAGGTGTTTGATCTACTTAAAATAATAGGCCAAGAAGTGGCAACCTATATTGCGGAGCAGCGTGCAACCGAGGTTGTATTACAAACCCGAAATTTGCACGATTATGGGAAGCGTTTTGCTTTCGTTGCTCATGACATCAAGAATGTATCAAGCCAACTTGCGCTTCTTTTAAGCAATGCGCGTATCCACATCGAAAATCCTGAATTTCAGCAGGATATGCTGGAGACTGTCCGAGCCTCGGTCGGGAAAATCGATGGACTTCTAAAGCGACTAGATGAGCCCGAAACCAGACAAGCGCCAACTTCGATCACACCACTGCCGCGCCTGGAAGCTCTTGTCATTGCATATCAGCGAGTCCGACAAGCTACACTGACGATTGTTCATGACGGGTCCACTGGCACAGTCGCAATGAGCCCTGATGCCTTCGACACTGCCATAACCCACATTCTTAATAACGCCGTTGAAGCTTCACCTGGTCAACTAGTGCAGCTTAAGTTACACCATGAGGCGAAACAGGTGGTTGTTGACATCATCGACCACGGTCCAGGTATGTCTTCAGAGTTCATACGAGACAAATTGTTCGCTCCCTTTTCGACAGATAAAAAAGGGGGATCAGGAATTGGAGCATTCCAAGCGCGCGAGCTGATTAAAGAAGCTGGAGGACAGCTTTTAGTAACTAGTGAGCAAGGAATTGGCACTACGATGAGAGTGATACTAACAAGATCAGACCTTGTCTCGCTGCGTTCGGATGCAAGGACGCTGAGCAATGCCATCGGAGACTAGCTTGGCTGAAAAGCCCAAACTGCTGATCGTAGAAGATGACCTTGGCCTGTGCAGTCAATACCGCTGGGCATTTCCTGATTTTCGGGTGGTGTTCGCTCATAACCGTGAGCAGGCGCTTGCGGCTGCTGCAAAAGAGCGCCCTCCCCTGAGTATCATCGATCTCGGTTTACCTCCGGATCCAGATGGCGTCAGCGAGGGATTTGCCACCCTAAATGGTCTGATGCACATCAGCCCGGACATGAAGATTATCGTCGCCACCAGCCACGATGACCGAACTCACGCTCTTCGTGCGATTGCGGCAGGCGCATATGACTTTTGCGAGAAGCCGATCGATATACAGGTTCTGAATACCATCGTGCAGCGAGGAGCACGTTTGCGGGTTCTCGAGGAGGAGAACAAGCGCCTCGTTGAAGCGACTGGTCCGTCGCCGATCAAGAAGATCGTGACTGCCGATGAAAGCATGCTGCGGGTATGTCGCGACATAGAGAAGCTTGCAAGTGCCAACGTCTCCGTCTTGCTTCTAGGTGAGAGTGGGACAGGCAAAGAAGCACTTGCTCGAGCGCTACATGATTTAGGATCCCGAGCGCGGCACCCATTTATCGCGATCAACTGCGGAGCAATCCCAGAAAACCTGCTCGAAAGCGAGTTGTTCGGCCATGAGCGCGGTGCGTTCACTGGTGCAGTGAAACAAACCCAGGGGCAGATCGAACTGGCCCACCGCGGAACGCTCTTTCTCGACGAGATCGGAGATCTTCCGCATCAATTACAGGTTAAATTATTACGGTTCCTGCAAGACCAAGTGGTTCAGCGTATTGGTGGACGACAGCCGATTCAAGTCGACGTTCGTGTGGTTTCGGCAACCAACCTCTTACTGCAGCAGCAGGTGGATGCTGGCCGCTTCCGTAGTGACCTATTCTACCGTTTGAATCCGATTATGCTCAAAATTCCGCCATTGCGGGATCGTGGAAGTGATCCTGTCCTTCTTGCCCGTTTTTTTCTCGGTCAATATAATCGAGAATACAATAAAAACGTGCGAGGGTTTGCAGACAGCGCGCTAGCCGCGCTGGCGAGTCACGAATGGCCCGGAAATATCCGAGAATTAGAGAATCGGCTGAAGCGTGCGGTACTCATGTCTGAAGGAAAGCAGATAACCGCCGCTGATTTAGAACTCTCTGATGGTGTTGAGGATCTTGCATCTTTCGATCTCAGACTGGCTCGTGCCCGTGCGGAGAAGGATGTTATTCAGAGGGCACTAACACGCAGCGATGGTCGTATGTCAGCAGC
>JBPBQE010000209.1:0-45328 GCA_050954595.1 Janthinobacterium lividum | reverse complement strand
GGGCCCGCAATGGAAAAAGGGCACGCTGGCGGGCAAGGTCGGCGGCGCGTTCGCCACCGCATCGTGGCCGCATGGCGGAACCGAAGTGGTGACCTTGTCGCTCTACGCGCCGATGGCCCATCTCGGTATGGTCATCGTACCGACCGGCTACACTGATGAGGCAATGCTCGAGGCCGGGTCGCCTTATGGCGCGAGCAGCATCGTCGGCGCGGAGAACAGCCCGCCCCGCTCGGAGGATCTCGACGCTGCTCGCCATCAGGGCCGTCGCCTCGCCGTGATTGCCAGCGCGCTGGTCGCCGCGGGCGAGATGCCCAGCCGCAAGCAGTAGCGACCCCCACGGGAACAGACTGTTGATCGAAGGGGAGCGTCTCTCGGCTGGCGTTCCCCGATCGGCGGTGGTGAGTGATGAAGCCCGGCATTCCGGTCGGTCGAAGGAGATGCAGCTGTGGGTCGTATCCTCGTTCTGCTGGTTTTCTGGTGCGGTCTCGCGCAGGCGGCGACCGTCGATGGCGTGACGTTCCCGGACAGCTACCCGGTCGAGGGCCAGACCCTCGTGCTCAACGGCCTCGGCGTCCGCACGCTGACGGTCCTCAGTGTGCGGGTCTATGCCGCCGGGCTGTATGTGGCACAGCGGAGTCACGACGCCCGGCAGATCATCGCCGCACCGACGCCGAAAGTGCTGCTGCTGCAGTTCCTCCATTCCGGCTCGAAGGAGCAGGTGGCGCGCCAGTTCCACAACGGCGAGACGGTGAACTGCAGCGATGGCAGCTGTGACCCGGCGGACCAGAGCGACTTCGACCGCATGGTCAGCGTGGCGCCGGCGGTGAAGTCGGGCGATACGTTCACCTTTGTCATCACCAAGGCGGGCACCCGGCTTTTCGTCAACAATGCCCTGTTGTTTCAATCCGATAAGGTGGATCTCGGCCGCTTGATCCTCAGGGGCTACATTGGCGACAAGCCGCCATCCGAGGACCTGCGCAAAGCCCTATTGAACTAAGCAGCGCCGTCATGGTGAGCCACCCGGCTTTCGGCTACTCTCGTGCGATGATCCGCCTTGTCGCCCTGCTTTGCCTCGTTCTCGTTCGGCCAGCGGTGGCGGCGGAGGCGTCCGATGTGGTGCGCGCCACCCTGCCCAATGGCATGCGGGTGATCGTCGTTCCGGATCGCTTGGCGCCGGTCGTGGCGACTTCGCTGAATTACCTGGTTGGGTCCACCGACTCTCCGCCGGGCTTTCCGGGCACGGCGCACGCGCTGGAGCACATGATGTTCCGCGGCGCGGCTGGCCTGGACCGGGATCAACTATCCGAACTCGGCGGCCTGCTCGGCGGCGCTTATAATGCCAGTACCGCGGAAACGTTGACGCAGTATACCTACACCATCCCGGCCAGCGACCTCGGCCTGGTGCTGCGGATCGAAGCGGGGCGCATGCGTGGTCTGACACTCTCCGACGCGGACTGGGTGCAGGAACGCGGTGCCATCGAGCAGGAAGTGTCGCGCAACCTGTCCAACCCGATCTACAACGCGACGGCGGCAGTGCAGGCCGCCCTGTTTGCCGACACGCCCTACGCGCACGACGCCCTCGGCACCCGGCCCTCGTTCGACAAGACGGATGCCGCCTCGCTGCGCCGGTTCTACGACGACTGGTATGCGCCCAATAACGCCATCCTGGTCATCGCCGGCGATGTTGATCCGCAGGCGGTGCTGACAATGGTGCGGCAGGCGTTCGATGCCATTCCCTCACGGCCATTGCCGGCGCATGCGGGTCTGCCGACCCTGAGCCCGATCGGGTTCGTCGCGCCCATCGACATCCCGACCAACCTGCCATACGTCGCCGCCGGACTGGCATTCCGGATGCCCGGGTTGCGCGCGAGCGACTTCGCCACTGCCGACATCCTCGGCGACATCTTGGCCACGCGGCGTGGCGCGCTCTACGCGCTCGTGCCTGCCGGGCAAGTGCTGGCGGCACAATTCCAGTATCAAGCCAAGGCCGATGTCGGCCTCGGGCTCGCCTTTGCCACCCTGCCCAGCGGCTCCGACCCGGCACCAGCGCTGGCCGATCTCCGTCGCGTGTTGGCCGATGCGGCCGGGGGTGCCATCCCCACCGAACTGGTCGAAGCCGCCAAGCGGCAGGAGCGGGCGCAACTGGCCTTTGAGGCGGACAGCATCTCCGGCCTGGCGCGCGCCTGGTCCCGTGCCGTCGCCGTCGCCGGGATGCAATCGCCCGACGATCTCGCGCAGGCCTATGCCGACGTTACCCCGGATGCGGTGCGACAGCTTGCGCAGCGGCTGCTCGATCCGTCGCAGGCCGTGATGATGGTGCTGACCCCGCGCCCGGCTAACGCGCCGGCATCGCCCGCCAAATTCGGCACGCCGGAGACGCCGGGCGTCGTGCCCGAGAGCGCCGTGACGCTGCCCGACTGGGCCGCGGCCGCGCTGGCCTCCGCGCCGAGCGCCGACCCGGCCACGCCGCCGGTCGTCAGCACCCTGCCGAACGGGTTGCGCCTGATCGTGAAGTCCGAGGCGGTCAGCTCCACCGTCTCGGTGTTCGCCCGCGTTCGGGAGGTGTGGGACACGCAGCAGCCACCGGGTCAGGACGGCGTGGCAGCGTTGGTGAGCCGGCTGTTCGATGAAGGCAGCCTCACCCGCGGCCGCCTGGCGCGTGAGGAGGCGATGGACGACATCGGGGCACAGCACAGCGTCGGGTTCGGCTTCTCGTTGCGGGCGCTGAAGGGTCAGTTCGAGGCCGGGATGCGCCTGTTAGCCGATGCCGAACTGCACCCCGCTTTCCCACAGGCGACGTTCGAGATTTCGCGCCGGCAACTGGCGCAGAGCCTGGCCAAGCTGCCCGAGACACCCGACTTCCAAGCTAGTGAGGCGCTTGAGGCGGCACTAGTGCCCGCCGGTGACCCGGCGTTGCGCCAGGCCACGCCCGAGACCGTCATGGCGCTGACCCCAGCCGACGTACGCGCCTATTACGAGGCTAGTTTCCGCCCCGATCAGGCCACCATTGTGGTGGTCGGCGACGTTACGCCGGAAGAGGCGAGGCGGGTCGTGGAGGCGACGTTCGGATCGTGGCGCGCAAGCGGGCCGACGCCGGCAATCGACCTGCCGCCGATCGGGATCAACCCGCCATCGGAAGCCCGGGTCGCGGATGCGGGCCGGTTGCAGGATGCCGTCACGCTCGCCGAGACGGTGACCCTGCCGGTGACGCATCCGGATCGCTACGCCCTGATCCTAGGCAACAGCATCATGGGCGGGGACTTCTCCTCGCGGCTATATCGTGACCTGCGCATCCGCACCGGATACGTCTACTCGGTCGGCAGTTCGTTCAACTGGAGCCGGACCCGCGGGCGCTACACGGTGTCGTTCGGCGCCGACGGTGCCGACGTGCCGAAGGCGGATGCCTTGATCCGGCGCAACCTGGTCGCGATGCAGACGAACCCGGTCAGTGCGTCGGAGCTGGCACGGGCCAAGGCGCAGGTGCTGCGGCGGTTAACGATGCAGGGCGCCAGCGTGGGCGGGATCGCGTCGTCCTACCTACAGCTGGCGGAACTCGGATTGCCTCTGGACAGCCAGCAGAGGGCCGCCGGCCTGTATCAGGCGCTAACAGCCGAAGACATCCAGCGGGCGTTCGCCACCTGGGTGCGGCCGGATGGGTTGGTTCAGGTCGTGAAAGGGCCGCCGCTCTAGGTCGTCAGCCCCGGCGGCCGGGTCAGCGTGCATCCATCGATCCGCCATGTGCCGTCCGGCTCGCGCTCCATGGTGTATAGCGCCAGCGCCGGTGCGCCGTCGGGCCCGATGATCAGGACGTGTTGGACGATCCGGTCAGCGACCGTCACCAGTTGCTCGAACGTGAACGAGCGTGGTCGATAGACCGGCGGATAGGCCTGCTGAACCATTGCCATGAAATGCGGCGCGTCGCCGAACATCGACTGGATGTTCGGCGACGCAAAGCCGAACGCGGCGTCGGCAGCGTCGCGGGTGAAGGCGTCGAGTTGCGACGTGATGACGCGCTCGATTGCTTGATGATCGGCGGGCGAGACTGGTGCGACATCGTCGGCGAAGGCCGGGCTGCCAAGGAGCATGGCGGTGACCAGGCAAAGGGCTGCGATGCGCATCCGCTTCTTTCTCCGGAGCTCTAGGTGGTGACCCGGTCCAGCTCGGCCAGGTCGTCGGCAGTGAGCGTGCAGGCGGCAGCGTTGGCGTTCTGCTCGATCTGCTGCGGCGTCGTCGCGCCGGCGATGACGCTGGCGACCGGGTCGCGGGCCAGGAGCCAGCCGATAGCGACGGCCAACGGCGCGGAGCCGCGCGCTTCGGCCAGGTCGATCACCTTCTCCGCCTTGGCCCAATTCTCGTCGGTCAGGTAGCGATCGGCCAGGCGTTGGGTCTTGGTCAACCGCGCCTGCTCCGGCATCGGCATGTTGCGGCGGTATTTGCCGGTGAGCAGGCCGCTGGCGAGGGGGAAATACGGCAGCAAGCCAAGCCCATAGGCGCGCATCGCCGGCATCAGTTCCGGCTCGGCCTGCCGCACCAGCAGCGAATATTCGTCTTGGCAGGAGACGAAGCCGGACAGGTTGAGCGTCTTGGCGACCCAGTGCGCCTCGACCACTTGCCAGGCCGGGAGGTTGGAACAGCCGTAGTAGCGGATCTTGCCGGCGCGCGAGAGGTCCTCGAGCGCGCGCAGGGTTTCCTCGATCGGTGTGCGCGGGTCCGGGCGATGCAGCTGGTAGAGATCGATCCAATCGGTCTTGAGCCGACGCAAGCTGGCCTCGACGGCGGCCAGCACGTAGCGGCGCGACCCGCCCTGGCTCTCGCCGCTATCATCCATCGGCATACCGAACTTGGTCGCCAGCACGATCCGCTTGCGGGCATCGCCCAGCACCTCGCCCATGGAGGTTTCCGACCCGCCCCGCTCGCCATAAACGTCGGCGGTGTCGAACAGCGTGACGCCGACGTCGAGCGCCTTATGGATCACCGCCCGGGTCGCCTCGAGGTCGATGCGACCACCGAAATTGTTGCAGCCGAGGCCAACGGCGGAGACGCGCAGGCCGGAGCGGCCGAGATTACGATGTTCCATTGCACCACCATCGTTGCCTCGCCGCGGCGCGTCCAGTCTATAAGGCGGGCCCGGCGCGCTTGCCGCTGGCGCGATCGGCATGGCACCCTCCGCCCTTCAGTTTGGAACCGTTCATGATTCGCGACGCCGCCCATCCCCTGCTGCCGAGACGGCGACCGACGCCGCCCCACGCATCGGCGCGGCGCCCTCTTCCAGCCATCGCGGAGCATCGATAGACCATGTCCAGCACGACCGATTCGTCGGAGCCCAGCATCGCCGTCATCGGCGCCGGCATCACCGGGGTGACTACGGCCTACAATCTGGTGCGGCGCGGCTGCCGGGTGACCTTGTTCGACAAGCATCCGTATGCGGCCATGGAAACGTCGTTCGCCAATGGCGGGCAGCTTTCCGCCTCCAATGCCGAGGTCTGGAACAGTTGGGCGACGGTGTTCAAAGGCCTCAAATGGATGTTCAGTAGCGGGGCGCCCTTGTTGGTGAACCCCAAGCCGTCCTGGCACAAGCTGTCATGGATGGCCGAGTTCATCGGCGCCATTCCGCAGCATGAGGAGAATACGATCACCACCGTGCGGCTGGCGATCGAGGCCCGCGCGCATCTGCAACGCATGGCCGACGAAGCCGGAATCGACTTCGATTGCGAGGAGCGCGGCATTCTGCATTTTTACGCGACCAAGGCTGATTTTGAGGACGCCCGGCGCACCACCGCGCTTCTGGCCAAAGGCGGGCTCGAACGTCGCGCCGTCACCGTTGCCGAGATGAAGCAGATCGAGCCGGCGCTGCAGGGCGACCTGTATGGCGGCTGGTATACGCCGTCGGACTTCACCGGCGACATCCATAAATTCACCAACGGGCTTGCCGCCGCCTGCGCGCGGCTGGGCGTGACCATGAACTTGTCGACGCTGGTGCTCGGGGTCAACGCTGCGGACGACCGCGTGGAGATCCGCCATCGGTCTACCGAGCCGCGGTCCGACCAGACCGTGCCGCCTGAGGAGGTGAGCCGGTTCGACAAGGTGGTGGTCTGCAGCGGGGTGCTGTCCCGCGATCTCGGCCGCAGCCTGGGCGACCGGGTGAACGTCTACCCGGTCAAGGGCTACTCCATCACCGTGAGCTTGCCGGAGGCGGCGGACCAGGCGGCGGCGCCATGGGTCAGTTTGCTCGACGACAAAGCCAAGATCGTGACCAGCCGGCTCGGCCCGACCCGGTTCCGCGTCGCCGGCACCGCCGAGTTCAACGGCGTTAATCGCGACATCCGCGCCGAACGAGTCGATCCGCTGGTGCGCTGGTGCCGGGCACATTTTCCCGGAATGAGCACGCGGCAGGCAGTTCCGTGGGCCGGGCTGCGGCCGATGATGCCGGATATGATGCCGCGGGTCATGCAAGGGCGGAATCCGCGCGTGTTCTATAACACCGGTCATGGACATCTGGGCTGGACGCTGTCGGCCGCGACGGCCGACGCGGTCGCGGCTCTGGCGACCGGGCGCAAGAACCAGGCTGCCTGACGTGGAGGAGATCGAGCCGATGAGCGCGGACTGGCAGCATCAACTACGCCTTCACGTCGACGATGCCGGGCGCGCCTTGCTCGACGATCCCGCCCATCCGCTCCATGGGGTATTGCGCCGGCATGACGCGCGCCTGGTCACGCAACTTGATGCGTTTGAGGCGTTTCTGGCAGACCCGGCGCAAGCGGAGTCGCCACTCGGGCGCTGGACCGCGGCGACCCTGGCCGACCCGGCCAAGCGCGCGAAACACCGCCTCTCAATCGCCGTGCGGGTTCATGACGCCGAAGTCTATGAGCGTGCGACGGCAGACGCGATCGAGGCCGATCTACAGCCATTCGTCGAGGACGGCACACTCCTCAGCCTCTCGCGCCACGACACGAATCCTGCGGGTAATCTACCGATCCCGGCCGAATTCCACTCCTGACTGCCTCAGGTGCATGATTTCTGAACGGTTCGCAGCCTACCAGCGCCGTTGATGACCCGGAACACCGGTTGAAGCATCACTGCTCGAGAACTCGAGTAAGCCAGCAACTATCATCACCCGTGCTCGCCCTGGGTTCATTACTCCGACAGGGTTCCGTCCAGCTTAGCTTGTAGAAGGTCCGCCTGAAGGCCGGCATCGTTCGGAAAACGCTGAAGCCACTGTGTCAGCAAGGCGGTCGCTTCGTTCGATCGCTTGAGCAGCGTCAAGGCTCTAGCCCGTTGGCGCGCAGCGCCCAACGTGGTCGGAGTTGCCGGAAGGCGCAGCAACGCAGCGGTCAGAACGCGACGCCCCGTCTCGCTCTGCTTCGCCGCGAGCATCGCATCGCCGGCATCGATCATCACGGCCGGGTCCTGTGGTCCGAGTGCCAGCAATTTGGTGTAAAGGGCCGCTGCTTCGGCTGAGCGGCGGACCGAGGCGGATGCTTGCGCTGCCAGCAACAGAGTAGCCCCATCGTTCGGTGCGCGCGAAACAGCCAGTCGCGACGCCTGCCAGGCCGGGTGAGCCTGACCACTGTCGAGAGCGAGTTGCGCCAGGGCATCCGCTACGTCGGGCGCCGGGTTGGTTGCGATGGCAGCCGTCAGGTTGGGTTTGCTCTTCACGTCCGCTGCGATCAAGGCAGCCCCATAGGTACGGATGGCCGCCGCGCTCGTTCCGAGGATCATGGGGCGGGCCTCCACGATCTCGATCACGGCCCGTGGAGCGCCGAGATAGGCGATGTGTTCCAGCCATTTCGGCAGCTCCGACAGCGTTGCCGCAGTAG
The DNA here is from genome assembly GCA_050954595.1 of Janthinobacterium lividum. Classification (GTDB taxonomy): domain Bacteria; phylum Pseudomonadota; class Alphaproteobacteria; order Acetobacterales; family Acetobacteraceae; genus JAVVHH01. Next base: position 37,511 of record JBPBQE010000209.1, on the reverse strand, counting down.
CCTGGTCGTGCGTCCATCGGATGGCATCCGGATCCGCGCGAGGTCCCCAGAGATAGACGAGTTGCTCCACCACCGGGTCGTTCGGCCGCAGACCTGACGCGAGTTTTTCCAAGATCGCGATCGCGCCGGCCCGGTCGTTTAACTCGACTAGGCGCGAGGCAATTGCCAGCTTTCGGGTTGAGTTCAACGCCGGAGCTGCCGCCTGTGCCCGCAAATCACTGCGCAATTCGTCAAGCAAACCAGCGTGTGCCAAGGCCTCCTGGTAAGCGATGATCCAGTCCTCGCGTCCAAGCCGCGCACTGAGGCGCAAAAGCGGCAACGCTTCGTCCTGCTGCAGGCCGGCCAGCGCGTCATACAGGATCGCATCCTGCTGTTTGACAGAAAGGCCTCTCAGGCCAGACATCGCCACGCTTTGCGCTGCATCGGCTTGATGATCTCGAATCAGCGCCGCGATGTAGAGCGACAACAAATGTCGAGGGTCTGTGGTCCAAGCCTGTGCCAGCAGCGGCAGCGACCGATGTGGCGCGATGTTCGCCAACAAACCGAGTTGGGCCATCAGGCGGTCCGGCGATTGCGCCTGGCTTGCCGCGCTGACCAGCCAATCGATGCTGCCATCGATGTCGGGCGTATGGATCAAAGCCTTCGCCACGCGCGTGAAATCACGCGCCCCGACCAGGTTCACTACGATCCGGTTCCTGGCCACCGTATTCACCGTTGGCGAACCAAGCAGCGCCAATCCCTCTCGCAAGCGAGCCATCGTCATCGGCTTGGTCGCTTGTGCGCTCCACGCTATTTCGGCAGGTGTCCAACCATCGGGCAGGCCCGATCGACCCACCAGCAACGCCGCCGCAGCGTTCGCCAGTTCACCACTCGCACGTTCGTTCGCGGCCAGCAGTATCGCCAGCAAAGCGTCCGTCGGCACCTGTCCGGCATGTCCTTGCAACCATGCGATCACGTCGGGAATGCTGCCGACCCGGGCCGCGACACCTGCCCAGACCACACCGGCCCTCGGCGTCAGATCTCGCTGCGCTCGGAGTGCCTGCATCACAGCCGGCATCTCCGCGCGAGAGGTTGCCGAGATATCGATGAGTAAGGAAAGCTCCTGATCACCGAGTGTACCCGCCTTGGCGGCACTCAGCAGGCGAGCAATGGTCGCGTGCTCCAACCCCAATGTCCTGACGGCGCTGCCGAATGCCGGACCCAGATCTTCCAGATCGGCAAATTCACCCAGTGCCCGCAAGACTAATGCCCGAGCTTGCAGGCGGTCACCTTGCGCGAGTGCGACAACCGCCGCGCTACCGGGCGACCCGGCGGCCAGGGGAGCGAAGGGCAAGCGGGACAACGCATCCATCCGGCGCGCCGCGAAGGCGGCGTCGACAAGACGATGCGGGAAGCCTTCGGGCAGTTCGTCGGCTGGGATCCCGGCAGTCAGGCTCGCCGCCCGAGCGATGTCTCCAGTTTGTAAGCTCAAATCTGCGAGCATCGCCAACCCGGCAGGCGGTATCTGGCCGGCAGCGTAAACTGCGTCGAGACGGCGTCGTGCCGCCCCGAACCGGCCCTGCGACGTCTCCAATTGAGCCAAGAGCAGGGCGACCTCAGGTTTGGCCTGCATCGCGTCGCCCAGCGCCAGACCCGCAACTAATGACAGGTTGGGATGGCCGCGCTCGGCATAAGTCTGAGTCAACACATAGAGCGGACCTGTCTCTCCCGCGCGGTCGATCAGCGCTCCCAAGCGGGCGGCCACGGCTTCCGCGTCGTCAGCATCTGCTGTGAGCCCTGCGGCCAAAGCGATGATCTCAGAAGGCAGTAGTTTGGTCCGATCGGTGAGCCAGCCCATCACCAATCCCGCAGCCTCGCGTCCCTTGCCTGCGTCGGACAACCGATGAGCCAGTTCCCCGATGTCCGCCGCAGATGCGTGGCCGATGGCGTTGAGGCGCCGCAAGGCATCGATCCGATCGGTGGTCCGGTGCTGACTGGCGTAGATGTCGGCGGCCTCGCGCAGCGCGTCCGGATCACCGCTGCGCGCATAGATGCGCTCGTCTAGAGCAGCGACATCGCCCATACGATGACGCTGGCGTTGGATTTCGAGCAGTCGGCGCATCGCGGTCAGGTTATTCGGCTGCTGCGCGAGCGACTGCTCCAAGATTGCTGCCGCAACGTCCGGTTCGCCAAGCGTCAATGCGACGTCGGCTAATGCGCGAGTCTCGCCAGGGTCGGTCGGGTGCTCGGCCGCCTGGGTCAACTCATGCTCGATGACCGGCTGATCGCCGCGTTCCAATGCCGCCGAAACCCGCTCCAATCGGCTCGGCAACAGCCAGTAGGAACACAGGAGACTTCCGAACACGGTCAGTGCCAGCAACGTTTGCAGAGATCGATAGCGAAGCGGTCGAACCAAGTATGTCGCCGCCGAACCGGAGATCGTTGACGACATTACGTCACCATCAACTCTACCAAGACGTCGGTCGGCGACGTCGCAACTTGAGGCAAGTTAAGGCGCAACATCCCATCTGCGTCACTGAGGACCACACTGGCATCGCTGGCCAGGCGAACAGTCCATTGCCGACCAGGAATGACACGCCAGACTATCTCTCCTGGGCCATGCCCCTGAGCCTTGAAGGAGAAGCGGCTATCCTGGAAGGTGAGATGACTGACGGTCCAAGATGAATGTGACAAAAGGGGCCTGTTCACTACGCTGGAACTTCTTACTGCAAGCGCTACTCGAGGTTCGGCCACGGCTGGATCGAGCGCGATATAGAGATGACCATTGACCGTGCGTTCGCCGAGAACGCCGACGCACGCGGCCGGATCGAGCGAGCGCTGATTGGCATTGGTGAACCGGATCGTCTGCAGGCCGCCACGGTCTCGGATCCGCCATGCAGCGGGTCCATCGGGCATGAAGCTGGCTGAGAAGAAACCGTTTGCAGCAGCAGCGTAGTCGCTGGCCGACACGGCGATGTAATTTCCTCGCGTCCGCAGGGCGGCAATGTTGCTTAGCAAGGCGTCCAGACTAGCCCGGCGCTCACCGGAGTACATGTGATAATAAAGGTTGAACGGCTTCAAGCGCCGCGGTGCCTCGGTTCGGTCCCATGTCTCAGGAAGATCTCGGAATCCGAAATAACGATCGGTCCATAAATCAGTATAAAGCTCTTCGCTGCTATTCGACGCGTAGATCTGTGTGAGCCCGTTTCGCCGGAAGCCGAGCGCAGCTACCGCACTCACGCTTGGAAACTCGCGGTCGCACCGCGTGTCGCCGCCGTTGATGTTGAGGAGCCCGGCGTCTGCCACGGCGCGCAGGGCAGCGGGAAACGGGAGGCAATCGCCGGGCCATTGCAGCAGGCGAATACGCTTGTTGGACGCAGCTCCGATGGCTTCGATCAGCTTAACAGCACCACCAACCTCTTGCTCCAGGTCGAACGGGCGCCCGCCGAAGGCGCGGGGCGGCGTCGGGCCGCTGCGGGCACCTCGGCCGCAGCAACCGGGTGCGCCGGGAATGGACGGATCGGAGGCATCGACCACCACGGGGCGACCGCTGACCGCGCTGCGGTAGGCGTCCTGGAATGGCGCTTCGGCCGCCGGGTCGTAGTTCTTGAAAAAGGCCCAACGGAACGGGTGTGTGTAGGTGTGCGTCGCGGCCTCGACATGGGCGAGGCGGAACAATCCGCGAGCGGCGGAGATCGCCCGCAGGTCGCCTGCGAACTCGGGGTCCATCTCGGCGGCGATCGGCGCGACCGTGACTGGAAGATCTGGGTTCGGGGCGATCACGGAGGTCAAGATTACTTCCGCGTTCGTCGGCGCGGCTCGACCCGGCGACCGCACCTGGCTGACCGAGCGCCAGCCATCACCGTCAATGTGGCTGTAGTAGATCCGGCTGCCGCATAGCGTCGTCGTGTCGGCGGCCGGGAGATCGTCGGTTCCGAATGCAGCGGCGAAGAACGCGAACGGATCAACAAACCATTGCTCGATCCCGGTCTGTGGATCGGCTTTCGTGGCGTAACCCGGCGCGATAAAGCCGCCTGCCGGAGAGACGACGACCAGGTGCGACAGGGATTGGTTTTGGTCCGCCCGCTTGATCACCAGCCACGAAGCGCAGTCCGGCCGGGTCGGCACAAACAGCTCGTGCGACGGGAAGCCGGCATCGAAACGGCACTCGAATTCGGTGCTGGCGATCTCGCGATGGGACACGCTATCGCCGAGCGTTACGTCGCTCCACTGGCCCAGGGGGCGCAGGCCGAGGGCGGCGTAGAGCTTGTTCCGTAGTTGGTCCGCTTGCTTGGCTGACGGCGTTCCAGGCTTCGCGGTTGCGTCGCCGATCTGGACGACATGGCGGCCAGAGGCGGCAACTCGGCCGATCCAAGTCACGTAAGTGGCGAAATCGGAAAGGTTCGGCTCCGAGAACCAGCTCAGAACGCCGCGGTAAGACGGGTCCGACCAGATCGGCGGCAGCTCCTCCCGGATGTCGTGATACTCGAGTGTCAAACCAAGCCATTCCAGTGGCATTGCGGCAAACGCGTGCGGCGTCGCCATCCTGATATTCGGACTGACCGAGCCGTCGTAGAGCGCGAGGACGCGACGGGGTACGGTGACGGCGTCCGCCCTCATCTGCCCTGCGGTCGCACCCCGGCCCGACGCGATGGCGGCGACGCTGCCGAGCAGGATCTCCCGCCGGGACAGGGGCCGCAGGGTCATCGCGACGCCCTCGCGCGGGGTTCGGGAACGATGGTCTGCAGATCGACCGTCGCGACATAGGGGACGAAGCCGGCGCGCCGCTCCCGCTCGTAGAGACGGGCGATGCCCCGCGGGTCCTTCGGGTCCCAGTAATCGAGCGAATAGAGGCCGAGGCTCGGGTTCTGCGCCCGCAACTCGGCGACGCGCGCCATGCCCCACGCCAGATCCGGCCCGGCGCGCAGGCGGTATCGCTTGGTCCGGAAGTCATAGTCGCCGGCCATGCTCTCGGCCAAGATCGATTCCAGATCGTTCGGCACGAGGGCGGCCACCTCGTAGGCCCGGTTGAGCATGAGCGGGATCGTGGGGAAACGAGCACGGATCGCGCGGATCGTCGCGGCTCCGGCGCCGATCATGCCGCGATTGTTGACCGGGTCGGCGTTCTCGAGGAAAGCGGCGTCGTCCAACGTGTCCAAGAACAAGCCCTGGAAGCCCTGAGCGAGAACGCCCGGAATGATGTGGTCGAGCAGGAGCGTTCGCCAGGCGGGTTTGCGCAGATCGACGTAGCGCGCGCCGGGCCAGTTCGGGTTCGCTCCCAGCAGGAGCCCGGCTGCCGCCACGTCGCCATGGTAGGACCGTGCTTGGTCCGCTTCGCCGATGCTGACATAGCCGAACAACTCGATGCCCCTGGCCTTGAGCGGCGCGAGCGGGGGGTGATGGTCGGCGTCCAGAACGGCGCGTCGATACGGCGCGAAATCGTCGGGCGCGGCATCCTGACCATAGTACACCACGAAGCGCGCAGGTTCCTCCGCGACGGCGGGCGCCGCACCGGCGACCGCCAAGGCACCGAGCAGCGCGTGAAGGAAGGGTCTGGTTCGGTTCGACACGTCGGGCTCCGGCACCGCTGCCGATGGAGGATATCGCGAGAGGGTTGAGAAAAAGTGAAGGGGCGGTCAGTGCGCGTCGCGAACGCTGGCGTTGTTGCGGATGAACGCCACGTAGATGAGATCGCGGCATCGATGTGCAGCCAGTCCGGCGGCAAAGATGAAAGCGAGGACGCCCGCGAGGAAGTAGCCGTAACCGTCGAAGTTCGAGCCGAACAGGAGCGCTGCCGCGGTAAGTGCCGCGTTCAGGGCAAGGAACACCGAAGCGCAGGCGATCTGGTCGGCGCGCAGGTCCAAATAGCTCATCACGACCAGAACACAGTTCAGCAGCAGGTGAAATTGCGCGCCCAGAACACCGAAGCGAAAGATCGGATATTGCACGGGTGTCAAAACACCGGCTTGCACCAGCATCGGGCCTGAAAGCTCGATCGTCACGGTAACGAGGCTTTGGAGCAGGACGAGGGAGACGCCGGCATCGGCGATGCCGCCGCACAATTCGCGCCGCTGACTTTCGATGCGCGAGAAACTCGCGCCGCTCAGGATTTCGTCAAAGAAGCGGCGATAAGAAAGGAAGAAACCTGTTTCGGCGATGACAAAGAATGCGGCGGAGCCGGGCACCATGGCGAGGTAGGCCAGGAACATCGCGCTGTCGTAGAACGGCGCATGATGCAGGCCGCTCGCCATTCGCTCCGATGATGGGCCGAACCACATGATCCACTTGTCCGCCCAGGGTGCCGCCGCGGTCAGCAGGCCGATCAACAACAGCGTTCGATTTCGCCGCGCCGCACGCAGGAGGGCTCCGAGCTTCAACGGCCCGTAAGGGAAGCGCAGAAACAATCGGCCGATCCCGGCAAATGCAATGACGGCGATGCCACAGGCGAAACAGGTCAGCATTCCGGCCGTTCCGAACATCTGCCCGGCGATGAGCGAGCCGCCACACGCGACGATCATGCCGCCCAAGAAACACAACAGGACAAAGCCGAAATCGCGCAGCACCGACAGGAACGCCGTCGTCACCCACAGCGCGACAAGGGCGGCGTAGCAGGCGATGGCGGCGGCTGCGGCAACCCAACCGACATCGATCGGGACGAGCCAGAATAGGACCACGAGCGGCATCTGCACGAGGAGCGCAAAGGCCAGGGTGGCCAGGAATGTCGGCACGATCTCGTCGACATTGCCGGCGAAGAGCTGGTCGGCCACGAGCCGGGCGGCAAGCGTCGTCGCCGGCGCCGTCAGGACCAACGAGAAGCAGAAATCGTAAGATAGCATGACCCGGAACGTCTGATATTCCGGCGGCGAGTTCGCCAGCGCGTCACCGAGCCCGGAGCCGGCGATGGCCAGCACGGTCAGCAGCCAGGGGCCCGAGGTGATGGCCGCCGCGGCCGTGAACGCCTGAAGCGCGCCCGAGAGGTCATCACGCCGGGTGAGGCGGCGAAGAACGAAGCCGATGCCAGCCATTGCCCGCTCCTATGCCGAGAGCCGGCGCTCGATGGCGCGGCCGTAGAGACGCGCGTAGGCGCGATCGCAATCGGATTTCAGGAAGCGGGTGCGTACGCGCTCCTGCATGCCGCGGCTGGCGCTGGTCCAACGGCGGTGGTCGGCGAGCAGGGTCGCCATCGCGGTCGCCGTGGCCGCCGGGTTGGCAATCGGCGTGACTGCGCCACCGGCAGCCACCGGGCTCTCGCCGGGCGGGTCCGCCTCGATCATCTCGCGGCAGGCGCCGACATCGGTGGCGATGCAGGGGACGCCGGCGGCGCCTGCTTCGAGGATGGTTAAAGGTTGGGCTTCGGAGATGGAGGTAAGGACGGAGATGTCGATGCGGGCGAGCCAATCCTGCACGACCACCGGGCCCTGAAGCGTGATGGCGTCGTCGAGGCTTAATTGGCGGATCAGGGCGGCGCATTCCCGGGCGTAGGCTGGATCTTCCTCAAGGGGGCCGAGGATCTCGCCACGGGCATCGGGAATGCTACGCCGCAGCAGACCGACGGCGCGGATGAAGGTCTTGACGTCCTTGATCGGCACGACGCGGCCGATCAGGGCAACGGTTGGGGAACGCGGGGCCGGGTCGCGGACCACGGCGGCGTAGCGCTCGAAATCGACGCCGTTCGGGATGATGGAAAGGCGGGCCGGGGTGGCGCCGTCGCGAAGCTGGAGCCGTTGGTTGCCGCGATAAAGGGTGACCACCGGATCGGCGGCGGCGTAGGTGAGGCGGGCAAAACCTTCAAACGCCTCGATCCAGAGATCACGCAGGTCGCGGCTGACCTTGCGGGGCGCGAACGACATCTCCGGGCCCTGGTAGAGCCAGTCGGCCATGGCGATCTCGATGCGGCGTTCGTTGGTGTAGATGCCGTGCTCCGTCAGGATCAACGGCCGGCCGGTCGCCGCAGCCAACCGGGCGCCGAGTAGCCCGGCGAACCCGGTCGAGACTGCATGGTAACAGCGCGCCTCGGGCAGCGGCGGCAGCAGGACCGCGAGGACGGCGCTGGCCAGGCTGCGCCAGGACCAGAAGAAATCGAGGAATGACGACTCCGACCCGATCTGCTCGTAGCCGGCCTTCACGGTCTCGAATGCCATCCGACTGTCCAGCAGCAGCGACCGCCCCGCCAAGCCGCCCAGCCCGGCGGTCTGCTTGGCGAAGCTGGTCAGGTCATCGACGGTGGCCACGCCGCGCAAGAGACGGTCGACGATCGCCAGCAATGCTTCAACAGCCGTGCGCGTTTGCTTGCTCGGCACTCGCTGCCCCATCGGCAGGGATTGCAGCGGGATGCAGTTCACCGATCGGACATTGTCGGGCGGTTGGAATTTCTGAATGCGCGGCCGATCGTCGGGCGTCAGACAGACCAGGTGGAACGACAGGTCAGAATGGGCGAGGAGCAACTGATGCACCCAACTCGACACGCCGCCGGAGACGAAGGGGTAGGTGCCTTCAAGCAGCAAGCACACGTCGGCCATCATGCCGCGGCGCCCCAGAACCGAAGCGCCGGCGCAAGCGGCCCATCCTGTTGAACCAAGCTGCGCACGCTCTCTGTGCGGCCTTCGACCAACGAGCCGATGCGGCGATAGTCGCCCTGGCGGAACACGCCCTCCAACAGCCAGTCGAATGCCGCTTCACCGGAGGTGGTCACATCAGCAACACCACTCAGGGTCTCGACCGCACGATCGAACTCGCCGAGTTGGATCAGCGTTCGCCCCAGCATTGTGCTAATTCGTGGATCGCCCGGGTCTGCGCAGTCCGTCAGGATCGATACGATCTCGCGGCGCATCTCCGTGTTTCGCGCCTCATCGTAGAGGCCGGTATGCGCCGCGTCCGATAGGGCAAGGGCAAGGTCGATCGCGGCGACGTTCCGCTGTTCCGGGCCGGCATCATGGAATGCTTCCTGCAGATCGCCCAGCCGAGCCGAGATGCGGGTTTCCAACATCGACAAACCGGCCGCTGCCTGGGCGCGCAAGCCGAGGTCGTCGACGGCCAGACCGGCGCGCAAGACCGGGGCGAATTCGGGACGGAAACTGCGGCTGATCAGGGAGAGCACATGCTCCTTTTCTGGCAGCGTGCCCCACCGCAGCACGTCGAAGAACGACTCGATCTCGCCAGCGCCGTCATTGCCGGATTGGCGGCGGCTGATCTCCTCCGTGCGTTCGGTCAGTTCATCGACGGCGAGATTCGGGAACAGGTGCTCGTGCCATATCGACGCGTTGGCCACCGGGTCGTGCGCGACGGCGATGACGGCCAGGATGACCAGTCCGGCCAATGCGGCCATCGGTCCGAGGAAAGGGGCGGTGAGAGCCACGACCCTCACCGCCGCCGCCGCCGGCGTCCGAGCAACACCACGCCAGAAGGCCAAGGAGGCGAAGACGGTGCAGCAACATGCATGCAGCACGATGGCGGCAATCGGGGTGGCATCTGCCGCCAGGACGATACAGCCGAGTTCGATCGTGAGCAGTGCGGACGTTGCTCTCAGCACGCGTGCGGTGTTGTCCGTCCAGTGCGGGAGCGGACCGGTCACGCGGCCACTTCCTGCCGTGCCACTTGGTTGAGGGCGAGCCAGGAAATCGTGACGCTGTCGCGCAGCGCCCTGTCCTGCATTGCCAGAGCCGCGTGCAGCTTCTCCGCAACGACGGGCACGCTGCGCAGTGCCGTGCCGGGCATCAGCACGCGCAAGCGATCCGGTTGGTCACCTTCGATCAGCAGGTCGGTATCGCGCAGCACCGCTTCCATGACCGTGATCAGCGTGCGCCGCGGCTCGCCCGATGCGATCTCCGGGCCGAGATCGAGGCGCATCAAGCTCAGATCGAAGCCGATCCGGCGTGCGGTGGCACCGAGCAGGCCGGTCACGCGATCGGCCTGTGCGGCAGAGACCAGACTGGAGCCTTCGACGAGGAACCGGCCCTGCTGCGCTGTTTCGTAGCGTTCAGCTTTCTCGACGCCATCGCCGACCCAGTCGCAGACGGAGCGGAAACCCGCCACCGCACCGAGGTGAAGTTGCGTGAACGGGATCGCCTCGACGAACAACGCGCCTTTGACCGCGCCCTCGGCGGTCACGAGCGGGCCCGCGAGTAGGCCCAGACCGCCGAGGATTTCGCGATCGACCGCGTTGTTGACCAACAAGCAGCGTCGCTCGCCGACGATCGCCTGAAAGCAAGCGCTGTCGGCCGAGATCGGCGCAGAGCGCTCGCCGCTGTTCCAGCCATCGCCCCCGACCGGCGTCAAGACGTTTCCCTCGAGCAGGAATATCGAAGCCCGGGTCGCGCCAGTCGCCGCGCGGACCAGCGCGAGCGCACCGGAGAGCACCGCGTCACGGCTGGGGCCGAGCCCGCGGGCTGCTTCGTAGATCGAGGTCACGGTGCGTTGCTGCCCGGCCATGCGCGTCTCCAGCATGGTGATGCGCGACACGAGTTCGGTGTTGGCCTGGACCATGGTGCCCAACTCGCCTTCGCGGCGGATCGCGAGCGCCGCCGCCTCACGCGACCGCTGCCGCGCGCGGGCGGTAATCTCGCCGACGATTAACGACGTGCTGAGCCAGATCAGCGGATCGCGCACCAGGCCCTGGAGCCAAGCGTAATGCTCCTGGTCGAAATCCTGCTCCGGGACGTTGAAGGCCAGTAGTGCGAGCGTCGCGAAGATCGAGGTCGCGGCCGCCTCGGCGGTGCCGTACTGGGCGGCGACCAGCAACACCGCGATGCCGAACGGATGCGGCTCGACGCCCAGGAAGCGGTGCCCGCTGCCGAACAGGCGATCGAACACGAGCATGCCGGTGATCAGCGCCACCGCTTCCACGACACCGCGCCAGGCGAAGCGTGCGTTCAGAACGGTCGGTCCGATCGGTCGTGCCGGGCGGCGGTCGAGGGCAGTGGTCATGGATGGTCCATCCGATCGCTCATTCGCCTAAGCGCCACACGAGTGAGCCGCCGAGATGAAACAGGGTGCGTGTGCGGACATCGAGCGACGGGCCGAGCCCGGCCTCGACCGAGAACGACAGCCGATCACTGTCCTGGCCACTGCCGTAGCGGATCACCGCCTGCGGGCCGCCGCCGCCGAAACGGTCGAGCGCGTAGCCCATCGATACTGTGGCCAGACCCAGCCCGACCGGCGCCGAGCCTTCCGCATAGAGGCTGTGGACCTCGCGTTTGCGGACATCGAGCAAAGGAAGCAGCCCGGCCGATGTCGGCCCCATCTGGATATTGGACAAGTACTCCGCCTCCAGGCGGTATCCGAGCCGGACCTGCATGTCCTGCAGCGGCATCCAGCGATCCGGCAGGCCGCGGCTGATCCCGGCCAGCGCACTCGGGCCGGCAGCGACGCTGTCGTAGCCCGGCAGGCCGTAACGGATCAGCCCGGCGCCGAGCTGTGCCTGCCACCGGTCCGGCAGCGGCACGGCATGTGCGATGCCGAGCTGGTCACGGCGTGCATTGGCGGCAAACGCCATCACCGTGCCCCAATAGGGCTGGTGGTAGTATCCGCCGACCGTGGTCTGGCCGAACGATGTTGTCAGGGTCTGGGAGAAGGAAGCGCCAACTGTCCGAAGCGCGGTATACACGTCGATCCTCGTGGTATCGGTCGGCGTCTGCCATTGATGCGTCAGCGATAGGTCTTGAAGCAGCTTCGTTCCGTCGTAATTGGCCGCAACTGCGGAGCCCGATCGGCGTAAGCCGCGGATGGTGTCGTGGGTGGTCTGCACCGATGCCCCGACGCGCCAGGTTTCGCCCAGGGGCATGTCGCCACTTACGGTCCCGCTCTGCGCACGTTCTCCGCCGGGGCCGAATGTCAGGCCGGCATCGGCCCGCACCGACGGCGCATGCTGAAGCATGAGCCCGGTGCGATCGCGCCCGATGTCGGTCGCCTCCGGAAACAGGCGCAGAATGCCGTCGTACAGCCCGAGCGCGTGCTGCCAGCGCGAGACGCCGATCTCGGTATCGGCCAGTGCGAGGCGCGGCTCGATGTCCTGCGGCCGCTCGGCCACGATGCGCTCCAGATTGGCGCGGGCGCCCGCGACGTCGCCTTCTCGCGCCTGCTCGCGCGCTTGCAGCAGTTGCAACCGGCGCTCGTCCTCCAGGCTGGCGCGCGCGCTGGCCTCCGGCACGACCTCGATCACCCGCCGGTCGCTGCCGGAAGCCATGGAGGCACGGACCGGCACCGTCAGCCGGAAGCGGATGGCGCCGTATCCTTCCGCGTACGATTCGAGCAGGGTGCCCAGCGCATGCGTGACCCGGTCCACCTCGCCATCCGGCAAGGCACCGGGAAAGACCACGAGGAGTTCACGCCTATCGGCTGAGGTTCGAACCGTCGTCGGCTTCGAGAAGAAGGTGAGTGCATATCGGTCGGCGGGCGGTTCTTGGGCCCGAGCGCTGGACGCGGCGAACATCAGGGCGACAACCATTAGCGCGACGCCGGCAACTGGCCCGACACCGAGATTTCGTCGGTCCACGGATCGCACCGTGCGGTGCACGCCGGGCCGAGCAGCGGAGGTTTTCTCGCCTGGCATGCCGCCATCTTATGGATGGGCGGTGAACAACATCTTAACAGCCACGCCGTTTCCGCAGGACGTGAGAAAGGAGGGTTTCGGCAACGAGCCCGACATGAGATGATCGAGCGATAGTGCAGGGATGCCCGATGCTCATGGTGCCAACCCGGTCGTTGTGCGTCATGCTCATCGTCGCGACAGTTCAGTCCGGCACGGCGGCGGCACAGGGCTCGACGCCCGGCATCGATTGCAGCAAAGCGCGATCCCCGACCGAGCGGGCGATCTGTGCAGATCCCGGGTTGATCGGGCTCGATCGATCGGCGGCGCAAGCCTATAGCGATGCCTCGACGAGAGCGCCGGCGCGACGGGAGGCTCTCCGGCAGGAGCAACTCCGGTGGCTGAAGCAGCGCGATGTCGCCTGCGCACTGCCGGCTCCGGCAATCACGGCCTGCCTCAAAACCCAGCTGACGGCGCGCATCGCTGCGCTGGCACCCACGCCGTTGCCGGCCCAGATACCCACCCAAACACCGGTCGCAACCCGGCGCGCGCCACCCAGCATCCCGTCGACCGCCATACCACGGCCAGCGGCCACGCTCGACCGAACCAGCCTGCCGGCCGCCCCACAGGCCGAGACCTTGCTGCATGTGACCAGCCCGGGCCGCTTCTCGCTATCGGCCAAGAGCGCGCGCGGCGCGGCGCTGCAGGTGGTGGACATGCTCACCGGGCCATCCGACGTGGCGGGGGCGGCCGGGTCGCAGGACGGGCGGATCGACGAGTTGCTGGATGTCGGCGACTACAAGGTGCTCGTGCTGACGGCGCCGGGGGCGTCCGGCGCCGTCGCGCTGGAGGTGCAACCGTTCCATGACGCGGCCGCGCCCGCCGCGCTGCCGCAGCCCGGCGAGCCGTTCGCCGCCACGCTGGCCGACGGCGAGCAGCGCGCGTTCTGGTTGGCTGTGCCGGCCTCCGGCACCGTGCGCATCGAGGCGGCGGGACGCGCGCTGGCCGATCTGCGGCTGTGGCGGGATGGGCGCGAGTTGAGCGGGCTGCAGCCGCAGACGACGTCGATCGAGCCGTCGCCGGGTCACGGGCTGACCGATATGCGGCTGATCGGGCAGGTCGAGCCCGGCACGTATCTGGTCGTGGCTTATGGTGGCCGGGCGGCGAGTTGGACGGACGGTGATGCCAGCCAGCCTTTCCATCTACGCGCCGGGCTGTCCGAAGCGCTGGAGGCGGGCTGGGCCGTAGGGCAGGTCGGCCCGTTCGGCAGCGAGGTGTTTCAGCGCCCGCCGACGGCGACCCTGCTCACGCTTGCCTTGCCGAAGGCCGAGGCGGCCGAGTTGTCGGTCGGCGCCCACGACGCCACGATCGAGCGGGACAGCCGTGAGCCGACGGCGCGGCTGGCGGTTGCGGCGGATGAGGCCGGCGCCGTGGAACTCCGCGCCGCGCAGGGCCAGCGCTACACGCTCCGCGCGCTCGAGCGCAGCACTGCGAAGAGCCTCAGCAAGCCGGGTACCTATTGGCTGTCCGCTGTGGCCGAGGGCGCCGGCGGCGATGCGGTGCCACCGACGCTGTTGCTGCTGCGCGATGACGGCAGCACCCGTCCGGCCCGCATCGTGGCCGACACCTTGCCGACGCTTGGCCCAAGCACGGGCTGGCGCACCGGCTTTAATCTGCGCGGGCCGACCACGCTATTCGCCCACAGCCTCGGCGGCCCGGTGACGCTGCGCAGCACCGGCGTCGCGACCCAGTCGAGCCGTGGCGAGGGCAATCTCCCGGAAGGCTATTTTGCGTTCGCGTTGCGGCCGCAGCCCGGCGCGTTCGGGGCGGTCGAGGTCACGCTCGGCGCCCCGGGACTGACCCCGCCACTGGCCGAGGCGCTGCCGCGCGACCCGGTCCTGCCGTTCGGCCTGCAGACGCTCGCGGCGGGCGAGCAGTTCCGCCTGCTCGGCAATACCGCGCCGGGCGTGACGATCGGCCTTTCCGCGCGACCGGCGCCGGTCGCGCTCGCGGAAGGCCCGCTCGCCATCACGCTCGCCGCCCTGGCCAGCACGGACGTCCCGGTCTCGATCACGCCGGGCGGCACGCTGGACGTCACGGAAATCGATCGCGGCCGGGTTCCCTACACCAGCCGCGCGGTCGCGGGCGGTACCGTCGTCACGGTGCCGCCGGCCGACCATGCGCGCACGGTCGTGCTGGCCTGGCGACGGACCATACCGCCGGCCGTCGCGATCCCGGCACCGGCGCCGTTGGACCAGCAGACCAATATGCAGGCCGGCACGCCGACCTATTTCGACCTGGCGAGTCAGCAGAACGCCTCCTTCGGCCTGTCCGTCGCGACCGGCGGGCTCTACCGCATCGAGACCACTGGCCGGCTGCGCACCGCCGGCCGGCTCGGCACCGCATTCCTGCCGGAGATTGCTACGGGCGAGGCCAACGGCGTCGGGCAAAACATGCTGGTGCAGACCATGCTGCGCGCCGGGCGTTATCGCGTTTCGGTCACCGCCGAGGACTCCGCCGGTCATGCCGGCCTTCTCGCGACGCCGGCGCCGCTGCTCACCACCGCCGCCCTGGCGCCGGGTGGCACCGTCCGCGCCAGTCTTCCCGCTGGCACCGGGGCGGCCATCCCGATCGACGTCGCCGCAGCCGCCACCCTGCATTTCGATGTGCTGAGCCTGGGGACGGCCTGGAGCGGCCGGCTCGAGGACGAGCAGGGCTGGCCGCTCACCCGGCCTGGTCCGCTGGATGGCCTGGAACGCAGGATGCCAGCTGGGCAAGCTCGTTTGCTGATCGAGCCGTCCCCCACAGCCCGCGAGGTCGTCGTGCGGCTCCGGACGATCGAACCGTCGGCCACCATCGTGGGGCATGGCCCGCACCCGCTGCCGTTCAATGCGGCGCAGGCGGCAACATGGCGTGAACCTGATAGCCAATCCACGCCCCGCACGCCGGACCAGTGGCGTTTCACGCTCGAGGGCGCGGCAACGGTGACGCTCACCCTCGACACCACGATGGTCGGCGAGCTGCGCGGGCCGGGCTCGGTGCAGCGGGTCGTCGGCACCTGGCGGGGCACGCTGCCGCCCGGCGGCTATCAGCTGAACGTGACGAGCTTGGGGCGCAACGACCGCGCGGCCTACACCGTCGCGCTCGATAGCACCGAGTTGCAGCCAGACCGGCCGCGGCAGGTGACACTTCCAGGGACGGTGCCGTTCACAATCGACACTTCGCGCGTGGTGAGCCTGACCAGCTTCGGCAGTACCCCGCTCCGCGCCGTGTTGCGCGATTCCGGGCGGCACGTGATCGGCCGCTACGGGCCGCGCGAGGGCGACTGGAACATCGCCGTGTCGCGTCCGCTGCCGGCCGGCGCCTACACGCTGGATCTTGCCGCCGCGACCGCGCCGACCGTCACGGCGACCGAGCAGCGCGATGCGCCCCAAGCGGCCGACAGCGATGCCACGACCGATGACAGCGCCGATGATGGCATGTCGGATGCGCAGACGATCGCCAGCCAGACCGCCGAGGTAAAGGCGACCCCAGCGGCCAGCGATGATGCCGACGCGCCGGCCGCAAGCGCCGACAACAGCCAGTCGGCCGCCAGCGATGACGACACCCAACCGGCCGTCACGACCGAGATCCGCCTGACGCTGCCGCCGACGCTGGATGTCGTCGCGGCGCCGGCGACGGTCGCCACGCTCGAGGGAAGCGGCGTGCACGTGCTGTCACTGCCGGCCCCGGCTCCCGGGCAGCTTCTGGTCGCGCAGGCCCAGTCGGCGGGCGAATTGGTGTTGTCGCTGGAGCGGCGGGGTACGGCTGGCTGGGAGGTCGTGGCGCTCGATCAGGGGCGGATGCCCGTGGTCGCCGCGCCGGGCGATGCCGACCCGGCGGAGTGGCGCGTGCAGGCCTGGCTCGTCGATGGCGGGGCCGAACCGGTGCGCGCCGCGGCCCGCGCGGTCGCGGCGGAGGCACGGCCGGCGGGTGACGTCACGTTGACGGCGCTCGATGGCATGGCGGGGCCGCTTGCGGTGGTGCGGGTCGCGCTGCCGGCCGGGTTGGCGTCGGTGCGCGCGGCCGACGAGGTGCGCATGGGGAGCTGGCCGGGACGCGGTCTCGCGCCGGTCGCTGGGGCCGTCTCGCCAGTGGCAGGGGATGTGTGGCTGCTCGGGCCGGCCGGTACGGCGCGGGTGGAGCCGATGTCGCCGGCAGCGGGGGAGACGATTGCGCTGACGGTGCCGGAGGGTTTCGGCGTGAGTTTGCCGGCCGGCGATGGCCTGCAGCTTTGGCTAGCGCGTGCTGGCGCCGGACAGGCCAGCCTCGGAGCCGCGACCGGTTGGGCGCCCGGCAGCGTCATCGCACTGGCCGGTTCGGCGGTCTCGTTGCAGGGCGGGGCCGGTCCGCAGCGCGTCGATCTGCGGCGGGTGGCGCTGAAACTCGGCGCGCCGGTTGCCGCCGATACGGCGCTGCAGCTCGTGTTGCCGGCGAGTGGCGCGGTGGCGGTGACGCTGCCGCCCGGCGCCAAGCGGCTGGACCTGGTGCTGGCGGCCGGAACCGGCGCCGTGCCGGGGTGGCACGCGCCCAAGCAGATCCAGTGGGCCGGCGACGCCCCGGTCAGCCGGAACGTCACCGGTGACTGGACCGATGTGTTGCTGGTCAACACGGGGTCGATCGCGGCCCCGGTCATGCTCGCGACCGTGCCGGCGCCGGCAGACAGCCTGGCGCCAGGCGCGGTCCACACGCGCTTCTTCAGGGCCGCCGGATCGTTCGAGACGGCGGTAACTGGCGCGGAGGGCGGCCGTCTGCGGCTCGCCGGCCCCGGCACGCTCACGCTGATCGACGCGGCCGGCGGAATCGCCAGCGGTTCGGATCTCCCGTTGACCGGCGCCGGCCGCGCCATCGTCGAGCACGCGGCGGGCGCGCTCGCGCTCTGGGTCGAGGCGCCCGGCGCGTCGCCCTGGCCGAACGCGCCGCTGCAGGCGCTCGCGCTCCCGGCGCATGTCGCGCTCTCCGGTGCATCGGCCGCATTCGACCTGCATGCGGATGGCCCGGCCCTGTTTCACGTCAGCACCACCGCGCCGGTCGTGCTGCGGATCGGCGATGGCCAGCCCAGGCTATACCCCGCGGGTGCCGAGCTCGACCGGGTGCTGGCGGCGGGTGGGTCGGCGCTTCGCCTCTTTCCGCTCGGCGATGGCGCGCTGACCGGTTCGCTCGCCCTCCGTGCAGCGCCGATCCTGCCGGTCGGCGAGGGGCTCGGTCCGGAGACGATCGTCTCGCCCGGTGGCGCGGCAGCGTTCGGCTTCAGCCTCGATCATCCCGCGACGGTCGGCGTCGGCCTGCGCGCCGATCCGGACCGCGCCACCGCCCGCCTGCTGGACGAGGCGGGTCGTGTCGTCGGCACCGGTATCGCCCAGCTCGTCGCGTTGACGCCAGGGCGCTACGTGCTGGAGGCGCAGGTGCCGCCTGATGCCCCGCCGACCATATTGCGGCCGGCAATCGTCGGCATCGCCAAGCGCGGCAACGGTCCGCCGCCGGACGTGGTGCGCGACTACCTGGAACTCGCGGGCATGAAGCCGCAAGGGAACGTGCCATGAAGCTTGCCGCCGCCCTGCTCCTACTGTTGGCGACGCCCGCCGTTGCGCAGCAACCGCCGACGCTGGACCGTCTCCAGCGTGCCGATGGAACCCAGGTGTTGCCGGACCGGTTCCTGCGCCGCTGGGATCCGATCACCGTGCTGTTCGGCCGCGACACCGGCCCGGCGCAAGGCGGCCCGGAGGACAATCCCGGCCGGGTCGTGACGCTGGCGCCCGCCAAGCCCGGCGCCTGGACCTGGCTCGGGCCGCGCACGCTGCAGTTCCGGCCCGCCGAGCCGTGGGAGGCGCTGCGCCGCGAGACGGTGACGCTCGATGGTCCCGGGGGCGGGGGCAAGACGACGACTCTGGTGCCGTTGCTGACGCCGCCGAGCGCCACCGGGCCGACCGACGATGCGAACGGCACTGCGGACCTGGACACGATCGCGCTCACCTTTCCGCAGCCGCTCGACATGGCGGTGCTGGCCAAGCTGCTGACGGTCGAGGTGCGGCCGCAGGGCGGTGGCGCGGCACAGACGCTCTCGCCGCAGGATTACCACCTGCGCGCTGTCGAGCGCAGCACCCGGGCGGACCCGCAGACGTACCTCGTCGTGCTGCGGCGCCCGATCCCGGACGGGCAAGTCGCCACCTTGCACTTGCGCTTGTCCGACGCGCCCGGCCTGGACCAGCCGATCTTCGACCTGCCGCTGCGCAGTGCCGCCCCGTTCCGGTTGAGCGACAGCTATTGCGGCGACAGCTACGATCACACGGACACGGATGGCGTCACCGTCTGCACGCCGTCGACCGGCAGCCCGGCCAAGCGCCGCCGTGCGGTGCTGCAGTTCACCGCGCGGCCCGAGACACTGAACCCCGTTCAAGCCCGCGACCTGATCCGCATCACGCCCCCGGTGGACGGCCTCAGCGTCGAAACCGGCGACAGCAACGAATTGCGGGTGAGCGCCGACTTCGCCGCCGGCGTGGTCTACGAGATCGCGCTTGCGGCCGGGTCGCTGCATGACGGGCGGGGGCGCGCCTTGGCTGCCGCGGTCAGCAGCCGCGTGCGCTTCGACGCGGCGGTGCCGGCTCTCGGCTGGGACGCGACGCAGGGCATCGTCGAGCGGCTGGGGCCGCAGATGCTGCCGGTGCGTGGTCATGGCTATGACAGTGCCGACATCCGCGTGGTGCCGATCGACCCGTTGTCGCGCGATTTCTGGCCGTTTCCGGCGGGCGGGATCGCGACCAACGACGCGCGCTCGCCGCCGCTGCCGGGCAACGAGCCGGCGCACTACGTCGACCTCCAGCCGATCTCCGGTGACGAGATCGCCGCCCGCATCGGCGCCCTCGGCTCGCCATCGGCCAGCGAGGTGCTTGCCCTGCCGATCAAGCGCGGTGGTCTCGATGCGAAGTTCGGCCTCGATCTAAAGCCGACCTTCACGCGCATCGCCGGCGCGGATGCCCCGGGGACCTATCTGGTCGGCATGCGCGCGGTCGATGGCGTACTTCGGCACTGGGCGCGGGTGCAGGTGACCGACTTGGTGCTCACGGCGATCGAAGATGCCGACCGGGTGCGGTTCGCGGTGACGTCGCTAGCGACCGCGCAGCCAGTGCCGGGTGCCGAGATCCGGCTGGAGGGGGTGCGCGACGACGCGTTCACCACCTTGGCGCAGGGCGTCACCGACGCGTCCGGCATGTGGACGATGCCGGCTCCGATCGCCAAGGGCCGCGATGGCGACCCGGCGAGCCTGCGCCGCATGGTCGTCACCAAGGCCGACGATACGCTGGTGCTCGATCCGAGGAACGGGCCGCAGCGTTACGCGAACGGCGCCTGGAGCAAGGCGGATGCGCCCTGGCTCGGGTGGATCGTGTCTCCCGTCACGGACCGGCAGCCCAAGCCGAAGCTGGTGTGCCACGTCTTCACCGAGCGCCCGATCTATCGGCCGGAGGAGCCCGTGCTGATCGCCGGGATGGTCCGCCGCGCCCAGGCCGGCACGCTGGCCTTCGCGACCGGACCCGGCGAGGTGCTGGTCACCGGGCCGGGCGACCAGGAATGGCGCCTGCCGGCGACGCTGGACGATGTGGGCGGCTTCCATGTCCGTTTCGACGCCAAGACCGAGGCGACTGGCGACTACGCGATCACCTATCAGCCCACCAAGGACCAGTCCTGCGGCAGCGTTACCGTTAAGAAGGAGGCGTATCGCCTGCCAACGTTCGAGGCGCTGCTGACCGCGCCGGCTAGCGTGCCGCTCGATGCGCCGTTCCAGGTCGATCTGCTGGCGCGCTTCTTCGCTGGCGGGCTGTTGTCGGACCGCCCGGTCACCTGGCGCGTGACGCAGTTCCCGGCTGTCTGGACGCCGCCGGGCCGAGAGGGCTTCCTGTTCAGTTCCGACAGCCGCTTCTCCGGCGATGGCGACTTCCGCACCACGCCGGTGCTCAACCGCGACGCCAAGACCGATGCTGGCGGCGCGGCGCAATTGACGCTCGACCCCACGATCGAGCCGACCGCGCAGCCGCGGACCTATCTGGTCGAGGCCACCGTGACCGGCGACGACGACCAGCAGGTGCGCAGCACGCAGCGGATCACGGCGCTGCCGCCCTTCGTCTTGGGCGTGAAGCAACTGCGCTATCAGCCGAGCCTCGGCGCGATCGATCCGGAGGTGATCGCGCTCGATGGCGAGGGCAAGCCGGTCAAGGGCCTCGCGCTGACGGTCAAGCTGATCCACCGCCAATGGAACTCGATGCTGCAGGCGAGCGACTTCGCCCAGGGCTCGGCCAAGTATCAGACCGAGGTGATCGACGATGTCGTGGCCGAGCGCCGGGTCACGAGCGGGGAGGGGCCGATCCCGGTACATTTCGGCGCCTCCGAGGCGGGGGTCTACGTCGTCGAGGTGTCGGCGCAGGATCGCGTCGGGCGGACGCAGACGGTGAAGGTCGACCTGTTCATGGCCGGCGACACGCCAGTGACGTGGCAGGCGCCGCCAGCGCAGACGGTGACGCTCTCGACCGACAAGCCACGCTACGTCCCCGGCGAGACGGCGACGCTGCTGGTGCAGAGCCCGTTCCAGACTGGCCGCGCCCTGGCCGTGGTCGAGGAGCCGGAGGGGCGGTTCCGCTACGACTGGGTCGACATCGCCAACGGTTTCGGCCGCTACGCCGTGCCGATCCGCAAGGCGCAGACGCCCAAGCTCGTGGTCCACATGTTGTTGATGCGCGGTCGCTTGCCGGGCCCGATCAACCCGGCGGCCCCCTTCGACCAAGGCAAACCGGTGACGCTGGCCGCGACGACCAGCATCGCGGTGAGCCCAGTGGAGAACCGTCTGCAAGTCAGCTTCGATGCGCCGGCGCAGGCCCGCCCGGCACAGGAGTTCGACCTCGTGCTGCATCTGGCCGACGCCGCCGGCCGGCCGGCGGCGGGTGAGGCCACGGTGTGGATGGTCGATCAGGCGGTGTTGGCGCTGGCCAAGGAAGCGCCGCTCGATCCGTTGCCGGACTTCCTGGTCGACCGCCCCGCCCGCATGGTCGCGCGCGACACCCGCAACATGGCGTTCGGCGTCATCCCGCTCGCCGAAGCGCCGGGCGGCGACGAAGCCGGCGATTTCGGCATGGAGAACATCTCCGTGCGCAAGAACTTCACCCCGGTGCCGCTGTATCAGCCGCGGGTGAAGGTCGGCCCCGACGGCACCGCGCGCATCCACGTCAAGCTGCCCGACACGCTGACCGTGTTCATGCTGCGAGCCGAGGCGGTCAGTGGGCCCGACCGGTTCGGCTTCGGCACCGGTCAGCTCAAGGTCCGGCAACCGATCGTGGCGCAGCCCTCGCTGCCGCGCTTCGTGCGACCCGGCGATAGCTTCACCGCCGGGCTGATCGGCCGCATCGTCGAAGGACCCGGCGGTGCCGGACAAGCGACGATCTCGCTCGACAATCTGGCCGTCACCGGCCCGCGCGAGCAGGCCGTGACGTGGGATGGACAACGCCCGGCCCGGACCGATTTCACCGTCACGGTCCCCGAGCCGGCCAACGGCACGGACCTTGCCCGCATCCGTCTGCTGGTGCAGCGCACCGCCGATCGCGCGGGTGATTCCGTGCAGATCGATCTGCCGATCCGCCCGGACCGCCCGATCGTCAACCGGCAGGAACTGCTCGCCGTGGGACCGGACGGCACGCTGACGCTCGCGCCACCGACCGAGCCCGTGCGCCCCGCCAGCTTCGCCCGCACCGTCACGCTGGCCACCGACCCGGCCGCGACCCGGCTCCTCACCGGCGCCCTCGCGCTCACCCGGCCGTTGGTCGGCGGTGTCGAGCAGCGCATGGCGTTGGCCCGCGGCGAGTTGGCGCTGTTGCCGTTCACGCCGCTGCTGGATGCGGCCGGGCTGCGCGAGCGCGTGGCCGGCGACGTGGCTGCCACGATCGACGCGATCAAGCGGGCAACGGACTCCGATGGACTGGTCGCGTTCTTCCTGGGCACGCCGGGCCGGGTGTGGCTGACGGCGACGGCCTACCGCGTGTTGGTCGGCGCCGGGCGGGCCGGGCTGCCGGTCGACAAGGCGATGGTCGATCGGATGGCCAAGGTGCTGACAGCGTCCTTGCGCAGCGATTACCCGCATCTGACCAGCACGGCCGAGCTGTTCGACCGCGTCACGGCGCTGCTGGCGTTGGCCGATGGCGGCACGATCTCGGCCGCCGAGGCGACCGAACTGGCGCGCCAGACGCCCGCGTTGCGGACCGGTGCGCTGGCCGATGTCGCCCAGGTGCTGGCCCGGTTGCCGGCGACCGACCGGCAGCTGTTGCCGGCGGTGCTCGAGGGGCTGTGGAGCCGCATCAACCTGCTCGCGCGCGACGGCAAGCCGACTTATGGCGGGCTGGTCGATCAGCCGGCAACGCCGATCATCCTGCCGTCCGAGACGCGAAGCCTGGCGCAGATCGTTTCGGCGGTCGCACGCGCCACCCCGTCCGATCCGCGACTGCCGGTGTTGCGGGCGGGGCTGTTGGGGCTGGCAGGCGGCGACGGTTGGGGCACCACGAACGCTACGGCCGCCGCACTCGAAGCGCTGGCCGCATCGTGGCAGGCAACGTCTAAGCCGGTGCCGGCCGCCATCGCGCTGCCGGACCGCCGGGTCGCGGGCACGCTGGATGGGGCGCACCCGTTGCTGCAGGCGCGGACGGTGGCGGCGGGCCCGGCGTCGGTCATGGCTCCGGCTGGAACGGCCGTGCTGTCGGCCACCGCTTTCGTGCCGAGCCAGCCCGGCGCCGACGCCCGACCAGACCAGCACGGCTTCGTCCTCACCCGCACGCTCTATAAGGTCGAGCCGACCGGCCCGATGACCAAGCTTGAGCCTGCCGCCGACGGCACGATCCATCTCACGGTCGGCGATGTGGTCGAGGAATGGGACGAGCTGGTCAGCGACGCCGACCGGCCGCAAGTGGCACTCACCTTGCCGCTACCGGCCGGGATGGAGCCGCTCAATCCGGCGCTCGCCACCGCAACCGCGGACGCGACGCCCTCGGCCGCGCCGACGCTGGCACCGAGTTGGGCCAATTACGGCGACGACGCCGTGACCGCGGTCTGGCTACAATTGCCGCGCGGGACGTTCAGCCTGCGCACCCGCATGCGCGCCACGATCGCCGGCAGCTTCACCGAACCGCCCGCGAGCGTAGCGATGCTGTATGCGCCAGGCATCTCGGGCAGCACCGGCGGCGCAAGAGTTGCCATCGCGCGGTGACGGCGTGGCGGTACGGTCTTTTAGGGATGGCTGCGCTGGCCGGGGCTGCCGCCTTGCAGATCCTCCCCGACCTCCGCCTCGATGCACCGACGCCGACCGCCTGGGTGACCGATAGTGCCGGCGGCTTCATCACCCAGATCGGCCACCAGAGTACTCGGCCCGGCGGTGGCCGCCAGGTGGAGTACGGCTACTGGCCCGTATCGCCGCCGCCCCGCGTGGTCGCGGCGACCCTGGCGCTCGAGGATCGGCGCTTCTGGCAGCATCCCGGCGTCGATCCGGTCGCGGTCGTGCGCGCCGCCTGGCAGCATCTGCGTGGCGGGCGCGGCTCCGGCGCCTCGACGGTCGCGATGCAGGTCGTGCGCATGCAGCACCCGCGACCGCGCACGCTATGGTCCAAGACGGTCGAGGCCGGTGCGGCAATCGGGCTGACCCTGCGCTACGGCCATGCGGCGGTGCTGGCGCAGTATCTACGCCTGGCGCCCTATGGCGAGAGCAGCCATGGCATCGCCCATGCCGCGCGCTGGTACTTCGACCGCCCGGCCGAGGATCTGACGGTGGCGCAGGCGGCGCTGCTGTGCTCGATCCCGCAATCGCCGGGTCACCTGTCGCTCCGCCGCGCCGGCCGGCTACAGGCGCGGGCGCGACGCGCGATCCTGGCCATGGATCTGGACGCCGCGACCCGCGACGACGCGCTTGCGGCGCTGCCGGAGACCATGCCCCGGCCGGCACCGCGTCGCCCGCCCGATCTGCTGTTGGTGCACCGGCTGCAGCGTCTCGGTCTAGCGGGGGAGGGGCCCGTCGTGCGGACGACGATCGATCTCGGGATGCAGGATTGGGTGCGCCGCCGGGCGGACGCACATCTCGCGCGTTGGCGGATGGATGGCGCGCAACAGGTGGCGGTCATGGTGCTGCGGCGGCGCGACCGGGCTGTGCTGGCCGATGTCGGCGGGCAGACCAGTGGCCTGGGCGGGATCGACTTCAGCCGCGAGTTCCGCTCGCCGGGGAGTACGCTCAAGCCGTTTCTCTACGCGATCGGCCTAGACCGCGGACTGATTACGCCGCAGCAGATCGCCGCCGACACGCCGGAGCGGGCGACCGGCATCAGCAATGCCGACCACGATTTCCTCGGCGCCCTGCTGCCGCGGCAGGCGCTGGCCAATTCCCGCAACGTGCCGGCCGCGGCCCTGCTGCGCCGCATCGGCCTGCAACCCGCGTTCGACGCTCTGCGCCGCCTCGGTCTGCACGACCAGACCGGCTCGCCCGACCGGTTTGGTCTCGCGATGGCGATCGGCGCGCTGCCGACCACGCTCGAACGCCTGATGCGCGCCTACGCCACTCTTGCCGATGACGGGCGCGACCGCCCGCTCACCTGGGTCGCCGGCATGGCGGCGCCGACCAGCCAGGTCATCGGCCTCGACGCCGCGCGGCTGATCGGGCGCTTTCTCAGCGACCCGATTGCCCGCCTGCCGAGCTTCCCGCGCTACGGCTCCTCGGAATACCCGTTCGCCGTCGCGCTCAAGACCGGCACCTCGCAGGGTTATCGCGATGCCTGGACCCTCGCCTGGTCGCGCGACTACGTCGTCGGCGTCTGGGTCGGGCGCGGCGATGCCGGTCCGATGACGCGGCTCAGCGGTGCACGGGCAGCAGCGGGCTTGGCACAGGAAGTTATGCTGCATCTGCACGGCAGCCTGCGGACCGATCTGCTGGCCGGCGAGTTCGCGCCACCGCCGGGTCGCGAGTCGATGGAGTTGTGCGCCCGCACCGGGCGGCTAGCGGCGTCTGATTGCGCGGAGCTGCTGACGGAATGGGTGCATCCGGAGCCGCTCGCGGCCGCGCTGCCCGAGATGCGGCTGGCGATCACGCGGCCGGACAACAACCTGCATGTCTGGCGCAATCCGAACCTGCCCGCCGCCCTGAATCGCCTGGTGCTGCATGCGTCGGTGGAGCCCAAGGTGGCGCAGATCGTCTGGTTGCTGAACGGCCAACCGATCTCGACGGCAGCGTCCGACGCGCCGCTGGTGTGGACGATGGTTCCCGGTCGATACCGGTTCCAGATCCGGCTGGCCTCGCAGGATGCGGCCTCGCCGCCGGTCAATGTCGTCGTCGAGTGACGCGTGGTAGCCTGACCGAAACGATCACGGGAGAACGCCTCATGTCAGAGCAGCCACGGCGCCGGCACCTCATCGGCGCGGCCGCGATGGCTGGCGCGGCCTTGCTCACGGGCGGGGCTGCCGACCTTCCATCACCCGAAGTTCCGGCCGGGCTGTGGTCGGCCAGTTACTGGGCCACCAAGCACCGCGATGGCGAGGCGATCCGGCTGGCGGTGTATCGCAAGCGGGCGTCGGCACCGGTGCCGGGTGCGGCGGCGCTGCCGGTGTTGCTGCTAGTGCACGGCTCGTCGCCGGCGGCATTGGCCAGCTTCGACCTGACGGTGCCCGGCCACGCCGACTTCTCGCTGATGAACGTGTTCGCCCGCCTCGGCTACGACGTGTGGACGCTCGATCACGAGGGCTACGGCCGCTCGACGCAGACCAGCGGCAACTCCGACATCGCCAGCGGCGTGCAGGACCTCATTACCGTAACCGACCTGATCCGCGCCGAAACGGGGCAGGTACGGCAGCATTTGCTCGGCGAGTCCTCCGGCGCGATCCGGGCGGCGGCGTTCGCGCAGGCGCAGCCCGACCGCGCCGGCCGCCTGGTGTTGGCCGCTTTCACCTATACCGGCGCCGGATCGCCGACCCTGGCCAAGCGCGGAGAGCAGACCGAGTTCTACCGCACCCATAACCGCCGTCCGCGCGATCGGGCGATGCTGGAAAGCATCTTCACCCGTGACCATCCGGGCACCACCGACCCGGATGTCGCCCGCGCCTTCGTCAACAAGGAGATCGTCAATGGCGACAGCGTGCCGACCGGCACCTATCTCGACATGACGGCGCACCTCCCGATCGTCGACCCGGCAAAAGTGCTGAGCCCGGTGCTGCTGGTCAAAGGCGAGTACGACGGCATCTCGACGCTCGAGGACC
Source organism: Janthinobacterium lividum (assembly GCA_050954595.1). GTDB lineage: Bacteria > Pseudomonadota > Alphaproteobacteria > Acetobacterales > Acetobacteraceae > JAVVHH01. Next base: position 10,711 of record JBPBQE010000209.1, on the reverse strand, counting down.
TGCAAGCGTTCTTCGACAAGCTGCCCAACGGCGACCGGCAGCTGTCGATCATCCGGGGCGCAGCGCACTCGGTGATCGTCAGCCGCGCGCACCAGGCTTTTCAGCACGTGGCACAGGCGTTCCTGACGATCCCGGAGCTACCCGCTAGCGGCTGAAGTGGCCGACCAAGCTGTCGATCATGGACTGCCCCATAGCCGCCCGCGTCTCGTGCGTGCCGGAGCCGATGTGCGGCGTCAGGATGACGTTGTCCATCGTCAGCAAGGCGGGCAGGGGGCGCGGCTCGTCCTCGAACACGTCCAGCCCGGCGCCGGCGATCGTGCCCGCTTGAAGCGCCGAGACCAGAGCGGCCTCGTCCACCACGCTGCCGCGGGCGATGTTGATCAGGTAGCCATCCGAACCGAGTGCGGCCAGCACGCTGGCGTCGATCAGGTGGAAGGTTTCCGGCGTGGCCGGGCAGCACACCACAATGACATCGCAGGCGGCGGCCAAGGCAGCGGCGGAGTCATGGAATTCCTGCGGCAACGCAGGCTTATGGCTGCGCGAGGTGTAGTGCACCGTCATCGCCAAGGCCTCGGCCCGGCGCGCGATGGCGGAGCCGATGGTGCCCATGCCGACGATCCCCAGATGCTTGCCGCGCAGCGAGCGCGCCAGGGCGAACTCGCCGGACTGCCACTGTCCATCACGCACGAAGTGATGGGCATGGGTGAGGCGGCGCAGCAGCAGCAGGCAGTGCGCGATGGCGAGGTCGGCGACATCGTCGGCCAGGGCGTCCGACGTCGCGGTCACCGGGATGCCTCGCTCGGCGGCGGCCTCGACATCGACGTTGTCGATGCCGGCGCTGAAGCAGGCGATGATCTCCAGCTTCGGCAGCGCCTCGATCAAGGCCCGCGACGCACCGGCATGGCCGCTGGTGGCGATGCCGCGGATGGTGTCGGCATGGGCGCGGACCAGCTCCTCGCGAACCGCCGGGTCGCGGCCGTCGAGCATGTCGACGGCGGCGTCGAGCCCGTCGACGGCCGATTGCATCAGGCTCGCGACGAGCAGGACGTGGCCGGGTTTCCCATTGTTTGTCATGACAATATCCAAAGCTGATTGCGGTTTCAGGCACCGCCTGGGCGCGCTGGCGTCAAGCCCCAATCGGCGTCTCAGCGTATCGGAATGAGCGCGGCCGGCACTGCGAAGCCGCCCGACGCGGCGATCCCGGCGACAGACGCGACACCGACCACGCCCCATCCTTGACCCCGCACCCGCGCCAGCAACGGTGCGCCGCTGACCCCGCGGGTCCCGGCGCAGGAGTGCTGCAGCAAGGTCGCCGCGCCGTCGCGGACCACGGCAACGACGGCACAAGCGACGTCGGCGACGAGGATTTGTGCCCGATCCTGCTCGAAACCGCCGAGCATGACGGGGGTGCCGCTGGCTGGCAGCTGCCGGAGCAGCGGCAGAACACGGTCTGCCGTGCCGAGGGGCGCGTCGAGAGTCAGGACGGCCCAATCCGCATCGGGCGGGGCAGCCGGGAGTCGTTCGCCGCTCGGCCCGACAGCAAAGCCAGGTCCGATCTCGACGCCGACGGCGCGGGCGTGTCCGGCGAAGTCGCCATGGTCGTAGCCGGACAGGACATGGATGGATGACGGCCGCAGCAGTCGACCGGTTCCGCGGCCGAACAGGCAGTGCGCGGCGGTCAACACCAGCCGCGGGCCGATCAGCGCGCCGGTGCAGCGACCGCCGATCTCCGTCTGCACACGCACCACGCCGCGCCAAGGGGCTTGGGTGGCATTGACCGCCACGCGCGCGGCACCGGGGCCAAGACCCGGCAGGACCGAAGGCGGTATCGACGCTGCCGCAGCCGGACGCACAACGAGACAGGCAAGGGCGAACCAGATCAGGCGAAAGGACGGCATTCGTGGCTCCGACACATGGCTAGAGCGGAACCGTCACATGCCATGCATCATCCGACCGAGTAAAACACGGCCCCCATCCGGAGAACGCCCGTGAAGTTTCGACATTCTCTCCTCCTCGCTGCCGTCGCCGCACTGACGGTGAGCGATCCGGCCTGGGCGCATACGGAGGTCAGCGTGCCCGGCGGGCTGCTCAGCGGGTTCATGCATCCGCTTTCCGGGCTTGATCACCTGGTGGCGATGGTGTCGGTCGGTCTCTGGGGCGCCATGCTGGGCGCGCCGGCGATCTGGGTGTTGCCGATCGCTTTCCCGTTGGTGATGGCGTTCGGTGCGGTGCTCGGCGTGGTGGGCGTGCCGGTGCCGCCGCCGGAGCTGATGATCGCGCTCTCGGCCGTCGTGCTCGGCCTCGCCGTCGCCTTCGCCGCGCGGGCGCCGTTGTGGATCGCGGCGATCATCGTGTCGGTGTTCGCGATCTTCCACGGTTATGCACATGGCCAGGAACTGCCGGAGATCTCGAACGCCCTGGCCTATGGCGTCGGCTTCGTGGTGGCGACCGGCTTGCTGCATGCGTGCGGGATCTCGGCCGGACTGCTGACGAAATACCGCTCGGGTGGTTACGCGGTCCGGCTGGCGAGGGTCGGCGTGGCGGTGCTGGGGCTGGTATTCCTGCGTGAGGCGCTGGCCTAGAGCCCGGCCAGGGCGAAGCCGCCGACCATGAGGCCGATGGCGGCGATCCAGCTGCCCCCGGCCCGCAGCGCGATCGTGCGCCACGGCGCGCCCGCGCCGCGGAAGGTGGCGGCAAAGGCGGCCACCAGTGTGACGACGGCGTAGCCGGCCAGCAGCAGCCCGGCCCCGAACAATACCGGGTCCGTCTCCGGGTCGAGACCGCTGGCATTGGCCGCGCCCCGAACGATCCCCACGATGACGGCCAGCAGCAGCAACGCTCCGCCCGGCAACCGGGCCGCGGCTGCGGCAAGCAGGCCGAGGCCGATCATCAGTGCCGCACTGAGCGCGATCGGGTCGGTGTGCCAACCGGCAGCGATGCCCGCGACGAACCCGACCAGCAGCCCGGCAGGAAGCGCCAGCACGATCCATCGCGCCCAGTGCGGCGGCTGCAGCGCGGCGACCAGGCCGAGCGCGAGCCAGATGATGAGGTCCGACAATCCGGTCAGCGGATGCAGCGCCCCGCCATAGAAATCGCCCAGGCGCGAGGACATGATATGCGCCGATGCCGGGCCGGATGCAGCTCGACGCCGACGTTGAACGATAGCAGCACCGGAAACAGCAGCGCGTGCTCGATGCCCAGCACCGACAGCGCGCTGGCGAAGCCGATGCCGTGCACCAGTCCGAAGCTGAACGCGATCGCCCACGGATACTGCGTCGTCAGCCCGCCCTCGCCGCGATGCAGTTTCACAATCTCCAGCCCGACGAACACGATAGACGGCTCTAGTTGTCGGCGGGACCTGGTTGCCGCAAGGCCAGCCCGAAGGTCGCGCCCGACTGGTTCACTGTCTTCGCCGCCGCCTCTAGTGAGACCACGATCTGTCGGCCGGATTTGTCGAGGCGCACGCGGCCGGGCTCGATGCCGCTGACGACGTAGTCGCCGATGTGTTCGCCGACCGCGGCCGGGATCGTGACGCCCGCCTCTGCAAACAGCGCGGTGCGTTCCCCTGGTCCGATCAGCGTGCCGGTCAGGCGCGGCACCTCGGCGGCCGAACTGCGCCCGGCGCCGAGCAACAGGGCCGCGACGAGCACGCGCCTCACGGGGTCAGGCCGATCGTGTAGCCCCAGCTGTCGAGCCGATCCGGGATGGCGTTGAAGGCCAGCGTGATGCGCTGGTCGCCCTGATTACGCGGAACCTCGTGCAGCAGGTAGCTGGGAAACAGGATCATGTCGCCGACGCCGATCTCCGGTGTCACGTATTTGCCGGCGTTGAACGGACCAATCTGCGCGGTCCGGGAATTATGGCGGAAGGTGAAATCGGTGCCGCCCGGGTTGCGGACGAAGACGGTGTGCGCCGATGGGTGTGACGGGGTCAGGTAGAGGATGCCTGAAACGAAGCTATTGGCATGGCCGTGCATGGACTGGCCGCCACCATGCTCGAGCACGTTGGTCCACATCTCCTTGACCAACCAGCCGAGCCGGTCGCCGAACAGCAACGTGCCGAACTCGGCCACCTTGCCCACCGCAACCTCGGCGACCCGGCGATACAGCGGGCTGGCATCGGGGCGTATGATCTCCGTGTGCGACAGCTGGGCCGAATTCGAGTTGCGGCGCAGCCGGACGTCGAGGATCTCGGCCGTCAGCGCCGCCACCGTCACCGGGTCGAGGAAGCCCGGCGAGCGCATGAGGGGGATCGGGAACAGCCCTTCGATCTCGTCCATGCGAAAACCTCCAAGCGCACGTGTGGGCGCCGGTTATACGGATGCTTCCCGGACCGATAGTGTCAGTCCGATGACAATCCCCGGGCCGGGTCGGTTGCCGAGGCGCAGCTGATGGTGGCTAGCTAGATCCTGACGCAAGAGGATTGAACAGCGATGGATCTCGATCTCACCGGCAAGGTCGCCGTCATCACCGGCGGAACGCGCGGCATCGGGCTGGCATCGGCGCGCGCGTTGGCGGCCGAAGGGGCGAGCGTCGTCCTGGTGTCACGCACCGAAGCCGAGGCGGTGAGCGTCGCAGCCGCGCTGGGCGACGAGTTCGGCCGCCCGACGCTCGGCGTGGCGGCGGATACGACCGACGACCCCGCCGTCGCCGCCATGGCCGCCGCAGTCGAGCGCGCGTTCGGCGGTGCGCAGATCCTGGTCAACTGCGCCGCCGCGCCGGCGGGGCAGGCGGCGGTGCCAGCGGCGTCTGACACGACATGGGAGTCGATGCAGCGCCACATGAATACCAAGGTCATGGGCTACCTGCGCACGTCGCACGCTCTGTTGCCGGGCATGCGCCGGGCAGGGTGGGGGCGGATCATCAACATCAGCGGCCTCGGCGCCCGACGCACCGGCGACCTCGTCGGCACGATCCGCAACGTCGCAGTGACGGCACTGAGCAAGAACCTGGCCGACGAGCTGAGCGGCACGGGGATCACGGTCAACACGGTGCATCCCGGCCTGACGCGGACGGAGAAGGTCGATGCCATGATCGCCGCCCGCGCGGGCAAGGAAGGGCGCTCGTTCGAGCAGGTCGAGGCGGAGATGGCGTCCAGCCTGTTGCTGGGCCACCTGCCCACGTCGGAGGACGTGGCGCAGGTGATCGCCTTTCTCGCCTCGCCCCGGTCGGCCCCGATCAACGGCGATGCCATCGCCGTCGCCGGTGGCGTGCGCGGGCCGATCGTTTACTGAGGCTGGGTGGTTTACGGTTTGACGGTGAAGGTGAACTTGCCGTCGGTCTTGTGCGTGTCCACCGCGGTAGCGTGCCACTCCACATTGTAAGTGCCCGGCGGCAATGTCTTCAGGCCGACGCTGAGGATCTTGCCGTCCGACGGGGCCGTGTGGGCCTTGCCGTCATCCATGCGTTGGCCGCTGCCATTCTGGACTTCGATGCTGCTAAAGTTGGGCTCGACGGCTTCGGAGAAGGTGATCGCGACCTCGGTGGGCGCGGTGGCGACCGTGCTGTCGACGGCCGGGTTGGCGCTACGCAGATGCGCGTGAGCAAAGGCGGCACCGGCGCTGCCGAGCAGGCTGGCGGTGACGATCAACGGGAAGGTAAAGCGGGACATCGGATTTCCTATCAGTTCATTTTCATGCCCGGCATCGCCGGGCTCGGGGAGGCGCCCGGTGCGGACGACGCGCCGATGCCGGCGATCGGGGCACTGAGATCGAGCGGCGGCGATTTGGCGAAGGTGAGGTGCAACTGGACGGTTTCGCCACGCTTCAGCCGCGCTTTCAGGCCGGTGAGCATGATGTGATAACCGCCGGGCTGTAGCGCGACGGCTTGACCCGGCGGCAACGCCAACCCGCCGACGACCTCGCGCATGCGCATGATGTTTCCGTCCATGGTCATGTCGTGCACGCTCGCGCCGCTGGAGGCTGGCGAGGTCGCACCCACCAGCCGATCGCCGTCCGGGCTCGTCAACGTGACGTAGAACGCACCGGTGCTGGCGCCGGGCGGGGTGGCGCGCGACCACGGGTGATCGGCCACGATCTCGCCGGCGATGGCGGGCGCGCCGAACAGCAGGATTCCTGCCACTGGCAGCAGTTTTCTCGATAAAGACATTTGGGGTCCTCGACAGGGCAGGGCCATACGGCCGCGCTAGGCAGCGGGCCGCTCCACGGTGCTCAGATCGAGGCGACTGGCGGTCCCGTTGGATAAGCGGTCACGCGCGGCTGGCGCGGCGGCCCGGTCGAGCCCGGTGGCGCACCAACCCGGCCGATATCGCCGCCGACGACCTCCGGCATCACCGCCGGCGCCGACATCGGCAGGCCGACCTCGCTCACGACATGACACGCCGGACACACCAGGCAGGCAGGGTCGTGTCCTGGCGCCGGCGGTGCATCGTCGTCGAGGCCGGTGTGGCAGATCACGATGGCGCCGGCGACCGCGTTCGGCACCGGGGCCGCCATCGCCATGGACGAGGCTAGCAGCCGCAGGGCGAGGAACAATGCCGCCAGCAACAGGCCGGGCACCCCTCTGGTCGAACTCCGCAGGGCGGATGGCGCCAACATGGCGCCGTGCTAGCCCGCACTCGGAGCATCGACAAGCCCGGTTGTTGACCGACCGTCCCCGACGGGACTACGCGACGACGCCGATGCCCTTCACTCCAGCCTGCCCGAGATGATCCCGTTCAATCCGGAGGGCGGGCCGCTGCTGTCGCTCGCGCGCGCGTTGGCGGTCGGGGGCGAACTCGCCGTGTTCGGCGCGCTGGCGTTTCAGGTGGCCGTGCTGCCGCGAACCCTGGGCCGGGCCGATCCCGACATCGCTGCCCGTCTCCGCGCGACCCTGCGGCGCCTGGTGCGGCTGAGCACGATCGCCGCGCTGCTGGGGGCGGGCGTCTGGCTAGTGGCCCAATCCGGCGATTTGGCGGGCGTGGGCTCGGTGATGGCGGCGGTGCGCGCGGTCCCGAACGTGCTCACGCATACCGCGTTCGGCCGCCTCCTGGCGCTGCAGATGCTGATACTGTTGGCGATCCTGCCCGCCTCGTCTCGGCCGAGACTGGCGTTTGCCCTGAGCCTGGCGGCGTTGACGTTGCATGGCGGGCATAGCCACGCGATCTCGATGCAGCCCGGCCTCAGCCTGTTGCTGCTGTCCGACATCATTCATCTCTGGGGGGCGGGCGCGTGGCTCGGTGGGCTGTTGCCGCTGCTGCTGGTCGTGCGTGGGGCGCCGCCGAAGATCGGTGCGGCGGCCGCGCGCTGGTTCTCGCCGTTGGGCAAGGCGTGCGTGGTCGCGATGGTTGTCACCGCCGGGTTCCAGGGGTGGGAGCTGATCGCCAGCATTCCCGGTCTGATCGGCACCGCCTATGGCTGGGTGGCGATGGGGAAGTTGGCGCTGTTCGGCGTGCTGTTCGCCTTCGCGCTGGCCAATCGCTACCGACTGGCGCCGGCGCTGCTCCACGGCGACCCGGCGGCGGCCAAGCGCAGCCTCGTTCGCAGCATCGCAGTACAGACCGGGTTCGGCCTCGCCATCATCGTCGCGGCCGGCGTGCTGAGCAATCTGCCGCCGTCGTTGCACGAACAGCCGATCTGGCCGTTCGCGGTCCAGCCCAGCCTGGTGACCGTCGGCGAGGATCCGGAGTTCAAGCAGATCGTCGTGCTCGCTTTGGTCGAGTTGGCTGCCGCCGGTCTGCTGCTGGCAGGGGCGCTGGCCCTGCGTCGGTGGCGGCCGGTGGCAATGGTGGTGATGGCGCTGACCGCCTGGTGGGCGGTGCCGGACCTTCGCCTGCTGTTCGTGCCGGCCACGCCGACCAGCTTCTACCGCTCGCCGACCGGCTTCGCGGCGGCAGCGATCGTCCACGGCGCGGCGCTGTATCCCGAAACCTGCGCCGCCTGTCATGGCAGCATCGGTCACGGCGACGGGCCGCTTGCCGCCGGCCTCGCCGTGCCGCCGGCCGACCTGACCGCCGCGCATCTGTGGGGCCATACGGACGGCGAGATGTTCTGGTGGCTGACGCATGGGATCGAGGCGCCCGACGGTAGCTTGGCGATGCCGGGCTTCGGCGAGGCGTTGTCGGTCGACGACCGATGGGCGTTGATCGACTTCGTGCGTGCCAACAATGCCGGCATCGCCAAGCGCGGGAGCGGCGCCTGGCCGGTCCCGCTGGCGGCGCCGGAGTTGACCGCCGCCTGTCCGGATGGGCGCCGGTTGACCCTGGCCGATTTGCGCGGGCGCGCCGTCCGCCTCGTATTCGCTGGCGCGACCCCGGCCACGCCGCTGGATGACGCCGTGGTCACGACGCTCACCGTCGGGGCGCCGGGCCCCGGCTGTGCCACGACCGACCCGGCCGTCACGCAGGCCTACGCCCTCGTGCTCGGCACCGACGCCGCCGGGCTGTCCGGATCGGAACTGCTGATCGACCCCAATGGCTGGATGCGGTCGGCCGAGCCCGGCACGCTTTCGCCCGCCCTCCTGGCCGCGCTGGTTCAGGAGATCTGCACCAACCCGCTCGCTGCCGGCTCCGAAGGTCATCACCATCATGGCGACTAAATCTTCCAAACTCCTGCCGCTGATCGTCAGCGCGGTCGCGGCGGTGCTGCTCCTCGGTGCCGTCGCCCTGCTGTCGATCGGCCGTCCGACCCCTGCGCCGGACTCGCAGGCCGATGCCGTCGGCGGCGCGTTCACGCTGACCAACGGCGACGGCAAGACCGTCACGGCCACCGATCTGCACGGCAAGTACCTGTTGGTCTATTTCGGCTACACCTTCTGCCCGGACGTCTGCCCGACGACGCTCGCCGACATTGCCCAGGCGCTCGACAAGCTCGGTGCGAAAGCGGACCGCGTGCAGCCGCTGTTCATCACCGTGGACCCAGCCCGCGATACCCCGGCCGTGATGCGCCACTACGTGACGGCGTTCAGTCCGCGCATCGAGGGCCTGACCGGCACCCCGGCCCAGATCGCCGACGTGGCGAAGAAATATCACGTCTATTACGCGGTGCATCCGGCGAGTGCGGGATCGTCGGACTACACGGTGGACCATAGCTCGGTGCTTTACGTGATGAGCCCCGATGGCGGCTTTGCCGGCATCATCCGAGCCGACCAGAGCCCGGACGGCATCGCCCACGATCTCGGCGCGATGATGTCGCGATAATGATTGAAACACGCAGTCCGGCGAGCTTTTTTGGTCATTGCGATCAAATCTGATTCGGTTTAGCTCCCTCCCGGAAACAAAGTTGCGCATTTCGCGCAAATGACTGGGAGTGACGATCGATGCAGATTGGGATCAAGCGGACGCTGGACCGGATCCCCGGTGGCATGATGATCGTCCCGCTGGTGTTCAGCGCCATCCTGGTGACGTTCGCGCCGACCACGGGGGCGTTCTTCGGTTCGTTCACCGGCGCGCTGTTCACCGGTGCGTTGCCGATCCTGGCGGTGTTCTACGTCTGCATGGGCGCCACGATTTCGATCCGCTCGCTGCCCCGCGTCGCCCGTCACGGCGGCGTGCTGCTCGGCAGCAAGATCGCCATGGGCATCATCGCCGGGTTGATCCTGGGGCATTTCCTGGGTGAGGCGCCGATCACCTCGGGCTGGTTCGCCGGGCTATCGACGCTGGCGGTGGTGGCGGCGCTGAACGACACCAATGGCGGCCTGTACATGGCGCTGATGAACCAATACGGCAAACCGGAAGAGGCCGCGTCCTACTCCATCATGACGCTGGAATCGGGGCCGTTCCTGACCATGGTGACGCTCGGGGTGGCCGGGCTGTCGTCGTTCCCGTGGCAAACGCTCGTGGGCGGCATCCTGCCGCTGGCCGTCGGTATCATCATCGGCAACCTCGACCGCGACATGCGCGATTTCCTGGGCCGTGCCGCGCCGACCATGATCCCGTTCTTCGCGTTCGCCCTGGGCACCTCGCTCGACCTGCACCGCATCTGGGCGGCCGGGCTGCTCGGCCTGGCGCTGGGCGTCGCCGTCACGATCGTGTCGGCGATCCTGCTCATCGTCATGGACCGGGTTGCCGGCGGCAACGGCACGGCCGGGATCGCTGCGGCGACCACGGCGGGCAACGCTGCCGCCGTGCCGGCCCTGGTGGCGGCCGCTAACCCGATCTATGCGCCGGCGGCGGCACAGGCGACGGTGCTGGTGGCCGCCTGCGTCATCGTCAGCAGCCTCTCCGTGCCGGTCTTGACCGCCTGGTGGGCAGGACGCGTGCGGGCCCGCACGGTCGTGGCCTGACGTGCCCGAGATGGTGATCATCGCCGACGACCTCTCCGGCGCGGCCGATTGTGGCATCGTCTGCGCACAGGCCGGGCTCGACACGCTGGTCATCCTCGGCGACCGCGCCGATGCGCCGGAGGCCGACGTGCTGTCGATCGACGCCGACACGCGGGGCCGCTCCGAAGCCGATGCGGTGCAGGAGATCATCGGCCTGACCCGGCGCTACGGGGCGTCCACGCCGCTGCTGTTCAAGAAGCTCGATTCCACCTTGCGCGGCCATGTCGGGGCCGAGTTGGCCGCCATGTTGCACACCCGGCGCGAGACCGGCCCGGCCTTCATCGTCATGGCGCCGGCCTTTCCCGCAACGGGCCGCACCACCGTCGCGGGCATGCAATTGCTGCACGGCACGCCGCTCGAGGCGACGGAGATCTGGCAGCGCGAAGAGATGCTGCATCGCGCTCATGTCCCCGAGATGCTGGAGCGTGCCGGCTTGCGGACGGCTCACATCG
>JBPBQE010000292.1:0-48535 GCA_050954595.1 Janthinobacterium lividum | reverse complement strand
GTTCCGGTTCGGCCCGCATGATCCGCAGAGCCTCGATCGCGGCGGCCGTCAGGGGCGGCGGCAGCCCGACCGAGTAAACGTAACCCGGCGTCGCGAAGCGCAGATAGTCGATCAACTCGTGCCGCCCCGCGACGTAGCCGCCGCACCCCGCCAGCGTCTTGCTCAGCGTGCCCATCCACAGATCGGCGTAGCTCCCGTCCAGGCCGCAATGCTCGGCGATCCCTGACCCGGTCGCGCCCAGCACGCCGACCGAGTGCGCCTCGTCCACCATCAGCGACGCGCCCCAACGATCCGCGATCGACCGCAGGCGCGCCAGATCCGGCACGTCGCCATCCATGCTGTAATGACCCTCGACGATGATCAACACCCGGTCGACATCGCCGCGGATGGCCGCAAGGTGCCGATCGAGATCATCCAGATCGTTGTGCTTGAAAGATATCCGCCGCGCGCCTGACATGATGGCGCCCTGGATGATGCTGTTGTGGCTCAGCGCGTCGTGGATGCAGGCATCTTTCGGCCCGATCAACGCGCCGATCACCGACACGTTGGTCGCATGACCGCTGACCAGGCACATGCAGGCCTCGGCACCGTGCAGGTCGGCGAGGTCCGCTTCCAATTGCCGATGCAGCGCGCGCTCGCCGGAGACGATGCGGCTGGCCGAGACGGAGGTGCCCTGGTCGTCGATCGCCGTCTTGGCTGCAGCGCTGACCCGAGGGTCGCCGTTCAACCCGAGGTAATTGTAGGAGGTGAAGCTGTCGAGGCGACGCTCGCCGATGCGGACCGACCGGGCCGGCACGCCGTCATGTACCCGGCAGTAGGGGTCCGACATCTTCAGCAACGATGCGACCTGTCGCACCGTTGCCATTTCCTTGCGCATCGCCGGGTCGCCGAGGGCGGCGGCCTTGAACTGCCGCGGGGCCGGTGCGGCAGGCTCGGCGCGCCGAAGCGACAGGCGCTGCGCCAGCGCGTCGCGCACGGAGGTAGACAAGCCGTAAACGGGACTCTTTTCGCTCATTCCGCGACTTTCAATTGGACCGTGTCAACCTGGTCGGCATCGTGACGGCGAAGCACGTCCTCGAGCACTGTGGCGGCCGGTGCCTCCTGCCGATCGCCGCGGACGGAGCGTGCGAGCACGCCGGCCAGGCTCTGCGGCGTTGTCGTGTCCGACAGCGCGAACAGCGGCAGCGACATGCCGAACCGCGCCTCCATCCCGAGGCGAAGTTCGACCGCCATGAGGCTGTCCATGCCGACCTCGGCGAGCGGACGCGCCGGGTCGACCCGCTCGGCGGGCAGACGCATGACGGAGGCCATCTCCTCAATCAGCAGGCCGAGGATGAGGCTTTCGGCTTCCGCGTCGTCGTGCCCGGTCAGCATGGCGCGGATGTCAACGGCGGGTGCCGCGTTCTCGCGATGCTGCGCCAGCCAGGCATAGGCGGGCGCCTGCAACGCCGTGAGCAGTTGCTTGGCGCCGTTCCAGTCCATCGGGGCGTAGGTCACGACCGGCAGGCCCGATTGCAGCATGCGCGGCAGGCCGTCCAGCGCTTCAACCGCGGTCATCGGTGCGGCGCCCATGCGGCGCTCTAGTTCTTCCGCGACGCCGGCCTGCCGAGTCAGGATGCCGGCGTCGGCGATCGGGCCCCAGCCCACGGCCAGGGCCGGCAACCCGGCCCGGTGCCGCCGCCGCGCGATCGCCTCCAGCGCGGCGTTAGCGGCGACGTAGTTGGCCTGCCCCGGATTACCCAGCACCGTCGTCACCGACGAGAATAGCAGGAACAGTTCGAGCGGATCGTCGCGGGTCATGCAGTCGAGCAGTTCGGCGGCGCGCCACTTGGCCCGGAGCGACCGCTCGAACTTCGCGTGGTCGAGGGAGGCAATGAGCCCGTCCTCGAGATGCATCGCAGCGTGGACGATGCCAGCGATCGGCCCCAACTCCTGCCGGACCGCCGCCAATGCCGCGTCAAGCGCCTCGGCATCGGCGGCGTCGCAGCCATATGCGCGAGCATCGACACCGTCGGACTGCAGCGCGGCGATCGCGTCCGCCGCGCCGGGCGTGCCCGCACCGCGGCGCCCGAGCAAGGCCAGCCGCCGCACCCCGTGACGGGCTAGCCAACGTGCCGTCTCCAGCCCGAAACCGCCGAGCCCGCCGATCACGACGTAGCTCGCATCGGCACGGGCGACGAAGGTGGCGGGAGGCTGCGCCACCGGCAGGGGAGCGTCGCCCGGAACCAGCACCAGCTTGCCGATATGACCGGCGGCCTGCATCAGGCGGAACGCCTCGGCCGCCTGCGCCAAGGGCATCTCGCGGCGGGGGAGGGGGCGCACGCGGCCATCGGCCAGCAGCGCCGCCACCTCGTCCAACACCTCGCGCGCCACCGCCGGGCGCTTGGCCGCCAGCTGATCGACGTCGATGACGTGGTAGGAAATGTTGTGCCGCATCGGGCGCAAGCCGATCGACGTGTTGCCGTACACGTCGCGCTTGCCCAGCTCCAGGAAGCGACCGAACGGCTTGAGCAAGCCCAGGCTGCGCTCCATCGCCTCGCCGTCGAGCGAATTCAGCACCAGGTCCACGCCTTCCTGCTCGGTCGCGGCGAGCACGTCGTCGGCAAAGCTGAGCGACCGGCTGTCGAGCACATGATCGACGCCGAGGCTCCGCAACAACGCCCGCTTCGCGTCCGACCCGGCGGTCGCGAAGACCACCGCGCCGCGGTTGCGGGCATACTGGATCGCGGCCAGCCCCACCGCTCCGGCACCACCGTGGATCAGCACGCGCTCGCCGGCCCTGAGCTGCCCGAGCGTGCCGAGTGCGTAGGCCACGGTCAGGTAGGCGACGGGAATGGTCGCGCCATCGGCGAAGCTCATGTCGTCGGGCATCTTCAGCGTCGCGAAGGCAGCGGTGACGGCGTGCGTCGCCAGGCAGGTCGATGCGACGGCCATGACGCGGTCGCCGGGCTGGAAGTCGTGAACTCCAGGGCCGACCGCGATGACGATGCCGGCGCATTCGAAGCCGAGACCGGGGCCGGCAAAGCCGTGCAGCAACGCCTCGTCGGGCAGCAGACCCATGGCCCACATCACGTCACGGAAGTTCAACCCGGCCGCGCGCACCTCGAGCACAACTTGGCCCGGGCCGGGCTCGGCCGGCGTGAAGCTCTCGAACTGCAGGCTGTCGAGGCGGCCGGGCCGGCTAACGACGAGACGGCGGGCCGGGTCGTGACCATCGACGCCGGATACTGGCAGGCCGGGCCGGAAGCGGCTCACGCGACGGCCGGGCCCACCGATGACGATGTTGGTCTCCCTGCTCGGGGAGACGATCTCCGCCGCGACCAGCGCGGCGGCTTCGTCCAGGGACACGTCGTCGGCAACGTTCAGCGTGCGGCAGGTGACGGTCGGTGCTTCGTTGGCCACGACGCGACAGGCGGCGGCGAGCGAAGCGGCGCCGGGGTTAATCGGCCCGGTGCCGTCATGCTCGCCGTGCAGCACCAGCCATAACGGCAATGCGGGACCCGCAGCCGCCAGCGCCACTTGCACCAGCCCGGCCAACCAAGCTGGCGCGTCGCTTTCCGCCAGCATCGGCGGCGGCATCACCACCAGGCCGGAAAGCCCGGTCAGATCGACGGCGTCGGTCAGTTCCACCCGCCGCGTGTCGAGCCGCGCTGCGAGAGCGTCAGCTGCGGCGTCGCCGGGCGCGGCCAGCAGCAGGAGACGACCGGGTCCGGCATGGCGCGGCGCGGCGGGCGGGGAACCGCGGCCGGTCAGCAGCGCGAAGCCCCAATGCAATCCGTGAACGACCGTCGCGGCCGGCGTAGCAAGCCCGGCCGAGGCGAGGGCGATCACCCAATCCGCAGCGACCCGCAACTGTGCCGGCTGCGCCGCCGCGTCCGGTACCGGCAGGAACTGCCACACACGGTTCGGCTGCGGCTCCAGCAGCAGCAGCGTGCCGCCCGGACAGAGCAGATCCGGCAACGCCGTCAGCAGCGCCTCGCGCTCGCCCGGCGCCATCAGCGTCAGGGCGTTGATGCCGACGATCAAGTCGAACGGACCGGCCAACGCGTTGTCGGTAGTCGGTCGAGCGACGGTGCGTGCGGTTGGTAGATGCACCATCGTCTCGCGCAGCACTGGCAGCTCGTCGGCACCGGCGAGCACGCAGTAATCGGCCGGCGCAGCATCACCGAGCGCGGGCAGCAGATCGGTCGCGAGCGTGCCGCGTCCAGCGCCGATTTCCAGGATGCGCAGGCCGGGTCGTCCCGCCACGGCGGCGAGGGTGGCCGCGCGTATCGCATCCAGGCCCGCCGCCGCGGTCGGGGACGCCGTCAGCATCTGGTCGAGCAGCGCCGGCGGCAACGTGCCGCTCGCCGGTGCACCGGCGAGGCCGGCCCGGAATCGTTCCGCCGCGAGCGACAGCAACGCGGCATCGGCTACTGCGGTCGGGGTCTCGAAGGCGATGGCGCCCAGCAGATCGTCGGCGCGGATGCCACCGAGTTCGGACTGCACGGTCGTGCCGTCGAGCAGGCCGTCCTCGTTCAGCCACGCCATCGCATCGGCGTGGTGGGCCGGTACCCCGCCGCCATGGGCCAGCACCGCTTCCTGAATCGCGGCGGAGATGTAGATGTCGGCGAGCCTGGGCGCCGCTTCCTCGAATGTCTGCGGCGTGGGGACGGCAACTCCGTCGATTGGTGCGGCAACAGAGATCTCGTGGAGGCAGTGCGCCGCCGGGCTGCGGACCGGCGCGGCGTTGGTGCGGACGAACCAGCAACCGTTCAGCTCGAGCAGCGCCTCCCCAGCGGCATCGTGGACCAGCACGTCGGCGCAGATCGCGCGCGGACCGACATGGCGAACGTGCAGCTTGGCCCCGCTCGCGGTGCCGGGGCGGAAGCTGCGCACGCGCTCGAAGCGCCACGGCAACACGCCGCCGGCCTCCTCATGAAGACGCAGCAGGCTCGCAGCAAGGCCGACGAGGCCCTGGAACGCGCCATCCAGCAGGGATGGATGGATGATCTGATTCGGTGTGGCGGCGGTGGTTTCGCGGAGATGCACGGCGGCATCGCGCGGCCCCAGCAAATCGACCGAAATCACCGTCCGGAAGGCTGGCCCGTAATGCAGGCCGAGCCGATCCGTCAGGGCGTAGAGTTCCGTTGCGTCAATGGTGCGCTGAACGGTGGTGTGCGTCGTCCCCGACCAGGGCAACGGCGCGTCGCTGCCGGCGGTCGAAATCCGGCAGCGCGCATGCGTCGCCCAACTGGCATCAGCCAGGCGCTGCCGCGAGGCCAGCGTCAGCTTGCCGTCCGCCCCGAGCGAGGAGCGCAGCGTCTGCGTGGCGCCAGGCGGCAGCACGAGCGGGCTGCCGATGTCCAGATCGCGCAATTCCAGCGTCGCACCGGGGCTGGCGACTGTCTGGGCAGCGGCCAGCGCAACCTCGATGAACGCCGCCGCCGGCAGCACCGGCGTGCGGCTGACGGTGTGATCCTCGAGCCAGGGCAAGCGCGCTACGCTGAGGTCGGAGGTCCACTCGCGGCCTTCGTCACTGGCCTGGAAACCGAGCAGTGCATGCTGGCGCGCCGGGTTCAGCTGATCGGTCGCTTCCGACGTACGTTCGACTCGCAGCGTCTCGCGCTGCCACACATATCGCGGCAAGCCGTCCAACGCGGCCCTGTGGCCGGTGCCGCCCACCATTTCGGCGATCGAGTGCCCGGCGACGTGGCAGCGCGCGGCGCAGACCAGCAACGGGTCGACCGGCATCGGACGGCGCACCAGGCTCGGCAGCACGCGGCCGCGCACGCCCTCGGTCGCCACGAGCTTGTTGAGATAGCCTTGCAGGATCGGCTGCGGCCCGACCTCGACAAAGATGCGGGTGCCAGTCTCCAGCAAGCGCTCGACGCCGCCGGCGAAGTTCACCGGCTCGCGCACGTTGCGCCACCAGTAGTCGGCCCCGAGCCGCTGCCCGGGCAACACGCTGGCCGTCACGGTGGAGATGAAGCTCGACTGCGTCGGTCGCGCAACCAGTCCGGCCAGGTCGGCCAGCAACGGGGCGCGGATCGATTCCATCAACGGCGAGTGGAAGGCGTAGGGCAGATCAAGCAACTCGAACGTCCAGCGATGGGCTGCGGCGTAGTCCTTCAACGCCTGCAGCTCGCCGACCGGCCCGGCAACGGTCAGCGAGCGCTCCGTGTTGATCGCGGCCACCGCCAGACCCAGCGCGCCGATCGCGGCGATGCCTTCCCGAACCTCCTCCGGCGTCGCGACCAGCACGGCCATGCCGCCTTCGCCCGCCATGCCGCCCTGGTGTCGGCTGCGCGCCGCCACGACGCGGGCAGCGTCGTCCAGCGAGAGCGCGCCGGCGGCCCAAGCCGCGGCGATCTCGCCGACGCTATGCCCCAGATGCGCGCTGGCGGTGACGCCGAGCTGCCGGAGGACGCAGGTCGTGGCGTATTGGATGGCAAATAGTTGCGGCTGCGCTTCCTCGGTCAGGCGCAAACGTTCGGCGTCGGGCGTTCCGCTCAGGCGCTCGAGGACCGACCAGCCGAGCAGCGGCTGCAGCGCATCGCTGGCGTCGCCGAGATGGGCGCGGAACGCCGGACTGTGCTCCATGGCGTTGGCGGCCATGCCGGCCCATTGGCTGCCGTTGCCGGAATAAACGAAGGCGACCTGGTCGGTGCCGACGGCCTCGCCGCGCACAACGGTGTTGCGCTCGCGCCCGGCAACGAAATCGGACAGTCCCCGCCGATAGCCTTCGGCATCCGACGCGACGACGGCGAGGCGATGGGCGTGCTGCTCCCGGAAACGGGCAGCGCCGGCCAGAAGCTCGGGCAGCCCGGCGTCGCCCCGCGCCACGATCTCGTCGCTCCATCGCGACGCCTGCTCGCTCAACGCGGTCGCGGACCGAGCGGAAAGCAACAGCATCGGCGGCTGTGCGGTTTCGGCCTGGGGCGTCGGGAGAGACGGCGCGCTGGAGAGCACGGCGTGGGCGTTGGTGCCGCCGAAGCCGAAGGAGTTGACGCCGATGGTGATCGGCCCGCTACCGCCGACCGCCTCGCCCTGCGGCAGCAGCCGCAGGTTCAGCTCGTCGAACGGGATCGCCGGGTTGGGGGTCTCGCAATGGAGCGAGCGCGGCAGCTGGCGGTTATCGATGATCAGCAGCGCCTTCATCAAGCCGGCCATGCCGCTGGCAGCCTCGAGATGGCCGAGATTGGTCTTTACTGACCCCATCGGCAGCGACTCGCGCCGGCGGGTGCCGAGCACTTCGCCGAGCGCCGCGGCCTCGATCGGGTCGCCGACCGGCGTGCCGGTGCCGTGCGCCTCGATGTAGGTCAGTTCGTCAGGGTCTATGTCGAAGCGGTCGTAGATGCCGCGCAGCATGTCGGCCTGCGCAACCCGGTTCGGCTGCGAGAACCCGGTGGTGCGGCCGTCCGAATTAGTGCCGGTCCCGCGGATCAATGCGCGCGCGCGATAACCGGCAGCCGCGGCATCGTCCTGCCGCATCAACAATACGAAGCCGCCGCCCTCGGCACGGACATAGCCGTTGGCGCGAGCGTCGAACGCGTGGCAGCGCCCTTGCGGCGACAACATGGAAGCGCGGCTGAAGCCGACAAACGGCTGCGGCGCCAGCAACAGGTTGACGCCGCCCACCAACGCCGCCTGGACCTGCCCCTGCCGCAGCGCCTCGCAGGCAAGATGCAGCGCGACCAGCGACGAGGAACACGCGGTATCTACGGTGAAGCTGGGGCCGCGCAGGTCGAAAGCGTACGACACGCGATTCGACAGCGAACACAGCGTCGCTCCGGTCATGGAATAAGCGTCGGCCGACGCGACATCGCCGTTGTGCAGCGACTGGTAGTCCCACGAGGACCCGCCGACATAGACGCCGACGGCTTGTCCGGCCAGGCTGCGGCTGTCGAGGCCGGCATCCTCGAACGCCTCGAAGGCGAGTTCTAGGCAGAGCCGCTGCTGCGGGTCCATCTGCGCCGCTTCGCGCGGCGAGATGCCGAAGAAGCCGGCATCGAAGCCGTAAATATTGTCCACCACGCCCGCGGCGAACGTGTAGGACCGGCCGCGCTGGCCCGGATATGGATGGAAGTAGAGCGGTTTGGCCCAGCGCTCGTCCGGGATTTCGGTGACGGCATCGCGGCCGTTGCGCAACAATTCCTGCAGGGCAGCGAGATTGGGCGCGCCCGGAAGGCGGCACGCGGCACCGACGATGGCGATCGGTGATAATGCGGAAGAGCCGGTGGTCTCGCCGTCGCGGTAGTCACTACCTTCCAAGACCATTCCCTCGAACACAACGCGATCATCGCTGGCGCGTCTTGACCGTTATGACTGAATTGTCGACGTGACGGTGATAGCTGTCGCGCGCTCCGGTAGCAAACCAGTGCTGGAGGACCGGAACAGCAGCATGCTATGCCGGCGATCATGCAACGCTGCGGTGCGCCATGCGGTTCGGTCGTGCCACGGCTGGCTGAGAAGTCGGCCGGTAAGTCGCCTGCCACGCTGGACCTGTTGTTTGCCGGGCAAGCAGCTACCGGCCTGCTGATTCCGGACGGATCCGACCGGGTCATCCAACGATTGGCGCAGCTGCGCGACACGGTTGTGCATGGCTGCGAGCAGGGGCTGATCCGAACGCCGGCCTGGGGCCGCGGCCGTTTTTGGCTTTCCGGCACGGTACGCGCGACCGCCGAGCCGCACCGGAGTCGCCCGGGCTGGATCGCCAACGCGTTCGACGCGCCGGTCACCGTTGGCGACCGCGAGCGTGGCCAAAAGGCAGCCGCAGCCATTCTGGAACACCGTCTCGGCGTCTCATCGTTCGAGACCGCACGGGTGCCCTCGCGCCGAGTCGTCGTGAGCCCGGTTGCCGCAGACGATTCGGGCGCAGCTGCCCGGGCGCTGGACAGGTGCCTGGCTCGTCACGATGCCTCGTCCATCGCGCTGATCCTCGCGGCCAACTCCGTCGGTCGGCACTGGTCCCGCCTGCTCGACCGGGCGCGACGGGCGGGTGTGGCGATCCTGGCCGAACCGGGCGACCCCTGGACGATGCTCGACGGCTGCACCGACCTTTATGCGAGTCCCGCCTCTCGCTGGGCGCTGCTTGCCCGCCTTGCGGGCTTGGCGGTTCACGACGGCGGCACGGCCGACGATACGCCAGCCTGGATAACCGCTGCCCTGGTGACCGGCGTGCGATACGCCGACCCTTTCCGTCGCGAGACCATCGGCCTCGAGGCGGCGCTGGACATCGCGGTCGACTGGCATCGGCATGGCCGGGGCGTCGTCGGCATCAGCGCCTGCGTGGGAATGTCGGTGTGGAAGCGGCGGCGGATGCGGCAATTCCTGTCGACCGGAAACACCGTTCCAGCCTTTTCGCGACTCGCGGCAACGCGGAGCAACGGCGCGGTCGCTGCCTGGGCGTCGCGGGTGCCACCGGGTCTGGCGGAGGAGTTGCGCGCGGACGGGCGGGCGCTCGTCCGCGTCGAGGACGGCTTCATCCGGTCGCGCGGCCTCGGCAGCAACTTCCTGCCGCCCTGTTCGGTGGTGCTGGACTGGTCCGGTCAATACGTCGATCCGTCGGCACCGAGCGATCTCGAGCGTCTCCTGGCCGAAACCGAGTTCCCGCCGGCTCTGCTCGACCGGGCGCAGCGCCTCATCGCCCGCCTGATCGACGAGGGCGTCACCAAATACGGCAGCATTTCCGCCGCACCGCCTGCGAGACGCGGCACAGCCGGCCAGCGCGTCCTGCTGGTGCCGGGGCAGGTGGCCGACGATCTGTCGGTGCGTCTGGCCGGCTGCGGGATGGACAACGCGGCGCTGTTGACCGCCGTGCGCGCGGCCGAGCCGAACGCGTTCATTGTATATAAACCACACCCCGACGTTATTGCTGGCCATCGCCCTGGTGTAATCGATTTTGCAACGGCAAGATTCGCTGATGAGATCGTCAACGCCGGCAACATGCATGACCTCGTGTCCTCGGTAGATGCGGTGCACACGATCACCTCGCTCGCCGGCTTTGAGGCGCTGCTTCGCGGGCGCGAAGTCGTCACCTACGGTCAACCCTTCTATGCCGGCTGGGGCCTGACGACGGATCGCAACCCGGTGCTCCGGCGGCAACGTCGGTTGTCGGTAGAGGCACTCGTGGCGGCCGCGCTGCTGCTATTTCCGCATTACGTCGATCCGGTCACCGGCATGCCCTGTCCGGCCGAGGTGGTGTTGGACCGCATGGCCGACCCGGCCGTCTGGCGGCCTGGGTTGCTGACCCGGCTGCGCGTGGCGCAGGGCCGGGTCAAGGCGGCGCTGGCGCGGCGTCGCGGCCCGCTCGAACCCCAGCGGCAAGCCCCGTGATGGCCAAGAGCTTTCTCTTCCTGCAAGGGCCCGCCGGGCCGTTCTTCCGTCGCCTGGCGGCGCACCTGACCGGTCAGGGCCAGGCGGTGCATCGCGTGAACTTCAACGGCGGCGACAAGCTCGACTGGCGCGGCGGCGGCATCGATTTTCGGGC
Source organism: Janthinobacterium lividum (assembly GCA_050954595.1). Classification (GTDB taxonomy): domain Bacteria; phylum Pseudomonadota; class Alphaproteobacteria; order Acetobacterales; family Acetobacteraceae; genus JAVVHH01. The sequence continues at coordinate 38,064 of JBPBQE010000292.1, read as the reverse complement.
CCGGCCCGCCGAATGGACCAGCTTCGTCACCGACGCCTTCGTCCGGCTCGGCATCACTGATCTGGTGCTGTTCGGCGACTGCCGCCCCTTGCACCGCGCCGCGATCCAGGTCGCGCAGGCCAACCAGATCGACGTGCACGTGTTCGAGGAAGGCTACATCCGGCCCGACTGGATGACGCTGGAGCGCGATGGGGTCAACGCGCACTCGCGTCTGCCGCGTAACGCCGCATTCTATGTCGAGACTGCGGCGGACCTGCCACCGGCGGCGGACGCGGCCGAACATAAATTCGCCTCCTCGTTCAACCGGCGCGCCCGAGAAGACGTGCGCTACACGCTCGGCACGCTAGCGATGCTGCCGCGCTTTCCGCATTTTCGCACGCATCGGCCCTGGAATATCTGGGTGGAATACGCCGGCTGGCTGTCGATGTTCGCGCGCCGCCGCGGGGCGCGGCAGCGTTCCAGAGAAGCTCACGAACGGCTCCAGGCGCGCGGCAGTCCCTATTTCGTGCTGCCGCTGCAGCTCGACTGCGATTACCAAATTCGCCAGCACTCGACCTTCGGCGGCCTGCAAAAGGTGCTGGACCACGTGCTGGACAGCTTCGCTGCCCATGCGGATGCGACGGCGCTGCTGGTCATCAAGGCACACCCGCTCGACAACGGCCTGGTGAACTGGCGGCGGCGGACCGAGCAGGCCGTTCAGCGGCGTGGGCTTGGCGACCGGGTCGTGTTCCTGGAATTGGGCGACGTCGCCGAACTGATGCACAACGCGCTCGGCGTGGTCACCGTCAACAGCACCAGCGGCACCATGGCGCTGGCGCGTGGCGTGCCGGTCGTCGTGCTGGGTCAGGCGATCTACGATATCCCCGAGATCACCTTCGCCGGCACTCTTGACGAGTTCTGGACCGCCCCGGTGCCGCCCGACCCGGCGGTGTTCGACGCCCTGCGCCGCGTGCTGATCGACCGCTGCCTGGTGCGCGGCGGGCTCTACAGCGAGCCGGCGCTGCAAAGCCTGATCGCGGGCTCAACGGACCGGCTGATGGTCGCGCGACCCGCCCATGCCCGGATCGCCCAAGGCTCGGCCCCGCCCCGCGACACTTACCCGTTCGGAGTTGCCACCTCTTGAGGCGCATCCTGCTGACCGGCGCGTCCAGCGGTCTGGGCGCCGGACTGGCCCACAGCTACGCGGCGGCCGGCATCGAACTCGGGCTCGTCGGCCGTAACGGCGCCCGGCTGGAGGCGGTCGCCGCCGAGTGCCGCGCCGCCGGCGCGACCACACGGACCGGCGAGTTCGACGTCGGCGATCCCGGCCCGCTCGGTGATTGGATCGGGGCCTGGCAGGCGACCGCACCGATCGACCTCGCCATCGCCTGCGCTGGCACCTCGGCCGGACCGGCGGCGATCGGCCAGGCCGAAGGCCTCGTCTTGGCGACCCGGCAGGTGCGGACCAACCTGCTGGGGTGCATGAACACCCTCGAGCCGCTGCTGCCAGCGATGATCGCGGCCCGCGCCGGTCATGTCGCCGTCGTCGCCTCCGTCGCCGGTTACCGCGGCCTGCCGTACAGCCCGGCCTACAGCGCCAGCAAAGCCGGCGTGCGCGCATACGGCGAGGCGCTGCGAGCCTTGCTGCGTCCGGTCGGGATCGCGGTGACGGTGATCGTGCCCGGCTTCTTCGACACCCCGATGACCGATCGCTTCAAGGGCGACAAGCCGATGCTCAAGAGCCTGCCCGACATGGTTCGCGTGATCCGCCGCGGCCTCGATCGGCGCCGGCCGCGCATCGTCTATCCGCGCTTGCTGGGACTCGGGTTGCAGGCCGCCGATCTGCTGCCGGCCGCCATCGGTGACGAGATCCTGCGGCGCGTGCCGTTCCACATCGAACCGGGTGCTTGAGCCATCTTGCATGTGATCCTGGCCCTGGTGCTGTCGGTGGCCGCGTGGGTGGAGCTGCGCCGCCGGGTAGGAGCGTGGCGGCCGGGCTTCGCACGGTCGGCTCTGGTGCTGGATTTCCTGCCGATCGCGCTCGGCCTGTTGTTGTTCACGATGGCGTCGTCCCGCCCGTTGCTTGCCGCCGTCGTGGTGTCGGCCGCCGCATCGGGCCTGGCGCTGTGCGACGCGGTCAAGCGGGAGACGCTGTGCGAGCCGGTGGTGTTCGCCGACCGTGCCGAACTGCTCGAACTGTTCCGGCATCCGCGGCTCTACCTGCCATTCGCCGGCACCGGCATCGTCCTCGGCGGTGCGGCGGTGATCGTTGCCGTGTTGACGCTTCTCGCCTGGCTCGAACCGCCGCTGACGCAACGGTCCGCGGTCACGGCGGCGTCCGAGGAGGTCGGTGCCTTCCTCCTGGGGTGGGCGGCGTTCGCCATCCCTTCCATTCCGCCGCTGGCGCGCCGATTGAGCCGGCTCTACCGCCGCTGGAACATCCGTAACGACCCGGCGATCGACATGACCCGGCTCGGCATGCTCGGCTGCTTCGTCGCCCACGCCACCATTGCCCGCGCCGAGCGCGACGAGCGCCAACGCATGGCGACGTCGTTCCTGCCCGACAGCCTGCCGAGGATCGGCCCCGTGGTCGTCGTGCAGGCCGAGTCGTTCATGGACCTGCGCCGCCTCGATCCCGGCCTGGGCGAAATTGTGCAGCCGGCCTGGGGTCGGCTGGCGCAGCAGGCTTGCCAGGTCGGGCGTTTCGCCGTGCCGGCCTGGGGCGCCAACACGGTGCGCACCGAGTTCGCGGTGTTGAGCGGCCTCCCCGAGGCCGAGTTGGGGCTGGACCGCTTCAACCCCTACGAAGCCTTCGCCGATCACACGCCGCGCTCGCTTGCCGCCCTGGCGCGGCGCTGCGGCTACCGCACCGTGTGCGTCCATCCGTTCGACCTGAGTTTCTACCGCCGCTCCAGCCTGCTGCCGTCGCTCGGCTTCGACCGCATGATCGGGCCAGAGGCGTTCGGCGTCGACGTGCCGCCCGGCGAATGGGTGCCCGACGTCGCGCTCGGGCCGGTGATCGCCGCAGTGCTGGCCGAGCCGGGGCTGCCGGCCTTCATCTTCGTCATCACCATGGGGTCGCACGGGCCATGGCTTGCCGGCCCGCCGCATCCCGCGATCCCGGAGGTGCTGAAGACCGTGCCGTCCGCCGAACAGATCGGGCGCTACGCCGCCAAGCTGGCGGCGGCCGATGCGCTGATCCCGGCGTTGCAGGACGCGCTCTCCGGCCCAGCCGGGGGCACGCTGGTGTATTACGGCGATCATCAACCGAGCTTGCCCGGCTACCTGCCCAACCCGGCCTGCGGCGGTGCGGCGACCGATTACGCGATCTGGCAGCGCACTGCCGAACCGGGTGAACGGCTCGACATCGAGGCGCACGATCTCGGCGCCGCGCTGGCCGGCATCCTGCACCGGGCCACCGTGACGGTTCCCGCGATCGGCTGAACGCGATGCGGCTCATCCTGGACCTGTCGCGAACGCTGTCGCGCGCCACGCATCCGGTGCCGACGGGGATCGACCGGGTCGAGATGGCCTATGCGCGCTGGCTGATCGAGCACGAGGCGGCCACACTGTCGTTCGCGGCATGTCATCCGATCGGCCGGGTCGGCACGCTGCCCTACGCGCCCACGGTCGCCATGCTGAGCGACGTGGCGGCGCGGTGGGCCGGCGATGCCGGAGCCCCCGACACCGCGGCGATCACGCGAAGCACCCGGTCCCTGCGGAATCGGCTGTTGCTGCGCGGCGACGTGCCGACCGGGTCGCGGTTGCGGCCACGACGCAAGGATGCCGCCTATCTCCTAATGTCGCACCATCATCTCGACCGCTTCGCCATCGTCGACCTTGCAGCCCGGCGCCGCGATGCCGCGCTCATCGTCTTGGTGCACGATCTGATCCCGCTCGAGTTCCCGGAATACGCCCGCCCGAACGAACCCGCGCGGCATGCGCGCCGGATGGAGACGGTAGCCCAACTCGCCGATGGCATCGTGGTCAACAGCGAGGCGACCGGCCTGGCGTTACGCCCGTGGCTGCAGCGCGCCGGGCGCGACGTCCCGGTGCTGACGGCGCTGCTGGGAGCCGACGTTCCGGCGCGCGCCGCTGAAGATTCGTCACCGTACCCGCACCCTTACTTCGTGCTGATCGGCACCATTGAGCCGCGCAAGAACCATCTGCTGCTGCTGCATCTCTGGCGCCGGCTGGCGGCCGAATTGGGACCGGCGACACCGCATCTGGTGCTGATCGGCCGCCGCGGCTGGGAGAACGAACAGATCGTCGATCTCATCGAACGCTGTGATGCACTGCAGCCGGTGCTGGTCGAATACGGCGACCTGTCCGACGCGCAGACGCAGGCCTGGGTGCGCGGGGCCTGCGCGGTGCTGCTGCCCTCCTTCGCCGAAGGCTACGGATTGCCGGTGGCCGAGGCATTGGCCCACGGCGTGCCGGTGCTGTGCAGCGATCTGCCGGCGCTGCGCGAGGTCGGCGGCGACGTGCCGGAGTATCTCGATCCGCTCGACGGGCTCGGCTGGCGACAGGCGATCCTGGATTACGCCGCGCCGGCCTCGCCGCGCCGCCGGGCGCAACTCGGTCGTCTGGCAGGCTGGACGCCGCCGTCCTGGGACCGCCATGTTGCCGCAGCGATCGGCTTCGCCCGCCGCGTCGTCGCCGGGTCGCGCTCGAGTTGATAGAACGAACGCTTCCCGGCCAGCGTTAACCCGATGCACTGACGGGAGCCAGACGATGAGCACGAGCATAGCCGAGACGATCGTCAAGACGCTGGCGGATTACGGTATCGAGCGGATGTGGGGCCTGACCGGCGACAGCCTCAACGCCCTGAACGCTGCCTTGAGCACCGACGGGCGCATTCGCTTCATGCACACGCGGCACGAGGAGGCCGCAGCCTTCGCGGCCGGGGCGGACGCGGCAGCGAGCGGCGGGCTGGCGGTGTGCGCCGGGTCGTGCGGGCCGGGGAACCTGCATCTGATCAACGGCTTGTTCGACTGTCATCGCAACCGGGTTCCGGTGCTGGCGATCGCGAGTCATCTGCCGTCGAGCGAGATCGGGCTCAACTACTTTCAGGAAACGCATCCGACCGAGCTGTTCCGCGAATGCAGCCATTTCTGCGAGATGGTGACCAATCCCAAGCAGATGCCGGCGCTGCTGCACCGTGCGATGCGCGCCGCCATCGGGCAGGGTGGCGTGGCGGTGATTGTGCTACCAGGCGACGTGTCGCTGCTGGACATAGAAGGTGACGTCCCGGCGTTCGCAGCGCCGGCGATGCCCGTGCTGACCCCCGACCCGGCGGCCGTCGAGGCCGCGGCGACCCTGCTCAACGGTGCCAGCCGCGTGACGATCCTGGCCGGCGCCGGCACCGCGGGCGCCCATGATGCGGTCGTCGCCCTGGCCCGCACACTCGAAGCGCCGATCGTTCATGCCTTGCGCGGCAAGGAATACATGGAATGGGACAACCCGTTCGACGTCGGGATGACCGGCCTGATCGGCTTCTCGTCCGGCTATCATGCGATGAAGGAATGCGACGCGCTGCTCATGCTGGGCAGTGACCTGCCGTATCGGAACTTCTTCCCCGAGGACGCCAAGGTGGTCCAGGTCGATCGCGATCCCAGCGCCCTCGGCCGCCGGGTGACGCTCGACCTCGCGGTCATGGCCGATGTCGGCGCGTTCGCCGCCGCCCTGGCACCGCGGATCACGGCCGGCCGCAGCCGCAAATTCCTTGATGCCGCGTTGGAACATTACGCCAAGTCCCGCAAGGAACTGGACGAGCTGGCCACGCCGGCCGCGACGGGCCGCCCGCTGCATCCGCAATACGTCTCCCACGTCGTCAACGCGGTGGCAGCCGAGGATGCGATCTTCACCGCCGATGTCGGCACCCCCGTGGTGTGGGCGGCGCGCTACCTCATGACCAACGGCAAGCGGCGGTTGCTCGGCTCGTTCAATCACGGCTCCATGGCCAACGCCTTGCCGCAGGCGCTCGGCGCACAGGCGGCTTTCCCCGGTCGGCAGGTGATCTCGATGTCGGGTGACGGCGGCTTGTCGATGCTGATGGGCGAGCTGCTGACGGCGGTGCAACTGCAGCTTCCGGTCAAGATCGTGGTGCTGAACAACGGCACGCTGAGCTTCGTCGAGATGGAGATGAAGGCGGCCGGCTACGTCGGCACCAATGTCGCGCTGCAGAACCCGGACTTCGCCCGTCTCGCCGAGGCGGTCGGCTTCATCGGCATCCGCGTCGAGAGTTCGGAGGCGCTAGAACCCGCCTTGCGCGAGGCCTTCGCCCACCCCGGCCCGGCGCTGGTCGACGTCGTCACCGACCGGCAGGAGCTAGCCATGCCGCCCGTCATCAAGGCCGAGCAGGTCAAGGGCTTCAGCCTTTACACCCTGCGCGCCATCATGTCGGGACGCGGCACCGAGATCCTGGAACTCGCGCGGACCAACCTGTTCAGGTGATTTTCGGCTTTGACATCGTTTCGGCGCCACCCTAGCGTGTTCGTTAGTACACGAACAATAAAGGGGTGGCGTGAAGCCAGCTTCGTTCGCCTATCACCGCGCCACCGATGCCGAGCACGCGCTCGACCTGCTGTCCCGCCTGGCGCCGGAAGGTGGGCGTCTCTTGGCCGGCGGGCAGAGCCTGGTGCCGCTCATGGCGCTGCGCCTCGCCCAACCGGCACATCTGATCGACATCAATCGCGTCGATTTCGGCACCCTGCGCGTCGAGGACGGGCATTTCTGCATCCCGGCCTCTGCGCGCCATGGTTCTCTGGGCGCAGCCCCCGGTGCGCTGGGACCGGCGCTGGCCCATGTCGCCGGCCACGTTGCCCATCTGCCGATCCGCAGCCGCGGCACCGTTTGCGGTAGCCTGGCCCACGCCGATCCGTCGGCGGAGTGGCCGCTAGTGTTCGCCACGCTCGGCGGCGAGGCGGTGCTGCGCTGCATGAACGGCACCCGCCGCGTCGCCGCCGCTGCCTTCGTGCTCGACATCATGACCACGGCATTGGCCGAGGACGAGATGCTCACCGAGATCCGACTGCCGATACCCGACCCGGCAATACGGTTCGGCTTCTACGAGGTCAGCCGCCGCGCCGGCGATTACGCCATGGCGATGGCTTTTGTCATGCTCCGGCGCGAGGGCGACATCGTCGTCGAGGCGCGCATCGGCGTCGGCGGCGCGGAACGGCGACCCCGGCGCATCACCAGCGCCGAGGCCGCCCTGACCGGCGCCGCCTGGGGTGACGCAGCGATCGACCAGGCCGGCGACGCCGCCGCGGCCGCGATCGACCCGATGGAAGACCTTCAGGTCAGCGCCGCGCTCCGCCGCGACCTGGTGCGCACCTGCGTCCGCCGCGCCCTGAAACGCGCAGCCGCATGAGGCAGAGCGAGCATTGGGTCGGCCGCGCCATCCGCCGCAAGGAGGACGCGGCGCTGGTGGCCGGGCAGGGTTGCTACACGGCCGACCTGCCGGCACCGCGTCACGTCCGCTTCGTGCGCAGCCCGGTCGCCGCCGGCCGCATCGCCGCGATCACCGCGCCGCCGGGCGCCCAAATGTTCACTGCCGCCGACCTCGCCGGCGTGGCGCCGCTGCGGCCGCTAATCGAGAAGTTCGGCTACGTCCCGATCACCCAGAACGTCCTGGCCGACGGGGTCGTCCGCTACTGCGGCGAACCGATCGCGGTAATGGTCGCCGCCACCGAGGCCGAGGCCGAAGACTGGGCCGAACAGGTCGCTATCGAGATCGACGGCACCACCCCCGTGACCGATGCCCTCACCGCGCTCGACCCGGCGGCCCCGACCGTCCGTGCCGACGCACCGGGCAACCTGGTCGTCGACACGCGCTTCGCCAGCGCCGCCGTCCCGGCCGAGCCCGCCCTGCGGCTCCGCAGCACGATCCGCTCCCGCCGTCAGAACGCCAGCCCGATCGAGCCCCGCGCCGCCCATGCCGCCTTTGACCGCGCGAGCGGCCGGGTCACGCTGACCTGCACGACGCAGACGCCGCATCTGATGCGCACCGCCATCGCCGACCTCCTTGGCATGCCGGAATCGGAGTTGCGGGTGATCGCGCCCGACGTCGGTGGCGGCTTCGGCCAGAAGATGTCGCTGGCCCCGGAGTTCGTGGTGCTGGTCTGGCTCGCCCGGCGGCTGCGCACGACGCTGGCCTGGACCGAGGACCGGCGCGAGAACCTGATGGCGAGCTTCCACAGCCGCGATATGTCCATCACGCTCGAGGGCGGCTTCGCGTCGGACGGCCGGTTGCTGTCGATTGAAGCCGACGTGATCGCCAATGTCGGCGCCTACGCGCCCTACCCCAACACCGCCGCCGTCGAGCCGCTGATGTCGCTGGCGGAGCTGCCCGGCCCCTACGATTTCGCCGCCTATGCCTGCCGCGCCCGCGGCGTCGTTACCAATACCTGCGCCAGCGCGCCCTATCGCGGTGTCGCCCGCCCCGCGATCACGCTGGCGATGGAGCGGCTGATGGACAAGGCCGCCGCCGCGCTCGGGCTCGACCCGGCCGATATCCGCCGCCGCAATCTGATCACCGCCTTTCCGCACACGAGCCCGACCGGCCTGGTCTACGACCAAGGCAGCTACCGCGAGACGATGGAGATTGCCCTCGCCGCCGCTGATGTGCCGGCGTTCCGCATGCGGCAGGCAGCGCTGCGTCGCGAGAACCGCTATCTCGGCCTCGGGATCGCCGCCTTCTGCGAACGCACCGGCTACGGCACGCCCGCCTTTGCCGCCCGCGGCATGGCGGTGACGCCGGGCTGGGAAACGGTGGAGCTGTCGATCGATCCGTCCGGCTTCGTCGAGGCCCGCATCGGCGCCTCGCCGCACGGCCAGGGATTGGCGACGACGCTGGCGCAGATCGTCGCCGACGCTCTCGGGGTGACGCCGGACAAGGTGCGCGTGATCCATGGCGACACCGACCGCACGCCTTACGGCTTCGGCACCTTCGCCAGCCGCTCGCTGGTATTGTCGGGCGGGGCGCTCACCTTGGCCGGGCGGGCGCTGCGGGCGAAATTGGGCGACATCGCCGCCGGGGTGCTAGAGGCCGACGCCGCTGACATCGAAATCCGCGACAACGTCGCCCGCATCGCCGGCACCGACCGGACCCTGCCCGTCGCCGCCCTAGCCCGCGCCTCCTATCACCAGGCGCACCGCTTTCCGGCGCTGTCGCCGGGCCTGTGCGAGACCGCCACCTACGACCCGGCCGGCACCTTCTCCAACGCCTGCCACGTCGCCATCGTCGAGGTCGATGTAGAGACCTACGCCGTCCGCATCGAGCGCTTCATCGTCGCCGAAGATGCCGGGCGGTTGATCAACCCGATGATCGCCGAAGGCCAGATCCGCGGCGGCGTCGCCCAGGGCATCGCCAACGCCCTGTTCGAGGAGATCGTCTATGACAACGACACTGGCGACATCCTGACCACCACGTTGGCCGACTACCTCCTCCCGACCTGCCGCGAGATCCCGCCGATCGAGATCCACCATCTCGAAACGATCAGCGACGCGACGATCACTGGCGCCAAGGGCCTCGGCGAGGGCGGCACCATCGGCGCCCCGGCCGCGATCCTGAACGCGGTCAACGACGCACTCGCCCCGTTCGGCGCCGTGCTCGACGAAATCCCAACCACGCCGCTGCGCATCCACGCCGCCCTCGCCATGGCCCGCTTATGATGGACACTTCTTATCCGTCATCGCGAGCCGCGTGCGGCGTGGCGATCCAGAGCAGCAAGAGCGGTCCGTGCCGCTCTGGATTGTCGCGTCGTTGCGCTCCTCGCAATGACGGGGATCTATCATGCAGCTGACCGTCAACGGCGCCCCCTATGACATCGACGTCGAGCCGCGGCGCACGCTCGCCGACGCCCTTCGACTGGAGTGCGGCCTGACCGGCACGCATGTCGGCTGCGAACATGGCGTCTGCGGCGCCTGCACGGTCATCATGGACGGCGAGCCGGTCCGCGCCTGCCTAATATTCGCGATACAGGCGGAGGGCGCAGACCTCCGCACCGTCGAAGGCCTGGGCGGCAGCGCGCTGCAAGAAGCGTTCATGGCGCATCACGGGCTGCAATGCGGGTTCTGCACGCCGGGCTTCCTCATGCTGGCCACCGCCGTGCTCGAACGTGACCCAGCCGCCTCCGACGAGACGATCATCGAGGCGCTGTCGTCCAATCTATGCCGGTGCACCGGCTATGCAGGAATCATCGCCGCCGTGTTGGCGGTGCGGGATGGAGGGAACGGATCATGGGCTTAGCGGCGGGACCAGAACGGCAGACGGGCAAGCTCGTCATCCGCAACATCGGGCTGATGCTGTCCGGCAAGCTCGAAGACCCGATCCTGGATGCCGACACGATCGTGGCCGAAGGCGGCCGCATCGTCAGCGTAGGGCGACAGGCCGAATGCGACATCGGCGACGCCCGCGTGGTGATCGACGCCCATGGCTGCGCGCTGACCCCCGGCCTGATCGACAGCCACGTGCATCCGGTGATGGGCGACTGGACGCCGCGGCAGAACCAGCTCGGCTGGATCGAAAGCTGCCTCAACGGCGGGCTGACGACGATGATCTCGGCGGGCGAGGTGCATACGCCGGGTCGTCCGCGCGACATCGTCGGGCTGAAGGCGATGGCGATCACGGCGCAGCGGACCTTCGACAACTTCCGACCCGGTGGCGTGAAGGTGCTGGCCGGCGCGCCGGTGGTCGAGCAGGGTATGGTCGAGGAAGACTTCGCCGAGATGGCCCGCGCAGGCGTCCGCTGGCTGGGCGAGGTCGGGCTCGGCACGGTCAAGAAAGGCCCGGAAGCGCGCGAGATGGTCGCTTGGGCGCGCAAATACGGCATGAACAGCACCATCCACACCGGCGGCCCCAGCGTGCCGGGCTCCGGCTACATCGATGCCGACGTGGTGCTCGAAGCCGATGCCGACATCATCGGCCACATCAACGGCGGACATACCGCGCTGCCGATGCGTCAGATCCGCTGCCTCTGCGAGGGCTGCCACCGCGGCATCGAGATCGTGCACAACGGCAACGAGCTCGCCGCACTGACGGCGCTGCGCTTCGCCAAGGAGCTGAACCAGTTGCATCGCGTCATTCTCGGCACCGACAGCCCGGCCGGTTCCGGCGTGCAGCCGCTCGGCATCCTGCGGACCATCTCGCTGCTCTCCGCCCTCGGCGACATGCCGGCCGAGCAGATGATCGCCTGCGCCACCGGCAACACGGCCCGGCTGCGGAATCTCGATTGCGGCATGATCGAGACCGGTCGCGCCGCGGATTTCGTGCTGATGGACCGCGCGCAGAGCTCGGCCGGCAGTGACCTGCTCGACAGCATCCGCCAAGGTGACCTGCCCGGGATCGGCATGGTGATCATCGACGGCATCGTCCGCTGCGGCCGCAGCCGCAACACCCCGCCCGCCGAACGCGTCCCCGAGATCGTCGCGACGTGACCTACGTCCTGGAGGACAATGTCGGCTTTCTGCTGCGCCAGGTGACGCAGCGGCACCTGTCGCTGTTCAGCGCGACCATGTGCCACGAGCTGACGCCGACGCAGTTCTCCGCCCTGTTGAAGCTGCACGAGCAGGGTTCCGTGTCCCAGAACCAGTTGGGTCGGCTCACCGCCATGGACGCGCCGACGATCAAGGGCGTCGTCGACCGCCTGATGCGGCGCGACCTGGTCTCCGCCCGGCCGGACTCGCACGATGCCCGCCTGCTGATGCTATCGTTGACCGAGGCGGGCGAGCGGGTCGTCGCCGAGGCGATCCCGCGCGCGCGGCAAGTCACCGAGGCGACGCTGGCGCCGCTTCGACCCGGCGAGCGCAAGACGCTGCTGTCACTGCTGAATGCACTACGTTGAGGGAGTTAGACCGAATGCTTACCGTCACGCGCCGCGCTGCACTGGTTGGTTCCGCCTCGCTCCTCACAGCGCCGAGCATCGTCCGCGCGGCGGGAGAGACGCCGATCCGCATCGGCGAGATCAACAGCTACAGCGCCGTCCCGGCCTTCACGCTGCCGTATCGTAACGGCTGGCAGATTGCCGCCGACGAAATCAACGCCGCCGGCGGCGTGCTGGGCCGCAAGCTCGAGGTGATCTCGCGCGACGACGCCGGCAAGCCGGCCGACGCGATCCGCTTTGCCGGCGAACTGGTCAACGGCGAGAAGGTGGACCTGCTGGCGGGCGGGTTCCTGTCCAACATCGGGCTGGCGCTCTCCGAGTTCGCCGCCCATGCCGGCAAGCTCTATGTCGCCGGCGAGCCGCTGGCGGACGCGCTGGTCTGGCAGAACGGCAACCCGACCTGCTTCCGCCTGCGCCCCTCGACCTACATGCAGGTCGCCATGCTGATCCCCGACGCGGTCAAGCTCGGCGCCAAGCGCTGGGCGACGGTGGCGCCCAACTACGAATACGGCCAGTCCGCGGTGAAATGGTTCAAGCAACTCCTCGCCGAGAAGCAGCCCGGCGTCGAGTTCGTTGCCGAGCAATGGCCCGCCCTCGGCAAGATCGACGCCGGCGCCACTGTCGGCGCCCTACAGCAGGCCAAGCCGGACGCACTGTTCAACGTGACCTTCGGGCCCGACGTAACCAACCTGGTCCGCCAGGGCTCGACGCGCGGCCTGTTTCCCAACACCCCTACCGTGTCGCTGCTCACCGGAGAGCCCGAGTACCTGGCACCACTGGGCGCGGATACGCCCCAGGGCTGGATCGTCACCGGCTATCCGGTCGAGCAGGACAAGCGGCCGGCCAACATCGCCTTCGTCGAGCTGTATCAAACTCGCTTCAAGGAGTTGCCGCGGATGGGCTCGGTGGTCGGCTACGCCCTGATGAAGTCGATCGCCGCTGGTATCGCCAAAGCGGGCACGCTCGACACACCGGCGCTGCAGGCCGGCTTCGCGGGGGCGTCCTTCGATACGCCGATCGGGTCGGCCTCCTATCGCCCGATCGATCATCAGGCGACGATGGGCGCCTATGTCGGCAAGCTCGCCGTCGGCAACGACCAGGGCATGATGGTGGACTGGCGCTACGTCGACGGCGCGTCGGTGATGCCGCCGGACTCGTTCGTCGAGAAGCTCCGGCCCGCCAAGTAACGCAGTGTCGTTCGTCCTCCTCCAAGCGCTGACCGGGCTTGCCGGCGCGAGTTCGCTATTCCTGCTGTCGGCCGGGCTGACGGTGATCTTCGGTGTCACCCGCGTGGTCAACTTCGCCCATGGCGGGCTGTACATGCTCGGCGCCTACATCGGATGGACGATCCTCTCCGCGCTGCCGTCGGGGATCGGCTTCTTCGCGCTGGGAGTCCTGGCGACGGCGGCCGTGGTCGGCGTGCTCGGTGCGGCGATGGAGATGACGCTGCTTCGCCGCATCTACCGCGCGCCGAGCCTGTTCCAGCTGCTCGCCACCTTCGGCGCGCTGCTCATCATTGAGGAAGCCTGCCAGCGCATTTGGGGACCGGACGATCACTCGCTGCCGCGCTCGTCCTGGATGCGCGGCGCGGTGCACCTCGATGGCAGCCTGTTCCCGATCTACGACCTCGCGCTGATCGCCGCGGGACCGCTTGTGCTGCTGCTACTCTGGCTTCTGTTCTCGCGCACGCGCTGGGGCACGCTGGTGCGCGCCGCCACCCAGGACCGTGAGATGGTGGGTGCGCTCGGCGTCGATCAGCGCAAGCTGTTCACGACCGTGTTCGCGCTCGGGGCGGCGCTGGCCGGGTTGGGCGGGGCGCTGGCGCTGCCGGATCGGTCGGCCAATCTGCAGATGGATCTCGGCGCCATCACCGACGCCTTCGTCGTGGTGGTGATCGGTGGACTCGGCAGCGTGCCGGGTGCCTATCTGGCGGCGGTGCTGATCGGCGAGTTGCAGGCGTTCGGGATCGTGCTGATCCCGCAGGCGACGCTGGTGCTCGCCTTCGCGGTCATGGCGCTGGTGCTGGCGGTGCGGCCGAACGGCCTGCTCGGGCGCCCCATCGTCGAAGCGCGCGCGGCGACGGCGACGCTGACACTGATCCGCCGCAGTTCCACCCCCGCCCGCGTGCTCGGCCTGCTGGCCCTGATCGCGGCCGCGCTGGCGCCGTTCTACGTCGGCCCCTACGGCCTTTCCGTGCTGATCGAAGCGGCCATCGCGATTCTATTCGCCGCCAGCCTGCACGCCATGATGGGACCCGGCGGCATTCCCAGTTTCGGCCATGCCGCCTTCTTCGGCATCGGGGCCTATGCCGCCGCCATGAGCGCGCGCGCCGGCAGCCCCATGCTGGCGAGCATCGCCGGCGCCATGCTCGCCGCCTCGCTGGTCGCGGCCGCGCTCGGTTTTTTCGTCGCCAACCTGTCCGGCGTATATCTCGCCATGCTGACGCTTGCCTTCGCGCAGATCGTCTGGGCCGTGGCATTCCAATGGGTCGAACTGACCGGGGGCGACAATGGCCTGCTCAACATCTGGCCCGCCGCCTGGGCCAGCTCGCCCGCCGCGCTGTATTGGCTGACCCTGGTCATCTGCCTCGGCGGCACGCTGCTGCTGCGCCGGGCGCTGTTCGCGCCCTTCGGCTACGCCCTGCGCGGGCAGCGCGACTCGCCGTTGCGGGCCGAGGCATCGGGCCTGTCGCCATTCCATTTGCGCGTGGTCGCATTCGCGCTGGCGGGGGCCGGGGCCGGGTTGGCCGGTGGGCTGTTCGCCTTCGCCAAGGGCGGCGTGTTCCCGTCCTATGCCGACATCCCGCGCTCGGTCGACGCGCTGCTCATGGTGCTGCTCGGCGGGCTACAGACGATGTCCGGCCCGATCGTCGGCGCGCTGGCCTATACCGGTCTCTACGACCTGCTGCTGCAGGCAACCGACCTGTGGCGGTTGTTCCTCGGCATCGCCATCGTCGTGCTGGTGGTCGCCTTCCCGCAGGGCATCGCCGGCTCGGTGCAGTCGTTGTTCGCGCTCCGAACCGCGCGCCGGGTCGCGGCATGACCACCGTGCTCACCGTGTCCGGCCTCGGTAAGAGCTGGGGCGGCATCCGCGCGGTGGACGACGTGTCGTTCGCGGTGGCGCCGGCCGAGATGCTGGCGCTGATCGGTCCCAACGGCGCCGGCAAATCCACTACGTTCAACATGATCGGCGGCCAACTTCGTCCCAACACGGGCAGCATCACCCTCGGCGACCGCCCGATCACCGGCACGGCCCCGCGCGGCCTCTGCCGCCTCGGCGTCGGCCGCACCTTCCAAATTACCGAGACCTTCGCCTCCATGACGGTGCGCGAGAACGTCCAGACCGCGCTGCTGGCGCACCGGCGGCAGAGCTGGCGCTTCTGGCGCGACATCGCCGGCCAGGCCGCCGGTGACGCCGACCGCGTGCTGGCCCTGGTCGGCCTCGACGCCCAGGCGAGCGACCCGGCGGGCATCCTGGCCTACGGTGACCTCAAGCGCCTCGAACTCGCCATGGCCCTGGCCGGCGAACCGCGCCTACTGCTGATGGACGAACCCACCGCCGGCATGGCGCAGGCGGAGCGGACCTCGCTCATGGCTCTTGTCCGTCGGTTGGCGACCGAGCAGGGCCTGGCGGTGCTGTTCACCGAGCATGACATGGACATCGTGTTCGGCATCGCCGACCGCATCCTGGTGCTCGACCGCGGGCGTCTGGTCGCCGAGGGCGACGCGGCGGCGATCCGGGCCAACAAGCTGGTGCAGGAGATCTATCTGGGCGGCGGCCGGGTCATGGCACCGTCATGATGCTCGACGTGCAGGGGCTGGAGGCGCGTTACGGCCAGGCGCTGGTGCTGCAGGGCGTGTCGCTGTCGGTGACGCGGGGCAGCGTATGTTTGTTGTTGGGGCGCAACGGCGCCGGCAAGAGCACGACCGTCAAATCCTTGATCGGCCTGGTACGGCCCTCGCGCGGCTCCGTCCACTTTCTCGGTCACGACGTCGCCGGCGAGGAGCCGTATCGCATCGCGCGCCGCGGCATGGGCTATGTGCCGGAGGAGC
This sequence comes from Janthinobacterium lividum, assembly GCA_050954595.1. GTDB lineage: Bacteria > Pseudomonadota > Alphaproteobacteria > Acetobacterales > Acetobacteraceae > JAVVHH01. The sequence continues at coordinate 22,145 of JBPBQE010000292.1, read as the reverse complement.
GCCGCATCTTCACCGACCTCACGGTAATGGAGAACCTGCAGGTCGGCACCCGCACCGCGGTGGAGGGCGTAGCCTGGACACCGGAGCGGCTGTTCGCCGTGTTCCCCAACCTGGCCGAGATGCGGCACCGCTCGGCCGGGCGCATGAGCGGCGGCGAACAGCAGATGCTGGCCATCGCCCGCACGTTGATGGGTAATCCGACGCTGTTGCTGCTCGACGAACCCAGCGAAGGCCTGTCGCCACTGATCGTGGAACAACTGGCCGACACGCTGCTGCTGTTGAAACGGGAGGGGACGACCATGTTGCTGGCCGAGCAGAACCTGCATTTCGCCCGCCTGGTCGGCGACGACGCCGTGGTGCTCGAGCGCGGCCGGGTCGTGTGGTCCGGTACGGCAGCGGCGCTGACGGCCGACGCCGACGCGCAACGCCGCTATCTGGCGCTCTGACATGGCCGACAAGATCCGTTGCGACGCCTGCCCGGTGATGTGCTTCATCGCCGACGGCATGACCGGTGCCTGCGACCGCTACGCCAACGCCGCCGGCGAACTCGTCCGCGTCGACCCGCACGTCCTGCTCGGCCGTGCCGTCGAGGGCGGCACCGACCTGGTCGCGTTTCTCGGTGGTGACGAAAGCGGCAGCACCACCTTCGTCACCGCGATCGGCGCCGGCACCACCTATCCCGACTACAAGCCGGCCCCGTTCATCGTTTCGAGCGAGGTCGACGGCATCGACATGATCACCGTCGTGACTGAGGGCATCTTCAGTTACTGCGGCGTGAAGGTGAAGATCGACACCGACCGCTTCCTCGGCCCGGAAGGCGCGGCGGTCCGCGCCGGCGGCGAGGCGGTCGGGCACGTCACCACCGGCGAATACGGCTCGCAGATGCTCTCGCTCGGCGGCGTGCATCACCTCACCGGCGGCTCCAAGCGCGAGGGCAAGGCCACCTGCGACGCGCTGCTCGACCTGTGCAACCGCAAGCCGGTCGATCTCTCCATTGATGGCGGCGCCACGCTGACGGTCGCGGCCGGGCAGGCGCCGGTGATCGACGGCGTGCGCGAGGTGCGGATGCGCGTCGGCTGCGGCTCCGCCACCATCGGCATGTTCGCGCCGCAATGGCTCGGCCTGGTGGACGAGGTCGTCGTGGTGGACGACCACATCACCGGCGTCATCTCGGAGCACCAGGCCGGCAAGGTGATCGGCTGGCCCGACACCGGCATTCGCATGCGCGGGCGACGCTCGACGCCGGGTCGCTACTTCAACGTCGCCAACCCCGGCACCGGCTGGGGCGGCACCGATCTGACGGACCCGCTGACCATCGTGGAGCGCTTCGACGCCGCCAAGGGCGCCCGGCCGGGCCTCACCCTGTTCATGGTCTCCACCACCGGCGAGCACGCCGCTTATTACGTGCTCGACGAGGCGCTGCGCCCGGTTGCCGCGCAGGTACCGCCGCCGCTCGAGGCCGTCGCCGCCCGCATCCGAGAGAATTGCGAGCCGGCGCTGACCACCGTGCTGTTCATGGGCGGCGCCGGCGGCTCGCTCCGCTCCGGCGTCACCGACAACCCGGTGCGGCTCACCTGGTCGGTCAAGAACGCCGTCACCCGCGTGACCTGCGGCGGCGCGCCCACCTACGTCTGGCCCGGCGGCGGCATCACCTTCATGGTCGACGTCTCCAAGCTACCGGAGGGCGCCTTCGGCTCGGTGCCGACGCCGGCCCTGGTCGCGCCGATCGAGTTCAGCCTGCCGCGGCACGCCTATGTTGCGCTCGGCGGTCACGTCGATCAGATCCGGCCACTGGATGAGGTCGCCAGTGCCTCACCCAATCGCATCGCGCCAGATCAGACCAACCCCTGGCCGCTTCAGAGTTCTCCCTTTCCCGCTGGCGGGAGAGGGCCGGGGTGAGGGTGGCCGGTCCAACCAGCCCAAGCCACCGGCCTGTGGCTCCACCCGCACCCAACCCGCTCCCGCCAGCGGGAGAGAACTTCAGGATGCAAGCTCGTCTCCTGCCGAACGGCCGCTTGCACCTCAATGACGGCCCCATCGACCTGATCATCGGCGCCGACGGACCGCCCACCGCGATTCGCGCCGCCTTCGCCGCCGCCATCGCCCGCTTGGCCACCGTGCTTGACGAGCTCTGCGCCGAGCTTCCCCTCCTGCGCCGCCAAGCGGCCGCCAACGCCGCCCCCAACGGCACGGTTGCCCGTTCGATGTGGCACGCCGTTTCCCGACACCCCGGCTTCATCACCCCAATGGCCGCAGTCGCCGGGTCGGTCGCCGACGCGGTCCTGAGCGTCATGACCGACGCCGCCGCGCTCGACCGGGCCTTTGTCAACAATGGCGGCGACATCGCCCTGCACCTCGCCCCTGGCCACACCTATGCCATCGGCCTGGTCGACCGCCCCGACCGGCCGTCGCTTGCCACAGGGCGCATCGACGCATCCGGCGGCATCGCCACCTCCGGCTGGCGCGGCCGCTCGTTCTCGCTCGGCATCGCCGATGCGGTCACGGTGCTGGCCGCCGACGCCGCAACCGCCGACGCCGCGGCGACCGTGATCGCCAACGCCGTCGACCTGCCGGATCATCCGGCGATCGAGCGGCGACCGGCCAGCGACATGCAGCCCGACTCCGATCTCGGCCATCGCCTCGTCACCACCGGCGTCGGCGCGCTCACCGAGGACGAGATCGCACGGGCGCTCGATCGGGGCGCCGACCGCGCCGTTGCCCTGTCGGTCGCAGGCGCCGTGCTACGGCTGGGCGGACAAACCAGGATCATCGGGAGAGGGCGGAGATGAAAGCCGACATACGCAAGATCGTGGTGCTGCTGGATGAGACGTTGACCGAGGGGGGCAGGGCGGTCACGCCGCCGGTCCGCCGTGCCGTAGCCGCCGCGGTGATCGCCAACCCCTTCGCCGGCCAATATGTCGAGGATCTCACGCCGCTGATCGAGATCGGTGCCGAACTGGGCGGCCTGTTGATAGCCCGCGCTGTCGCCGCCCTCGGCATCGACGGCGCTCTGGTGCAGAGCTACGGCAAGGCCGCCGCCGTCGGCGAAGACGGCGAGTTGGAGCACGCTGCCGCCCTCCTGCACCCGACCATGGGCACCCCGATCCGCGCCGCGCTCGGGGGCGGCGCGGCGCTGATTCCGTCGGCCAAGAAGCGCGGCGGACCCGGCGTCACGCTCGACGTCCCGCTCGGGCACAAGGACGCCGCCTACGTCCGCAGCCATTTCGACGCGATCGAGATCCGCATCGCCGACGCCCCCCGCGCCGGCGAGATCCTGGTCGCCGTCGCCGCCACGGATGGCGGCCGACCCCACCCACGCATTGGCGGGCTTACTGCCGACGCGATCGTCGGCAAAGACGGGCTGCGGTGAGCGCCGAACGGGTCGACACGCTCGTCATCGGCGCGGGGCAGGCCGGGCTGGCGATGAGCCGACGCCTCAGCCAGCGCGGCCTGCCACATCTGGTGGTCGAACGGCACCGCATCGCCGAACGCTGGCGCTCGGAGCGGTGGGACTCCCTGGTCGCCAACGGGCCCGCCTGGCACGACCGGTTTCCGGAGAAACTGTTCACGGAGGTCGATCCCGATGCCTTCGCGCCGCGCGACCAAATGGTGCAGTATTTCGAGGAGTTCGCCGGCCAGATCGACGCCCCGATCCGCTGCGGCGTCGAGGTGAATTCATTGCGGCAATCCGCAAACGGCTTCGTGGCCGAAACCCCGGACGGCACCATCGAGGCCGCCAGCGTTGTCGTCGCCACCGGACCGTTCCAGCGCCCGCTCCTCCCGTCGTTGGTGCCCGCCGACGCGCCAATCTTGCAGCTCCATTCCGCCGCCTACAAAAATCCCGCCGCCTTGCCGTCGGGTGCCGTGCTGGTGGTAGGCGCGGGATCGTCGGGCTCGCAGATCGCCGACGAGTTGCTGCGCGCGGGCCGACGCGTGTTCCTTTCCATCGGCCCGCACAACCGCCCGCCCCGCCGCTACCGCGGACGGGACTACTGCTGGTGGCTCGGCATCCTGGGCCATTGGGACGAGAAGACCAGAGGACCCGGCACCGAGCACATCACCCTGGCCGTGAGCGGTGCCGACGGCGGCAAGACGATCGATTTCCGTGCGGCTGCGGCGCACGGCATGACGCTTCTTGGCCGCGCCGAAAGCGTCGAGAACGGGGTGATGCGGTTCGCGCCCGACCTCGCGGACAACATCGCCCGCGGTGACGCGGACTACCTCGCGGTGCTCGACAGCGCCGATGCCTTCGCGGCCCGCGAGGGACTGGATCTACCCGTCGACCCCGACGCCCGCGTGATGCTGCCCGACCCGGCCTGCCTCACCGATCCGATACTGCACCTCGATCTGGCCGAAGCCGGCATCGGCACGGTCATCTGGGCCACCGGCTACGCCAACGATTTCGGCTGGCTCGACGTCGACACCTTCGATGCCGATGGCAAACCGCGCCATCAGGACGGCGCTTCCCCCGTGCCCGGGCTCTACTTCCTCGGCCTACCCTGGCTCCGTAACCGCTCCTCCTCCTTCATCTGGGGCGTGTGGCGCGATGCCGAGGTGGTGGCCGGTCACATCCAAGCGCATCGGAGCGCCGCATGATCCACACCCGCATCCGCCCCTTCAACACCGCCGAGACCTACCCCGAGCAGCGCCTCGACAACGACCTCGCCCAGGCCGTCGTCGCCCGCGGCAGCACGATCTTCCTGCGCGGCCAATGCCCGCAAGATCTCGACAGCGCCGAAGATGTCGGCCTCGGCGACCCCGTCGCGCAGACGCACAAGGTGATGCAGAACATCCAGCAGCTCATCACCGAAGCCGGTGGCGAGATGGCGCATGTCTGCAAGCTGGTCGTCTACCTCACCGACATCCGGCACCGCGAGGCCGTCTACCGCACCATGGGCAGCTACATTCGCGGTATGCATCCGGTCTGCACCGGGCTCGTCGTGGTGGCGTTGGCGCGGCCACACTGGCTGGTCGAGATCGACGCCACGGCGGTGATCCCATGACCTTCTCCATCGCCGCCCGCTGCACCCGGACCGGCCGCTTCGGCATCGCAATCTCCTCCTCCTCACCAGCCGTCGCGGCACGCTGCGCGCACGTTCGGCCCGGCATCGGCGCAGCCTGCTCGCAGAACATCACCGACCCGCGCCTCGGCCCGGCGGCGCTCGATCTCATGGCGCTCGGCATCCCGCCCGAGACCGCGCTCGAGCGCCTGGCCGACAGCCGGGAGCACATCGACTTCCGCCAACTCACCGCCATCGGTGCCGAGGGGCCCGCCGCGTTCTTCTCCGGCGCGCGCGTGCTCAACACCCATGCAGCGGCACTCGGGCAGGACTGCGTGGCCGCGGGCAACATGCTGGCCGATCCCGGTGTGCCGGCCGCGATGGTATCGGCGTTCGAGCACGCGGACGGCGAACTCGGTACCCGGCTGATCGCGGCGCTGAGCGCCGGGCTGGCGGCGGGCGGGGAGGTGGGGCCGGTGCGCTCCGCCGGCCTGCTCGTGGCCGCCGACGCCGCTTGGCCCGAGACCGATTTGCGGGTGGATTGGGACGAGGCCGAACCGGTCGCGCGACTGGCCGCGATCTGGGAAATATGGGCGCCGCAAGCCGCCGACTACGTCACGCGCGCACTCGACCCGGCCGCCGCGCCGGTCTTCAAGGAGATGATCTAATGGGCGCACTCGAAGGACGGGTCGCCGTCATCACCGGAGCGGCGGGCGGCATTGGCGAGTCCATCGCTCACTGCTTCGCGGCCGAGGGCGCCCGCGTCGCCTGCCTGGACCTGGTTGCCCCCGCGGCACTGGCCGAGGCGATCGTGGCGGCCGGCGGTCAGGCGATGGCGGTGGCGGCCGACGTGTCCGACGAGGCCGCGACCCTGGCCGCCGCCCGCACGGTCCTGGACGCCTGGCAACGCGTCGACGTCCTGATCAACGGAGCTGCGCCCTATGATCCCGTCGGCAACGTGCTCGAGCTGCCACCGCACGAATGGTCCCGCGTCTTCGCGATCCAGGTGACCGGCGCCTACTACATGAGCCGAGCGTTCCTGCCGGCGATGATCGAAGCCGGCCGAGGCTCGATCATCCATGTCGCCTCGCAACTGGGCCATGTCGGCAGTCCCGGCCGCCCCGCCTATTGCGCCGCCAAGGGCGCGCTGATCCAGCTCGCCAAGGTCATGGCGCTCGACCATGCGGCGCAGGGCATCCGCGTCAACAGCCTCTCGCCCGGCGCGGTCGAGACCGGGCGTCTGCTGGTCCGCAACAAGACGATGGAGGCGGCCCGTGCGGCCAGTGTGCCGCTGCATCCAATCGGCCGGCTCGGCCAGCCCGGCGAGATCGCATCCGCCGCGCTGTTTCTGGCCAGCGACGCCTCCAGCTTCATGACCGGCGCCGACCTGCTGATCGACGGCGGCTACACTGCCATCTAGATTGCGCCCGACATTAGGGCACTTTACGTTCATCTCAATAACTGACCGGGGATGAAACGCTGCCGTCTTTGAACTCAGGTGATATCCGAATGAACATCAAGCGCCGGCTTCTCTTGCAAGGTGCGGCAACCGCCGCCGTGATTGCTCAACTTCCGGGCAGGGCCGCCGCCCAGACGCGCGCCGAGACCCTACGCTACGTCACCGCCGCGACTATCAACACGCTCGACCCGACGCTGCCGGGCAGCACGCGCGAATCCTTCGGCCTGGCCATGAACGTCTACGACCGGCTATTCGCCTTCGGCCGCAAGCAGCTCGGCGGCTTCTGGGTGTTCGACCCCGACACCATCGTGGGCGACCTCGCCCAGGGCTACACGATCAGCCCGGACAAAAAGGTCATCACCGTCCAGCTCCGCCCTGATGCGGTCTGGCACGACGGTAGCCCGGTGACCTCGGCCGACATCAAATGGTCGCTCGACCGCGCCGTGACCGCCAAGTCGCTGGCCGCGCCGCAGCTTTCGACCGGCTCGCTGACCTCGGCGGATCAGTTCAAGATCGTCGACGACCACACCCTGACCGTGACGCTGGACAAGCCGGACCGGCTGGCGCTGGCCAATTTGTGCGTTCCTTACGCCATCATGATCAACAGCACGCTCGCCAAGCAGCACGCCACCGAGGCCGACCCCTGGGCGCAGGACTGGCTCAAGAGCAACTCCGCCGCCGGCGGTGCCTTCGTCATCGACAGCCACAAGCCCGGCGAGAGCACCATCATCCGCCGCAACGACAAGTGGAAGGGCGGCAAGCTGCCCGCGCTGCGCCGGGTCATCATCCAGACGGTGCCGGAAGCGGCCACCCGCGCCAACCTGATCGAGCGCGGCGATGCCGACCTTGCGATCGATCTAGCGGCGTCGGACATTCCCAGCATCGTCAAATCCGCCAAGTCAAAGGTACAGTCGATCCCGCAAAGCAACGGCTTCACCCACATCGCGATGAACACGGGGGTCAAGCCGTTCGACGACGCCAAGGTGCGCAAGGCGATCGCGGCGGCGCTGCCCTACGACGACATGTTCCAGGCCTGCATCTTCGGCCGCGGCAAGAAGCTCTACGGCGCCGACTGGACGGAGGCACCGGACACCAGCTTCCCGCAAGCCATGCCCAACCGCACCGACCTGGCGCTCGCCAAGAAGCTGCTCGCCGAGGCCGGGCATCCCAACGGCTTCTCGACCACCTTCGCCTTCAGCGCCGGCGCCGCCGCGACCGCCGAGCCGATGGCCGCCCTGGTCAAGGAGTCGCTCGCCAAAGTCGGCATCACCGTCGAGATCCAGAAAAAGCCGGACGCTGAATTCAACACCATGCTGTCCGAAAAGACCGTGCCGTTCTTCACGGACGGCGCGACGGCCTGGCTGCCCTACACCTACTACTTCTTCTATCTTTACTTCACCCGCGACCAGCGCTGGAACTACGCCTCCTGGCAGAACCCGGTGATGGCGGACCTGACCCTCGACGCGCGCTACCAGACCGACCAGGCCAAATACGACGAAGACTGCCGCAAGATGATCAAGCTGTTCGTGGAAGAGACGCCGCTGATCATGCTGTGGCAGCCGAACCAGGACGCCGTCATAGCGCAGTCGATCGAGAACTACACCTACGAGTTCTACCGCCAGGTCGACTTCCGGGACCTGACGCGGGCCTAGCCATGCTGATCGGTATCCTGACCCGGGTGGGGCGGCGCTTGCTCGCCTCGATCCCGGCGCTGCTCGGCGTGGTGGTGGTCACGTTCATCCTGATGCGCGTGCTGCCGGGCGATCCCGCCGTGTTCTTCGCCTCCGGCCCCAGCGCCGGCAAGGCGGAGATCGAGGAACTGCGGCACAGCATGGGCCTCGACAAGCCGGTGCCGGTGCAGCTGGCGATCTATCTGGGCCAGGTCGCCACCGGCAATCTCGGGCGTTCCATGACGACCGGCCAGCCGGTCGCGACCGATATGGGCCGCCGCCTGCCGGCCTCGCTGGAGCTGACGTTCACGGCACTCGCCATCGCGCTGGTATTCGCCGTGCCGCTCGGCGTGCTGGCGGCGCTGCGGCCCAACCGGCCGATCGACCACGCCGTGCGCATGTTGTGCACGCTGGGCGTCTGCGTGCCGACCTTCGTCTCGGGCCTACTGTTGATCTACGCTTTCTATTACTTGCTCGGCTGGGCGCCCGACCCCACGGCGCGGATCGACATCTTTGCCAATACCCCGCCGGACATCACTGGCTTTTACCTGATCGACTACGCCCTGGCCGGGGATTGGGAAGGCTGGCGCGCGGCGCTGGCCCAGTTGCTGCTGCCGGCCTGCACCATGGCGCTGTTCGTGCTGGCGCCGCTGGCCCGCATGACCCGCGCCTCCATGCTCGCCGTGCTCGGCGCCGACTTCATCCGCACCGCCGCCGCCATGGGCCTGCCGCGCCGCCGCATCATCGTCACGTACGCGTTGCGCAACGCGATCCTGCCGGTCATCACCATCACCGGCATCGTGTTCTCCACCATGCTCGGCGCCAACGTGCTCGTTGAAAAAGTGTTCTCCTGGCCCGGCGTCGCCTCCTATGCGCTCGACGCCTTGCTCGCCTCGGATTACGCGCCGGTGCAGGCCTTCGTGCTGCTGATGGCGCTCATCTTCGTCGCGGTGAATATCCTGATCGACGTGCTCTACGGCCTGGCCGACCCGAGGATCACCACCGCATGAGCGCAACCGTTTCGCAAGGCGGCACCGGGCGGCACATCGCCTACGTGCTGCGCTCCAATCCGGTCACCGCCATCGCGGCCACCGGCGCGGTGATCCTCCTGTTGATCGCGATCCTGGCGCCCTGGATCGTGCCTTACGATCCCATCGCCTCCAACGTGCCGGACGCGCTGCAGCCGCCGAACGCGGCGCATTGGGCCGGCACCGACCAGCTCGGGCGCGACATCCTCAGCCGCATCATCAGCGCGACCCGGCTCGATCTGGTCATCGCCATTTCGGCCGTCGGCATCTCCTTTGCGGCCGGTGCCGTGATTGGCGGCTTCTGCGGCTACCAGGGCGGCCCGCTCGACCGCTGGGTGGGCCGGGTCGTCGACGTGCTGATGGCCTTCCCGCTCTTCGTGCTGGCAATGGCGCTGGTCGCGGCTTTGGGCAACCGGGTCGAGAACATCATCATCGCCACCGCGGTCATCAACCTGCCTTTCTACGTCCGTTTCGCGCGCGCCGAGGTCAACGTGCGGCGCAACGCCGGCTGGGTGGAGGCCGCGCGTGCCTGCGGCGAAAGCCATCTCTCCGTCGTGCTGCGGGTGTTGCTGCCCAACGTGCTGCCGGCGATGGCGGTGCAGATCTCGCTCAATCTCGGTTGGGCGATCCTCAACGCCGCCGGGCTGAGCTTCATCGGGCTGGGCGTCACCGCACCCACGCCGGAATGGGGCATCATGGTCGCCGAGGGCGCGCGCTTCATCACCACGGGCAACTGGTGGCTGGTGGCGATGCCGGGCCTCGCGCTCATGCTGACCGTACTCTGCTTCAACCTGCTCGGCGACGGGCTCCGAGACATCCTCGATCCCCGGATGCGTACATGAGCCTGTTGCGCGTCGAAAACCTGGGCGTCGAGTTCGCGACCCGGAACGGGCGGGTGCAGGCGCTGCACGGCGTAGATTTCACCGTCGATCGCGGTGAGTCCCTCGGCATCGTCGGCGAGAGCGGTTCCGGCAAGTCGGTGACCTCGCTAGCCATCATGCGCCTGCTCGACCGCGCCGCCCGCATCACCCAAGGGGGCATCGTCTTCGACGGCCGCGACATTACGACCGCCAGCTACGCCGATCTGCGCCGCCTCCGCGGCGCCGCGATCTCGATGATCTTCCAGAATCCCCGCGTGGCGCTGAACCCGATCCGCTCGGTCGAGCGGCAGATCGCCGACGTGCTGCAGGCCCACGACAAGGGCGGCGGCAGCCGCGCGCAGGTGCTCGACCTGCTGAACGCTGTCCGCATCCGCGACCCGGAGCGCCGCTTGCGCGCCTACCCGCACGAACTGTCCGGCGGCATGTGCCAGCGCGTGATGATGGCCATGGCGATCGCCTGCGAACCCGCCTTGCTGATCGCCGACGAACCCACCACCGGGCTCGACGTGACGACGCAGCAGACCGTCATGGAGCTGCTCGCCTCCATCAAGGCCAGCCGCGGCATGGCGACGATCCTGATCACCCACGATCTCGGCCTGGCAGCACGCTGGTGCGACCGGGTCGCCGTCATGGAACGAGGCCGCGTGGTCGAAACCGGCCCGACCGCCGCGCTGTTCGAGACGCCACGGCATCCCTACACGCTGCGCCTGGTCGCGGCCTCACCGACCCGGCGCTCGACCCTCGAAAGCCTGGTTCCCGATCTTCCGTTAGCGGAAGAGGGCAGGGCTACGAGCAGCCCGGTCCTCACCCAAGCCTCCCCCGCCAGCGGGACGGGGCTTCTGCTGGAAATCACCGGCGTCACCAAATCGTTCGAAGCCACCAAGGCCGTTGACGACGTCTCCTTCGCCATCCCGCCCGGCGGCAGCCTCGGCCTGGTCGGCGAAAGCGGCTCGGGCAAGAGCACGCTGTCGCGCCTCGTCAGCCGTCTCATCGATCCCGATGCGGGCGACATCATCTTCCAGGGCGAGGCGATCGGCAGCATCCCCACCCGCGACTTTCACCGCACGCCGCAGCGTCGGCAGATCCAGATCGTGTTCCAGGATCCGCACGACAGCCTCAACCCGCGCGACACCGCGTTCGACAGCATTGCCCACCCGCTCCGCCGGCTCGAAGGACTCCGCGACGGCCACGCGCTGACCGCGCGCGTTCGGGACAGCGCGGTCCGCGCCGGGTTGCCGCTCGAGTTGTTGGATCGGTTTCCGCATCAGCTCTCCGGCGGCCAGAAGGCGCGCATCGGCATCGCCCGCGCGGTCGCGCCACGTCCCCGCCTGCTGGTGCTCGACGAACCCACGGCGGCGCTCGACGTCTCAATCCAGGCGGTGATCCTGCAATTGCTCGACCGGCTGCGGCGCGAGGACGGCATCGGCCTGCTGTTCGTCAGCCACGACCTCAACGTCGTGCGCATGCTGTGCGACGACCTCGTGGTGCTGCAGGGTGGCCGGGTCGTGGAGGCCGGATCGGCCAAGGCGATCTTCCAGGCCCCCGCGGCGGCCTACACGCGCGAATTGCTGGCGGCGATCCCGTATTTCGAGCCGAACGCCGCGCTGGAACGCGTCTAGTCCGCGAACACCACCGTGCGGGCGTCGTTGATGACCACACGGTCCTCCAGCAACAACAGCACGGCGCGCGACAGCACCCGGCGCTCGATGTCGCGCCCCTTGCGGACCAGGTCGTCCGGCGTGTCGCGATGGCTGACGCGCTCGACGTCCTGGTAGATGATCGGTCCTTCATCGAGGTCGGCGGTGACGTAATGCGCGGTGGCGCCGATGAGCTTCACGCCGCGAGCATGGGCCTGGTGATACGGCCGCGCGCCCTTGAAGCCCGGCAGGAAGCTGTGGTGGATGTTGACGCAGCGGCCGGACAGGAAGCGGGCCAGATCGTCGGACAGGATCTGCATGTAGCGCGCCAGGACGACGAGGTCGGTGCCGGTATCGTCCACCAGCGCCTTGATCGCGGCCTCCTGGGTGGCTTTCGTCTCGCGCGTCACCGGCAGGTAATGGAACGGGATGGCGGGGTCGATGTGCAGGCCGAGCGCCTCCTGCGGATGGTTCGAGACGATGCCGGTGATGTCCATGTTCAGCTCGCCGACGCGGTGGCGGTAGAGCAGATCGGCCAGGCAGTGATCGAATTTCGAGACCAGCAGCAGCACGCGCTGGCGATCGGCGCGGCGGCGGAAGCGCCAGGTCATGCCGAAACTGGCGGCGGCGCGCTCGAGGTCGGACCGTAGCGCGACCAGGTCGCCGGCCTGCGGGTCGATGATGACGCGCATGAAGAATTTGCCGGTCTCGGCATCGTTGAACTGTTCGGCCTCGATGATGTTGGCGCCACGCTCGAAGATGGCGCCGGACACCTCCGCCACGATGCCGGGGACGTCGCTGCAGGCGAAGGTAAGGATGTGGTGGTCGGGCATGGGGTCCTTTACGCGGGCTTTATGGGTCCGGGGCGTGTTCCCGCGAGCGGGCTAATGCCGGGTTAGCGCATAGGGAAGCGTCAATCGAGGCCCATCCCAAATGTTCGATCTCACGCTCGGCGCGATAACCGCGGCCGTTATCTTCGTCTACCTGATCGCGGTGCTCGCGCGCCCCGATAAATACTGAGCCACGCCATGACCATCGCTGGCGTGAGCATGATCGCCTTGTTCATCGTCGTTACGCTGCTGCTGGCCAAGCCGGCCGGCGCTTGGATGTATGCGCTGTATGCGCGGGAAAGACTGCCCTTGGGCGGCATCGAGAGGGGATTGTATCGTCTCGCCGGGGTCGATCCCGCGGCGGAACAGAGTTGGTTGGGGTACGCGATCGCGCTGCTGGTATTCAACCTGGCCGGAATCGCCTTCCTGTTCGGGGTGCTCGAGCTGCAGGGCGTGCTGCCGCTGAACCCGCAGGGCTATGGCGCGATGGAGCCGCTGCTGGCGCTCAACACCGCGGTCAGTTTCGTCACCAACACGAACTGGCAGAACTACGGGGGTGAGTCGACGCTGTCGAACCTGTCGCAGATGATAGGGCTGACGACGCAGAACTTCCTGTCCGCCGCCACCGGCATCGCGATCGCCTTTGCGCTGATCCGCGGCTTCGCCCGCAAGCAGGTCAGCGGCGTCGGTAATTTCTGGGTCGATATGACCCGGTCCACGCTCTACCTGCTGCTGCCGCTCTGCATCATCATTGCATTGATCTACGTGGCGACCGGCGTGCCGCAGACCTTCGCCGGCTCGGTCGACGCCACCACCGTCGAGGGCGCCAAGCAGACCATCTCGCTCGGCCCGGTCGCCTCCCAGCTCGCCATCAAGCTGCTGGGCACCAACGGCGGCGGCTTCTTCAACGCCAACTCGGCGCACCCGTTCGAGGACCCGACGGCGCTGTCCAACGCGCTGGAGCTGCTGTCCATGGTCGTGCTGGGGGCGGGGCTGACGCTCACCTTCGGCCGCGCCGTCGGTTCGCTGCGCCAGGGCTGGGCGCTGCTGACCGCCATGATCGTCATCCTGGTCGCCGGCATCCTCATCACCTACGCCGCTGAGGCCGCCGGCAACCCGATCCTGCACGCGCTCGGCGTGTCGGGTGGCAACATGGAAGGCAAGGAGGTCCGCTTCGGCACCGCGGCCACCGCTCTGTTCGCCACCGTCACCACGGCGACCTCCACCGGTGCCGTCATCGGCATGCACGACAGCTTCACCCCGCTGGGCGGGCTGATGCCGATGTTCAACATGCAGCTTGGCGAGTTGGTCGTGGGCGGCGTCGGCTCCGGCCTCTACGTCATGCTGGTGTACGCGATCCTGGCGGTGTTCATCGCCGGGCTGATGGTCGGTCGGACGCCGGAGTACCTCGGCAAGAAGATCGAATCCCGCGAGATGACGCTGGCCGTTATCGCGGTCGCGGTGCCGCCGTTCATGGTCCTGGGATTGACCGCTCTGGCCTGCGTGACGACCGCGGGGCTGGCCGGTCCGGCCGCCAAGGGGCCGCACGGCTTCTCGGAAATCCTCTACGGTTTCTCGAGCATGGTCGGCAACAACGGCAGCGCCTTCGGCGGCCTGACCGGCAACACCGCCTTCTACAACCTGACCGGGGCGCTCGCCATGCTGGTGGGACGCTTCGGCGTGATCCTGCCCGTGCTCGCCATCGCCGGCGGCCTGGCTGCCAAGCGGCAGATCCCGCAGAGCAGCGGTTCCTTCCCGACCACGGGGCCGCTCTGGGTGGCCTTGCTGATCGGCATCATCGTGGTCGTGGGTGGGCTGACCTTCCTGCCGAGCCTGGCGCTCGGACCCATCGCAGACCAGGCGCAAGTCGCCGCTGGAGTTGTACTGTGAGCCAAACGAGTATCTTCACGGCAGCGCTCATGCTGCCGGCGGCGGGCGATGCCGTTCGCAAGCTCGATCCGCGCGTCCTGATCCGCAACCCGGTCATGTTCGTCACCGCCCTGGTCGCCACGCTCTCCACCGCCCTGCTGATCAAGGGCATCGTCACCGGCACCGGTCACGCCGCCTTCGAGGGCCAGCTGGTGTTCTGGCTATGGCTCACCGTGCTGTTCGGCAACTTCGCCGAAGCGCTGGCCGAAGGTCGCGGTAAGGCCCAGGCGGCCAGCCTGCGCTCCACCAAGGCCGATTTGAAGGCTAAGAAATTGGCCAACGGCACCGAGTGGAACTGGGTGCCGGCGTCCGAACTCGGCGTCGGCGACCGCGTGCTGGTCGCGGCCGGCGACCTGATCCCGGCCGATGGCGAGGTCGTCGACGGCGTCGCCAGCGTCAACGAAGCCGCCATCACCGGCGAGAGCGCCCCGGTGATCCGCGAGGCCGGCGGCGACCGTTCGGCCGTGACCGCCGGCACGCGGGTGATCTCCGACCAGATCACCGTGCAGGTGACGGCCGCCGCCGGGCAGGGCTTCCTCGACCGCATGATCGCGCTGGTCGAAGGCTCCAGCCGGCAGAAGACTCCGAACGAGGTGGCGCTGACCATCCTGCTCGCCGGGCTGACGCTGATCTTCCTGATCGCGGTCGGCACCCTGCCGGCCTTCGCCTCCTATGCTGGCGGCGTGCTGGCGGTGCCGGTGCTGGTGGCGCTGTTCGTCACCCTGATCCCGACCACCATCTCTGCGCTGCTCTCGGCCATCGGCATCGCCGGCATGGACCGCCTGGTGCGCTTCAACGTGCT
This sequence comes from Janthinobacterium lividum, assembly GCA_050954595.1. Taxonomy (GTDB): domain Bacteria; phylum Pseudomonadota; class Alphaproteobacteria; order Acetobacterales; family Acetobacteraceae; genus JAVVHH01. Next base: position 6,909 of record JBPBQE010000292.1, on the reverse strand, counting down.
GGCCAAATCGGGCCGCGCCGTCGAGGCCGCCGGCGACATCGACACCCTGCTGCTCGACAAGACCGGCACCATCACCGTCGGCGACCGCCAGGCGACCGCCTTCATGCCGGTGCCGGGCGTTGGCGAGCGTGAGTTGGCCACCGCCGCCCGCCTCGCCAGCCTAGCCGACGAAACGCCGGAAGGCCGCTCGATCGTGGTCTTGGCCGGCGCCGGCGAAGCCATGCCGGCCGGCGCCGAGCCGATCGCCTTTACCTCGCAGACCCGCGTCAGCGGCTTGCAAATCGGCGACCGGGCCATCGTCAAGGGCGCGATCGAATCGGTGATCAAGCGCGTCGGCGAGACCGGCGGGGCCCGCGACATCCGCGCCATCGCCGACGAGATCGCCCGCGCCGGCGGTACCCCGCTGGCCGTGGCCGACGGCAACCGCCTGCTCGGCGTCGTTCACCTCAAGGACATCGTCAAGGCCGGCATCCGCGAGCGCTTCGGCGAGTTACGCCGCATGGGCATCCGCACCGTGATGATCACCGGCGATAACCCGCTCACCGCCGCCAGCATCGCGGCCGAGAGCGGCGTCGACGACTTCCTTGCCGAGGCGACGCCGGAGGACAAGCTGGCGCTGATCCGTCGCGAGCAGGAAGGCGGCAAGCTCGTCGCAATGTGCGGCGACGGCACCAACGACGCCCCGGCCCTGGCGCAATCCGACGTCGGCGTGGCGATGAACACCGGCACCCAGGCCGCCCGCGAGGCCGGCAACATGGTCGACCTGGACAGCGACCCGACCAAGCTGATCGAGATCGTCGGCCTCGGCAAACAGATGCTGATGACCCGCGGCGCGCTGACCACGTTCTCGATCTCGAACGACGTGGCAAAATACTTCGCCATCCTGCCGGCGATCTTCGTCGCGCTCTACCCTGGACTGGGCGGGCTGAACGTCATGGCGCTAGGCAGTCCGGAGAGCGCGATCCTGTCGGCGATCATCTTCAACGCCCTGATCATCCCGGCGCTGGTGCCGCTGGCGCTCAAGGGGGTGAAATATCGCCCCGCCCCCGCCGGTACGCTTCTGGCCCGCAACCTCGCCGTTTACGGCTTAGGCGGTCTGGTGGCGCCGTTCATCGGCATCAAGCTGATCGACCTCGTCGTGTCCGCGCTGCATCTGGCTTAACGATCTTCGTCGTCGCGAGCGTAGCGCGGCGACCCAGGGCGGCACGGACTGTTTTTGCCGCCCTGGATTGCCGCGTCGCTACGCTCCTCGCAATGACGTTTTTTACTTGGAGACATTACTATGATGAACGAAATCGGTCGGTCCATTCGTCCGGCAGCCGTGTTGCTGGTGGCGATGGCCGCCGTCACCGGAGTCGCCTATCCGGCACTGGTCACCGCCGTGGCGCAGGCCACCATGCCAGCCCAGGCCAATGGCAGCCTGGTGATGGACGGAGACCGGGTGATCGGCTCGGCGCTCATCGCCCAGGACTTTGCCGGTGCCGAATACCTGCATCCGCGGGCCTCGGCGGCGGGCAGGGGATTCGAGGCGAACAACTCGGGCGCCCCGAACTTCGCGCCGGGTTCCAAGGACCTCAAGGACGCCGTCGAAGCCCGCCTGGCCACGGCGCGCTCCGAAGGCATAGAAGGCCCCGTACCGCCCGACCTCGTCACCACCTCGGCCTCCGGCCTCGACCCGGACCTGAGCCCGGCCTCCGCGCTGGCGCAGGCACCCCGCGTCGCCACGGCTCGCGGCGTGCCCGCCGCCACGGTAACGGCACTGATCGAGCGCGAGACCAAACGCCCGCTGCTCGGCATCATCGGCGAACCCACTGTCAACGTCCTGGGCGTCAATCGACAGCTGGATGGGATCGCGCCTAAACCGAAGACCTGATGAACGGAGATCGCCGCGACTCACGGCCATCCCCCGACGCGCTGCTGAAAGCGGCGCGCCGGGAAGCACGGGGACGATTGAAGATCTTCCTCGGCGCGGCCCCCGGCGTCGGCAAGACGTTCGAGATGCTGCGCGAGGGCGCCGAACTGCTGCGCACCGGAACCGACGTCGTCGCTGGCGTGATCGAGACCCACGGCCGGGTGGAAACGGAAGCGCTGCTGGCCCCGCTCGAAGTGCTGCGCCGGCGAATGGTGGCGCATGGCGCACACAGCCTGCCGGAGTTCGACCTCGACGCCATGCTGGCCCGGCGCCCCCAGGTCGCGCTGGTTGACGAATTCGCCCACTCCAACGCCCCAGGCAGCCGGCACACCAAGCGCTGGCAGGACATCGAGGAGCTCCGCGACGCCGGCATCGACGTGCTCAGCACGTTGAACATCCAGCACCTGGAAAGCCTCAACGACGTGGTGGCCGGCTTCACCCGCGTGCGCGTGCGCGAAACCGTGCCGGACGCGATCCTGGACGACGCCGAGATCGAGATCGTCGATCTCCCGCCCGACGAACTCATCGAACGGCTGAAATCCGGCAAGGTTTACGCCGGCGGCGAGGCAGCGCGCGCGCTCGGCAATTTCTTCTCCAAATCCAACCTCTCCGCCCTACGCGAACTGGCCCTGCGCCGCGCCGCGCAAGCGGTGGATCGCGACCTGCTCGATCACGTCACCACCGCCGGCGAACCAGGCAACTGGGCCGCTGGCGACCGCCTCGTGGTCGCCGTCGGTGATCAGCCCGGCGGTGAAAGCGTCATCCGCGCCGCCAAACGCCTGGCCGACGCCCTGCATGCTCCCTGGACGGCGCTGAGCGTGGAGACCCCGCGCAGTGCCGTGCTGTCGCCGGCGGCGCGCACGCGGATCGCCAATGCGCTGAAGCTGGCCAGCGGACTCGGGGCGACGATCTCGACCGTCCCGGCGCGCAGCGTGGCTGACGGCCTCCTGGCCTATCTGGGGGAAAGCCGGGCGACCGCGGTGGTGATCGGCAAGGTGCGGCGAAGCTGGTGGTTCGAGCGGCGGCACTCCTCGGTGGTGGACCGGTTGGTCCGCTCTCTCGACGGTGTCGCGGTGCATGTGGTGCCGATCGCCGGCGACGGCGTGGCGGAGACGGAGCGGCGGGCGCGGCGGCCCGGAGCCGCGCGCGGCATGGTGCTGGCGCTCCTGATGGTGGCGCTGACGACGGGCGTCGCCGAGATCATGCAGCCTTTGTTCGGGCTGAACTCGATCGACCTGCTGTATCTGTTGCCGGTGGTGGCGAGCGCCACGCTGCTGGGCCTGCGGGCCTCGCTAGTGGCGAGCCTGGCCGCGGCGCTGGCATACAACTTCTTCTTCCTGGCGCCGCTCTACACCTTCACCATCCAGGACCCACAGAACGTCGTCACCCTGGTGGTGCTGACCGGGGTGGCGATCGCGGTGAGTCAGTTGGCTGGTGGGCTGAAGCGGGAGGCGACGATCGGGGTGCGGGCGGCGGCGGAGAACGCGGCGATCGCCGCGTTCGGGCAGCGGCTGGCGACGGTGTCGGACGAGGCGGGAACGGCGGCGGCGGTGTGCGAGGTGGTGAGCGGATTGCTCGACTGCTCGACCGTGCTGATGACCCGGCATGGCAACCAGATGGTCGCCGTCGGCGCCGACCCGCCCAACCCGGCGCTCGGCCTGATCGACGGCACTGCCGCGGAATGGGCTTTCGACCGCGCCGAAGTGACCGGCTACGAAAGCGGCACCCTGGCGTCGTCATACTGGCAGTTTCACCCGATCCAGACCACGCTGGGCGTGCTCGGCGTCTTGGGCCTCGCCCGCAAGGACGGCGGCGACCCGGTGCCAGCGGCCAAGCGTATCCTGTTCACCACCCTGCTCGGACAGGCCGCCCTCGCGCATGAGCGGCTACGCCTGGAGGCCGACGCGCGGGAGGTCAGCGCGCTCAAGCAGCGGGACGATCTACGAGCGACGCTGCTATCCTCGATCGGCCACGATCTGAAGACGCCGCTGACCTCCATCGTGGCGGCAGCCGACACGCTGGCGGCCGAGGCGGGACCGTCGGCAACAACGGCCGTGTTGAAAAGCGAAGCACGGCGGCTGCGCCGGGTGTTCGACGACCTGGTGGAGATGACCCGGATCGAGGCGGGAGCGCTGGTGGTGCGGCGAGAAGCGACGGACCTGACCGACGCGGTGGCCGCCGCAGTGAGTGATCTCGGGGTGGAGTTGGCGCGTCATCACCTGGTCCTGCAGGTACCGCCGACGCTGCCGCTGGTGGAAGCAGACCCGCGCATGCTGAACCACATCCTGGTCAACCTGCTCGGCAACGCCGCGAAGTTCGCCCCGGTGGAGACGGCAATCACGCTCCGCGGGACGGCAGGGCCGGAGGGCGTGCAACTCGTGGTGCTAGACGAAGGCCCGGGGCTGCCGGCGGGGGACGAAGCAGCGGTGTTCGGACGCTTCGCGCGCTTCGCCGGCGACGACCGGACCGGCGGAACCGGGCTAGGGCTGGCCATCGTAAAGGGATTTGCAGACGCGATGTCGCTGACGGTAAGGGCGGAGAACCGGCAAGGCGGCGGGGCCTCGTTCACCATCGGCTGGCCAGCCTCCCTGGTGCGGGTGCCGCTGCTGGAGGATGAGGGATGACGGGCCGTATCTTAGTCGTCGACGACGAAGCCGCGATCCGGCGTTTGGTGCGGGGCGCCGTCGGGCGGGCAGGCCATACCGTGAGCGAGGCGGCCGACGCGGCGACCGGCCTGATCGAGGCGCGGCGGGAAGGCTGCGAGCTGGTGCTGCTCGACCTCGGCCTGCCGGACCGCGACGGGCTGGAACTGATCCCGCTGCTCAAGGCGATGGACCGTGTCGTCATCGTGCTGACGGCGCGGGATGCCACGGCGGAGAAGGTGGCGGCGCTGGATTTGGGCGCGGATGATTACGTCACCAAGCCGTTCGACACAGACGAGCTTATGGCACGGATCCGGGCCGGGCTGCGGCACCGGGCGCCCGGCACCCCGGAGCTGGTGACGGCCGGGTCGGTCACGATCGACCTGCTGGAGCGGCGGGTCCTGCGCGACGGAGCGGAGATCAAGCTCACGCGCAAGGAATACGCGGTCCTGGCCGAGTTGGCGCGGTTCGCGGGCCGGGTGACGACGCATACGCACCTGCTGCGCGCGGTATGGGGCGACGGGCATTTGCAGGACGTGGAATATCTACGGGTGGCGATGCGCTCGTTACGCCTAAAGCTCGAAGCCGACCCGGCGGTGCCGCGACTGCTGGTCAATGAGCCGGGCGTTGGATACCGATTGAACGTGGGCTAGGTGGCACGGGGTTCGCATCGCCCCGGACTAGCAACAGAGATCGTTCCCATGCCCGATAGTTTGACCCGCGACCCTTCGAGCCGTCTCCGCACGGTGCTGGCCGCCAATGCCGGTGCGGTGCTGGAATGGTTCGACCTCGTGCTCTACGCGCTGTTCGCGGCGGTGTTGGGGCGGGTGTTCTTCCCATCGGCGGACCCGAACGTGTCCTTGCTGCTCTCCTTCGGGGCATTCGCGATCTCCTGGCTGGTGCGGCCGTTGGGCGCGGTGGTGATCGGGGCCTATGCGGACCGGGTTGGTCGCAAGCCGGGTCTGACGCTATCGGCCGGGCTGATGATGGTCGGGACGGCGATGATCACGTTCATGCCGTCCTACGAAAGTATCGGATTGACAGCGCCGGTGCTGATCCTGGTGGCGCGGATGATCCAGGGGTTCTCGGCGGGCGGCGAGTTCGGCAGCGCCACCGCCATGCTGGCCGAGCAGGACCCGGCGCGGCGGGGCTTCTACGCCAGCCTGCAATGGTCGGCGTCGGGCTTGTCGGTGCTGCTGGCGTCGTTGGCCGCGTATGCGGTCAACGCGTCGCTGTCGCCCGACGAGGTGATGCGGTGGGGCTGGCGGGTGCCGTTCGCGTTCGGTCTGCTGATCGGGCCGGTCGCGCTGTACATCCGGGCCAAGCTGGACGAGCCGGAGGAGTTCCTGCGGGCCGACCATGCGGCAGCGCCGATGACGGAGCTGATGGCGACGGACAAGGTCCGGGTGCTGCTCGGCGCCGGGCTGGTGGCGGCGGGCGCGTGCGGCAGCTTCCTCAACACGTACATGCCGACCTTCGCCTTCACGCGGCTGCACCTGCCGCAATCGCAAGCGCTGCTGGGCACGATCGCCGCCGGCGCGGTCAACACGTTGTTGCCACCATTGTTCGGCGGGCTGTCGGACCGGGTGGGCCGGGTGCGGGTGATGGCGGTGTCCGGAGTCGTCGGGCTGTTGATGATCTATCCGTTGTTCCGCTGGCTAATCGCGGCGCCCTCGATCGGGACACTGGTAGCGATCCAGGCCTTGGTCGCGCTGGTGTTCTACTGCGGATATTACGCCTGCGTGCCGGCGGCGCTGGCGGATTTGTTCCCGGTACGGCGGCGCACCTCCGGCGTATCGGTCGCGTATGTGCTGGCGCAAACGCTGTTCGGTGGCGTCACGCCGCTGGTGGTGGGCTGGATCGTGGCGACGACGGGCGATCCGACGAGCCCGGGCCTGTATCTAGGGGCGGTGATGCTGCTGAGCCTGGGGTGCCTGGCGGCAAGCCGGAGATTGCTGCGGGGCTAACCGGCCCCACGGCGCGGCGATACCTGGCCCGGCGGATCACAAGATGAGGTATGATCCCCCGCGTGATCTCGCTTCGTTTCCGTCTGTGGCTGATCTGGGCGTTGACGCTGCTGACCTCGCTCGCGGTCGGCTTTCTGCTGGTCCGGCTCTAAGAGACCTCGGCAACGGCGCAGGTGCAGCGCGCCGAGGCAGTCGTCGCGCGCGCCTACAACCTGGTCGAGGACCGGTTCACCTACTACGTCGCCGGTCCCAGCGGTAGCGCCGTGGCCGAGGCTGACTGGTCCCTGAAGGGGTCGGAACTGGTGCCCGTAGTCGCCGCGGCGCTGGTGCACGAGAAGGGCGTCGAAGGCGGGATCTGGTCCGCAAGCACGGGCTCGATGGCGTATGC
>JBPBQE010000266.1:0-54042 GCA_050954595.1 Janthinobacterium lividum | reverse complement strand
TGCTGGGCCAGGCCTTGTCGCAGGCGATCGGCGACAAGCGCGGCATCCGACGTTACGGCCATGCCTCGGTTCCGATGGACGAAGCACTGGTAGATGCGTCGCTCGATTTTTCCGGCCGTGCCTATCTCGGCTGGTCGCCGGTGTTCGAACGCGACAAGGTCGGCGAGATGGACACCGAACTGTTCGAGGAGTTCTTCCGCGCCCTTGTCGGCAACGCCGCTCTGACGCTGCACGTCAGCCAGCGCGCCGGACACAACGCCCATCATATCGCCGAGGCCTGCTTCAAGGCCGTTGCGCGGGCGCTGCGCCAGGCCACCGAATTCGATCCTCGCGCCGATGGGGTCATCCCGTCGACCAAGGGTTCGTTGTGAAAGCCTACGCCGCCCACCTCAAGTCCCATCGCCCGCCGCTGCTGATGAGTGATGGTTGGAGTTGGGGCGCGTTCGTGTTCGGGCCGCTTTGGTTGGTGTCCATGCGTGCCTGGATCCCTGCCCTACTCGAAATCGCAGCACTCGCTCTGTTGTTCACGCTCTCGCCTGCATGGGTCTGGCGCCCTGCCCTGCTCGGCCTGGCGTTGATCAACGGCCTGCTCGGTCGCGACATGGTCGGCTGGACGTTCGGTCGCCAGGGCTATGCCGTCGCACATGTGGTCCTCGCGCCGGATCGGGATGCCGCCATGCTCCGCCTCTTCGCGGCCCGGCCGGACCTCATGGATCAACAGCGATGATGCGGGTCGTCGTCGTCGACTACGGAAGCGGCAACCTGACGTCCGCCTCGCGCGCGCTCGCAGCCGCCGCGGAACGTGCCGGCATTGCCGCCGAGATCGTCGTTACCGCCGAGCCGGATATCGTTGCTGCAGCGGATCGGATCGTGTTGCCTGGTCAGGGCGCTTTTCGTGATTGCGCGACCGGCCTGTCCGCCGTTCCAGGGTTGCGACACGCGATCGAGCATGGTGTTGCCGCAGGTCGACCGTTCCTGGGCATCTGCGTCGGCATGCAGCTCATGGCCGAGCGCGGCTTGGAACATGGCGAAACGCCGGGCTTCGGTTGGATTCAGGGCGAAATCGTCAAGATGGATGCCCCCGGCTTGCGCCTGCCGCAAATGGGTTGGAATCAACTCGACTTCGAACCCGGCGTGCACCCCCTGCTCGACGGCATCGCACCCGGCGCGCACACATATTTCGTCCACAGCTTCGCCCTCCGTGGCGGCCACCCCGACGAGCAACTCGCGACTACGGACTATGCCGGCGCCGTTCCGGCCATCGTTGCCGACGGCAACCGGGCCGGCATGCAGTTCCATGTCGAGAAAAGCCAGGCCGTTGGTTTGCGCCTGCTGGCCAATTTTCTACGCTGGTCGCCGTCGTGAGCGCACCCATCACCCACAGCCTCGACGTATCCCGCGTCTCGGAACTGACGGGCGACGATCTCAACCAGCTCTGCGACGCGGCAAACGCCGCTATCTTGGACGGCGGCGGCTTCGGCTGGGTCAAATCGCCCGGGCGGCTCGCGCTCGAGAGCTATTTCCGTGGCATCCTCCTCGTGCCGGAACGCCAGGTGTTCATTGCTCGGCTCGATGGAATGATCGTCGGCAGCGCCCAACTCGTCAGACCCCCGCGCAACAACGAGGCGCAGGCGTTTTCTGCCACCATGACGCATGCGTTTGTCGCCCCCTATGCACGGGGACACGGCCTGGCGCGGCTGATGCATAGCCGGGTCGAGGACGCCGCCCGTGCGCTCGGCTATCAGGTGCTCAATCTCGACGTGCGCGAGACGCAGACCGCGGCGATCCAACTCTATGAGCGGCTCGGCTATCACCGCTGGGGTGAGCATCCGTGTTACGCCCGGGTCGGTGGCCAGACCGTCCGCGGCGTTTACTTCATGAAATTGCTGCAGGAAGACCGGAAGCCGTGATCCTCTACCCCGCCATCGACCTCAAGGATGGTGCCTGCGTCCGTCTCCGCCGCGGCGACATGCAAGCGGCGACCATCTATTCGGACGATCCCGGCGCGCAAGCATCGGCCTGGCAGGACGCCGGGTGCGCCTGGCTGCACGTGGTCGACCTCAACGGCGCGTTTGCCGGGCGTCCTGTAAACGCTGCTGCCGTCGATGCCATCCTCGCGGCGGCAACGGTTCCGGTTCAGCTCGGCGGCGGCATCCGCGACATGGCCGGCGTGACGCGCTGGCTCGAGGCCGGGGTCCAACGGGTCATTCTGGGGAGCGCTGCGGTAAAGACCCCTGCCCTGGTGCATGAATCCTGCCGCAGCTATCCAGGTCGCATCGCGGTCGGGATCGACGCGCGGGACGGCGTTGTCGCCACTGAAGGCTGGGCGGAAAGCTCCGGCATCGATGCACTCGAAGTCGCGTTGCGGTTTGAGGATGCCGGCGTTGCGGCGGTGATCTACACCGATATTGGCCGCGACGGCATGCTGACCGGCATCAACGTCGAGGCGACACTGGCGCTGGCCGACCGGCTGCAGACGCCCGTCATCGCCAGCGGCGGCGTCGGATCGCTCGAGCATCTGCGGGCGCTCGCGGCAACGGCCCCGATGCTGGACGGGGTCATCGTCGGGCGTGCCCTTTATGATGGCCGGATCGACTTGGCCGAGGCGCTGACCCTGCTATCCGCCCCGGAGACCGCCCACACTAAGCAAGAGTCCCGCGCTTAAGCTCTTGTGCCAGCGGCACCGCACGCCGTAGTGACGCAGGATGCTGAAGCTACGGGTCATCCCATGCCTCGACGTCAAGGACGGGCGCGTCGTCAAAGGCGTTAACTTCGTCGGATTGCGCGATGCGGGCGACCCGGTCGAACAGGCCGCGATCTACGACGCTGCCGGGGCCGACGAGCTGACATTCCTCGACATCACCGCCAGCAGCGATAATCGCGACACGATCTTCGACGTCGTGTCCCGCACCGCGGCGCGCGTGTTCCTGCCGCTCACGGTCGGCGGCGGCGTGCGCTCGACGGAGGATATGCGCAAACTGCTGCTTGCCGGCGCGGACAAGTGCAGCATGAACTCCGCCGCCGTCGCGCGGCCAGACCTGGTGCGCGAGGCGGCCGAGAAGTTCGGCAGCCAATGCGTAGTGGTTGCGGTCGATGCGCGGGCGACGGCGCCGGGCCATTGGGAAGTGTTCACGCATGGTGGGCGAACGGGCACCGGGCTCGACGTCGTGCAATGGTGCCGCCAGGCCGCCGCGATGGGTGCGGGCGAAATCCTGCTGACCAGCATGGATCGCGACGGCACCGGCGCCGGGTTCGACACGGAGCTGTTGCGCGTCGTCTGCGGTGCGGTCCGAATCCCGGTGATTGCCTCTGGCGGCGTGGGGCAACTCGACCATTTTGTCGCGGGGGCGCAGGCCGGTGCGACGGGATTGCTCGCGGCCAGCGTGTTCCATTTCGGCACCTTCGCCATCAACGACGTCAAGACCGCTCTGGCCCAGGCCGGGCTGCCGGTCCGCCTACCGGAGCCAATCGCTGCATGACCAAGGCCAAGACTATTAAGGCGATCAAGACCGACAAGGTGCCCAAGACTCCGAAGATTTTGAAATCACTACGGGGTCGTAAACCTCCTACAGCAGTAGCGCCGACTGGTGCCGCGATCATGGATCGGCTCTGGAGCACCGTGGTCGAGCGTCGGTCCGCCGATCCCGAGAAAAGCCACTCCGCCCGCCTGCTTGCGCGCGGAACGGCCAAAGTTGCGCAGAAGTTCGGTGAAGAAGCCGTCGAATGCCTCATCGAAGCTGTTGCCAACAACCCGGCGGCCGTCATCACCGAAAGCGCAGACGTCCTGTATCATCTGACGGTGCTTTGGGTTGCGGCAGGTGTGGAACCGGCGCAGGTGTGGGCAGAGTTGGAGCGCCGCGAAGGCGTGAGCGGCATCGCAGAGAAAGCGGCGCGCATGATCGTGCAATCCAAGAAAATCCCCTGATGCTGGCCGGGACGAGCGGCCTGCATTTCGAGGATCTCAGCGTCGGCCAGCGGTTCGAGAGCGGAACCTTCACCGTCGATGCCGATGCGATCCGCGCGTTCGCCACGCAGTTCGACCCGCAGCCGTTTCATATCGACGCCGAAGCCGCCAAGCATACCTTCTTCGACGGGCTCGCCGCCAGCGGCTGGCATACTGCGGCCATCACGATGCGGTTGCTGGTCGATGGCGGCCTGCCCTTCGCCGGCGGGCTCGTCGGGGCCGGCGCCGAAATTGCCTGGCCGAGCGCGACCCGGCCCGGCGACAGTCTCACGGTGTTCAGCGAGATCGCCGAGCTTCGGATTTCTGCCTCCAAACCGGATCGTGGCTGGGTCACCGTGCAAAGCGAGACGCGCACCGCTGCGGGAAACGTCGTCCAGACGCTACGGGCGAGGATGCTCGTCGCCCGCCGGTAGCGGCCAGCGCAGCGCGGCATAGGCTGCGGCAGGGCCGGTCAGCGTCATGCTCGGCAACGCGGCTGGATCGACAAACCGAGCTTCGATCACCTCGCGATCATCCACGTGCAGGTTCGGTTCGGTCGAAAGCGCGAGATCGAAAATGTCGACCGTCTCGGGACGGCCCTCCCAAGCGCCCGTGACAACGATCGGCACACCTCCAATAGCGACGACGAGCCCGAGTTCTTCGCGAAGTTCCCGCGCCGCGGCGTCGGCCGATTTTTCGCCGGGCTCGATGCCGCCGCCCGGCAACGTCCAGCCGCGCCGGTAGGAGTTGCGGATCAGCAAGAGCTTGCCATCGACGTGGAGAGCGACCAACGCGCCGCGATGCGCGACCGGCCGCACCCGCCACCAGACCCGCAAGCCCAAATAAGCCGCGCGATAGGCCACCTGCCACGCACGATCCAAAAGCCGCGACCGTGTCACGTCCAGTACAGGACCCGGGTCGCAGGCAACCAACGCGCGATCGACGCCTCGATCGACTGGCGCATCGACAGCATGTCCTCGCGCGGGAATACGTATTTGACCGAGCCGAATTTGGTCGTCTTACGGCTCCGCTGTGCTTCGTCCATCTCAAGAGGACTACCTGGATACCAGGTTTCAAGCACACCTTTGGACTTCGGCGTGAATCGATGGGTGATTAACTCGGCCGTCAGATCGACCGCTGGTATGCCGGACAAGGCCGTCGCGACATCTTCGAAGAGCCGGTCATATGCCGCTTCCCAGTCCGGTACGCGCAGGATCGGCGCGACGGTGAGACCCACGCGGTAACCGGCCTCAGCCATGGCACGCAATGCCAGCAACCGGCCTGCCATCCGTGGCGCCCCGCCCTCGTGCCGCTCAGCCTCTCGGGCGTTGACGGAAAAGCGCACGCGGGTTCGGCCTCCATGATGAAGCGAGAGCAGCGGCGCGACCGCATCGAATTTGGTGGTGAATCGGAGTTGGACGGCGTCGTCCCATGCGCCAAAGCGAGTGATGCAGGCAGCCAGGTAGCCGGTCAGATGCTCGATCGATACCGGGTCGGTGTAGCACGAGCATTCAAAGGTGGTGCCCTCGCCGGACCGGTGATCCGACAAAGACGTGACAGTCCCCTGACCAACGGAAGCCGGCAGTTCGGCCAAAATCTCCGGCAGGTTGGCATAGGCACGAATGATCGGCGGTCCGGCGAGCGAGCCGGCGAGGTAGCAATAGGAACAGTGCGCCGGACAGCCTTCGGCAAGATCGAAACGCCAATCGGCGGAAGGCGGAATCGGCTGCAGCCGCCGCCGGCTGGGGCTGGCGGTCACGACGGCAAGGGTACGCTTCGCGTCGCGGTATGCATCGGGCAGCCCGGTCAGGCGGTCGGATTTCAGGCGTACGATCTCGGAGCCCAGGGCGGCCGCTCGATCCACAATGGCGGCGCCTTCGGCCCAACCGAGTGCGGACGGTGTCACGAGGACGAAGCGGGGAACCCAGGGGCGCGACATCAATCGAATATCGGGCAGCAATGCCGATCTGCGAGGGCTGGCCGGGTCACGTCGCGGTGCCCTGACGGGACAAAGCCGCATCAGCCACAAGCGCCGGGGGGGTCGCGCTTACCGGCTGGAAGAGGCCGCGGTGACACCGCCATGGGAAACCGTCGTGACGAGATCCAGCAATGTCGCGGCTCCGTTAGCACCGTGCGAGACATCAACAGTACACGAGCGGTTCCGGCCGTCTCGTTTGGCGTCATAGAGGGCGCGATCGGCCGCCTGGATCAGCTCGGCCGTGTCGAAGCCATGGCAGGGTGACGCTACCGCGACGCCGATACTCACGGTGACGATGCCGAAGGGACTGCCGGAATGTTCGATCGCGAGCCCCTCGATCCCGAGGCGAATCCGCTCGGCCATTGCTCGGGCTGCATCGGAATCGGTATCGGGCAGCAAGGCGATGAATTCCTCACCACCATAACGGGCCGCGAGGTCGTCGGGACGGCGTAGGTGCTGGCGCAAACAGTTGCCAATGCTGCGCAGGACCGTGTCCCCTGCGGGATGGCCGTAGGTGTCGTTATACTTCTTGAACCAGTCGGCATCGAACATCAGCACCGTCAACGACGTGCCGCTGCGGACAGCCCTGCGGAAGGCTCGATCATATTCGAGATCAAAGGTGCGCCGATTTGCCAACCCGGTTAGGCCATCTGTCGACGCTATGACGGAGAGCTTCTGTGCCGCATCGGCAAGCGCCGCCTCCGTCGCGGCACGGCGAGTGACCTCGCGCCGGAACAGGAGCGATGACGCGATCGCGGAAGCGCACAGCAGCAGCAGCACGGGGCCGAGCACCATCGCCTTGCGCCGCCACGGGGCGAGAATCTCATCCACGGATAGGTTCACGGTCAGGATTAATGGAAGGTCACGGAGGCGGCGGAAGGTATAAAGCCGCTCAACGCCGTCGATCGCTGCCTTGGCAACATACTGTCCGGCTTGGGCACTCATGAAACGCTTGAATGTCGCTCCGTTGCTGACATCACGATCGACCTCGGCCGGGTCAAATGGATATCGCACGACGATGTGCCCGTCCGTGCGGAGCAGCGTGATCGTCCCCTGTTTGCCCAATCGGAGCTTCTCGAACAGGTTGGTGAAGTAGTTCAAGCGAAGCGTTCCGGTCGCCACGCCCACAAATTGATCGTTCACTTCCGGGAGGCGACGGCTGATCGCGAATCTGAAATCGTTGGCGGCCAAACGGCTGCTGAAGACCCGGCTGATGTACATGCCGACATCCGGGTCATGCTGATGGACTTTGAAATAGTCACGATCGGCTAAATTCAGTTTGTGCGGCACCTTGGAGGTGGAGTCCTCGACCACGTTACCTGCCTCGTCGAGCACGAGCATCGAGCCGAGATCTTCAGCCGATGCCGCTTGATCGAACAGCGCATGTTGCCTGATCCCGGCGCTGACCTGGCCGATGCCGGGCTCCTGAAGGGCTTCGATCAGCCCTTGCAGTGATAGGTCGAGGATCGCGATGTTCCGTGTGACGTCACGATCCAGCGCCAGCAGCAGGTTGCCGGCACCCTGTTGAGCTTGCTTCCACGTGTCGTTCCGGCTGGCGATGAGGGCGACGCTGCCGAGCGTCATCATGCAGACCGCCACACCGATCCCAAGCACGGTCAACCAAGTTGATCGTTTGGTGCCGACCGTTGCGGCTTGGAGGGAGGGTTCGGGGTTGCCGGTCATATGGCGCGATCGGCTGCCCTTCGCAGACGGTTACGGCCTCATATTGGCGGTGTCCCCTAAACAAAGGCTTAAAGCGGCCATCGATAGTTGGCGTCCTCCGCTGCACGGGGTAGAACCCGCTCTTTCCTCACGGATTCATCATGCTTCGGATCGACGACCTGGTTTTCAACGCCTGGGGTCGGCGTTTTTTCGACCACGCGTCCATTACCTTGCCGACCGGCACGAAGGTCGGGCTGGTTGGGCGAAACGGCGTCGGCAAATCGACCCTGTTCCGACTGATTCTCGGCTCGCTCGCGGCCGACGGTGGCACGATCGAACTGCCGCGCGGCGCTCGGGTCGCCAGCGTCGACCAGGAGCATCCGGCGACGCCGGTCAGCCTGCTCGAGACCATTTTGGAGGCCGACGAGCGGCGGGATAGCTTGTATGTCGAGCTGGAGACCGCCGAACCCGAGCGAATCGCCGAGATCTACGCGAGTCTGGCCGAGATCGACGCCGATCGTGCACCGGCCCGGGCGAGCGAGATCCTGGCTGGCCTCGGCTTCTCGACCGAAGACCTGTCGCGCCCGATGGCCGAGTTCTCCGGCGGCTGGCGCATGCGCGTCGCCCTCGCCGCGGCCCTGTTCGCCGAACCCGACCTGCTGCTGCTGGACGAGCCGACCAACTACCTCGACCTCGAAGGCGCGCTCTGGCTCGAAGCCCGGCTGGCGAAATACCCGAATAGCGCGCTCATCATCAGCCATGATCGGGAGCTGTTGAACCAGTCCGTCAGCGCCATCCTGCATGTCGCCGACGGCAAACTGGATCTTTACCCAGGTGGCTACGACGATTTCGAGCGCCGGGTCGCGGAAAAGCGGCGGCTGAACGCGGCCTCGCGGGTCAAGCAGGAGGCCGAGCGGGCGCATCTGCAGAGCTTCGTCGACCGCTTCGGCGCCAGCGCGAGCAAGGCGGCGCAGGCGCAGTCGCGGGTCAAGCGACTCGCCAAGCTCGAGCCGATCGCGGCCATGTCGAGCGAGCACGTCTCGCCCTTCACCCTGCCCTCGCCCGCGCGTCCGCTGGCACCGCCGTTGATGCGGCTCGAGTCCGGCAGCGTCGGCTACGATGGCAACACAGTGTTGCGCGACCTCAACCTCCGCCTCGATGTCGATGACCGCATCGGCCTGCTCGGGGTCAACGGCGCCGGCAAATCCACCTTCGCCAAGCTCGCCGCCGGCGCATTGCAGCTCTCGGCCGGCCACATGCAGCGCGAGCGCCGCATCGGCGTGGGCTGGTTCCATCAGCATCAGATCGAGGCGCTCGATCCCAACGATACCCCGCTCGACATCCTGCGCCGTGCCCGGCCGGAGGATAGCGAGCAATCCTACCGCTCCCGCCTGGCGCTCTGGGGTATCGGCTTCGACAAGCAATCTACCACGGCCGCCAACCTGTCCGGCGGCGAGCGGGCGCGGCTACTGCTCAACCTGGTCGCCATGTCGGCCCCGCATCTGTTGATCCTCGACGAGCCCACCAACCACTTGGACATCGACAGCCGCCGGGCTCTGCTGGATGCGCTGAACGATTACGGCGGTGCCGTCATCCTGATTACGCATGATCGCTCGTTGATGGAGTTGGTGGCCGATCGTCTTTGGCTGGCGGCCGACAACACGGTGGTGCCGTTCGACGGCGACATGGACGATTACGCCAAGCTGGTGCTCGAGCGGTCGAAGGTATCGGCGCCGGGTCAGGGACGGGCGGCGAAAGGCAAGCGCAAGCGGGCCGCCTGACGCTGCCTTGACCTGTGACAGTTCAATGACCATCTAACATTGTTCACGTAATAAGTAGATTATTGATGACTGGCTTTGTTGTTCCCTCGATGCTGGGGCGTTCGGTCCTTGGGGCGTTGAGTGCGGTTCTCCTGGCGTCTGTCGCCGCACGGGCCGAGACCCCGGTTGCCTGCACCCCCACCCCGATCGAGGTCGTGCGATCCCGCGGCGGCGTCGTGGATTATCTCGGTGCCGTCCGCGACATCCCCGATTTGTGCCGCGTGGTTCGGGCGGATGGCGAAGGCAATTACTACTATGGCATCTGGAAGACCGACTGGCCCGGCGCCGGCGACGCCTATCCGGCGATCAAGGCCGCCATCACGGGCCCGTTCAACACCCGCACCGACTTCATCACGCGATCCGTGCCGGGCATGCAGTGGGTCGACTCGTTCATCAACGAAGGCCTGGTGACCGTGGTGGTCGAGGGCGTTCCGCACACGACGCTGCGCCTGGCGCACGAACGTCGCGGCATCGCCGGCAACAGCTATCATTCCATCATCACCAGCTGGCGCGACGTGACCACGGGCGCCGTCCTGCGCACTTACGAGCAGCAGATCTCCGGCCAATCCTATGGCCCCGACACGACCTGGGAAGCGGTCAAGGTCCAGCCGGTGCCCGCCAAGATCGCGACCGCTCAGTGATCCCCGTTGGATCGATCGGCTTTACCGATCGATCCAACCCCCGTTCTTTATTGGTTTGAGCCCGCACTCCCGGTTACAGAGGCGTCAACAGACACCAACGACCGGGAGCACGCATGGCAGGATCCATCACGTCGAGCCGCCGCACTTTTCTAGGCGGCGCCACAGCGCTCGGCGCGGCAATGCTGGGCGGTCGGGCGAGGGCCGCGGACTCCGTCGAACTGGGTCTGAATGGCGGACCTGACCAGCGAGCCCTGAGCAGCGCCTTTCCGCAAAAAGGCTCGATGATCGTACAGCGGATCCGCCCTCCCCTGCTCGAAACCCCGTTCGAGGTGTTCGACCAAGGCGTCTTCACGCCGAACGACCGCTTCTTCGTCCGTTGGCACTGGTCCGTCATCCCCGAACGGATCGACCCGGCCACCTACACCCTCGCCGTCCGCGGACACGTCAACCAGGCGCAGTCGCTCAGCATGGCCGACATCATGGCGCTGCCCCGCGTGGAACTGGCAGCGGTCAATCAATGCTCCGGCAACTCGCGCGGCTTATTCCAGCCGCGCATTGCCGGCGGCCAATGGGCCAACGGGGCGATGGGCAATGCGAAATGGGCCGGGGTCCGCCTGCGCGACGTGCTCGACCGGGCCGGCGTCAAAGCCGGTGCCGTCGCGGTCCGGTTGAACGGGCTCGACGAACCCGTCGTGGCCACCGCCCCCGACTTCAAGAAGTCACTCGCGATCGACCATGCGCGGGACGGCGAGGTGATGCTGGCCTATCAGATGAACGGCGAGCAATTGCCGCTGTTGAACGGCTTTCCGCTGCGGCTGATCGTCCCGGGCTGGTTCTCGACCTACTGGGTCAAGATGGTCAGCGACATCGAGGTGCTCGACCAGCCCGACGATAACTATTGGATGAAGACGGCTTACCTGATCCCCTCCACGCCGCATGCCGACGTCAAGCCCGGCCAGACCGGCTTCCCGGTCGAGCCGATCAACCGCATGGTGCCGCGCTCCTTTTTCACCAACGTGACGGACGCCACCACTGTGAAGGCTGGCGCTCCGGTCAGCCTACGCGGCATCGCAATGGGTGGGGATTGCGGCGTCGCGGGGGTCGACGTGTCGTTCGACAAGGGTGGCACCTGGTCGCCCGCCACGCTCGGTGCCGACGAGGGCACGTATGGCTTCCGTCGCTGGACCGCCGAGACGAAGGCCGGGTCGGACGGGCTGGTCGCCATGGTCCGCTGCACCAACACCAAGAAGGAGGTGCAGCCGATGGAGGCCAACTGGAACGGCGGCGGCTTCATGCGCAACGTCGTCGAAGCCGTCACTCTCGCAGTCGCCTGAACGGAGGATACAGATCATGCCATCCGGCCAAATCATCACCGGCCTCGCCGTCATCGCCGCCTTCGGCGTGCTGTTCGCCAATAACGGCACGCAGTCCGGGCGCAACGCGATCGCGCAGGCTGACGTCGCGCATACCTATCCGGTCCCGGCCTTCAGCCAGCGGATCAACCAACAAATCGCCGCTGCCGCGCAACCGGTCGCGGCCCCACAGACTGTGCCCGCCGTGGCGACGCCCACACCAGCGCCCGCACCAGCACCCAAACCGGCAGCACCGGTTCAGGCGCACGGTATCGACATCAAGGCCGTCGCCGTCGAACTACCGAATGGCGACCGGAAGTTCCCCGCCGGACCCGGCGCCGATCTAGTGGCCAACAACTGCGTCGCCTGCCACTCGTCAGGCATGATCCTGAACCAGCCAACGCTGACCAAGGCGACCTGGACCGCCGAGGTCAACAAGATGGTCCATACCTACAAGGCGCCGGTGGCCGACGAGGATGTGGAGCCGATCATCGCCTATTTGGCGTCCATGCCGGCCGCCAAATAGGGAAGATCGTCAGCGGGTCAGTGGCTGATCATCCACGGCCGCGCATTCGGAAAGCTTTTGGCGGCTGGAACGGCGTCGGCCCGTAGGCCGTTGCGAACCGGCTTACAGCAGCCGCAGGACGCCGGGTGCCGGCGTCCCTTAGTCGGTGCGTTGGCGCTGCGTTCGTTGGTTGCGTGAGCGCGCCGGGCGCCGCCATCCATGGTGGCGAAGGATGGCGCCATCAGGATCGCGCGGGGCGCCGGGTCGCCGCAGCCGGGGCAGGCATGCGGCGACTGGAACTCAGCCATCGGGCGCATGGCGGTGAACGCGCCGCACTCGCCGCACAGGTAGTCGTAGGCCGGCATCGTCAGAGATCCGGCGCGAGCGGCATGGAGACACCGCCCTTGATGCCGCCGGACGGGCCATCCATGCCGGGGTTGATATCGAAATCGAAGATCTCGGTCGGCAGCCACAGCGTGGCGCAGGAGTTGGGAATGTCGACCACGCCGCTGATGTGCCCCTGCACCGGCGCGGTGCCGAGGATCGAGTAAGCCTGGGCGCCGGAGTAGCCGAACTTCTTCATATATTCGATCGCGTTCAGGCAGGCCTGGCGATAGGCAACGTTGACGTCGAGGTAGTGCTGCTCGCCGGTTTCGTCGACGGAAATGCCCTCGAAGATGAGGTAGTCGGTGTAGTTCGGCTTCTGCACGCTCGGCTTGAAGATCGGGTTCTTGATGCCGTATTTCGCCATGCCGCCCTTGATCACCTCCACCTTGAGGTGGATCCAGCCCGGCATCTCGATGGCGCCGCAGAAGGTGATCTCGCCGTCGCCCTGGCTGAAGTGCAGATCGCCCATCGAGAGGCCGGCACCGGGGACATAGACCGGGAAATAGACGCGGGCGCCACGGGACAGATCCTTGATGTCGCAGTTGCCGCCATGCTCGCGCGGCGGGACGGTGCGCGCGCCAGTGGCCGCGGCGGCGGCTTTCGCGTCGCCCTTGAGTCGGCCCATATGCGCGGTCGGCGCGAACGGCGCGTTGGCCAGCGGCGGAACCCGGGTCGGGTTGGTGGCGATCAGCCCGGTCTCGCGGCGGTTCCAAGTGTCGAGCAGCTTCGGGTCCGGTAGGCAGCCGATCAGGCCCGGATGGATCAGCCCGGCGAAGTTGACGCCTGGCACGTGCCGCGACGAGGTGAACATGCCCTTGAAGTCCCAGATCGACTTCTGCGCTTCCGGGAAGTGGTCGGTCAGGAAGCCGCCGCCATTCTTCTTGGAGAAGAAGCCGTTGAAGCCCCATTCATTGTGCGGGAAGGCGCCGATGTCGAGAATGTCGACCACCAGTAGATCGCCGGGCTCCGCACCCTCGACGCCGACGGGGCCGCTGAGGAAATGGACGATGCTGAGATCGATATCGCGGACGTCGGAAGCATCGTCGTTGTTCTTGATGAACCCGCCGGTCCAGTCGTAGCACTCGATCTTGAAATCCTGGCCGGGCTTGACGGTGGCCACCATCGGGATGTCCGGGTGCCAGCGATTATGGATCATGTCGTTGTCGAAGGCGGATTGCGACAGGTCGACCTTGATCAGCGTGTCCGTCATTCTGTGCTCCCTAAAAATTAGACGGCGAGATAGCGGGCGACGGTTTCCTGATCGACGTCGGCCCGATTGTCCTCGTGCACGACCACGCCGCCCTCGAGGACGATGACGCGGTCGGCGATGTCGAGCGCGAAGCTCAGCACTTGTTCGGAGGCGATGATGCTCAGCCCGCGCTCATCACGGATGCGGCGCAGCGTGCGGCCGAGTTCGAGGATGATGGAGGGCTGGATGCCCTCAGTCGGCTCGTCCAGCAGCAGCACCTGCGGGTTGGTCGCCAGCGCGCGGGCGATGGCAAGCTGCTGCTGTTGGCCGCCGGAGAGGTTGCCGCCGCGGCGCGCGCGCATCTCCTTGAGCACGGGGAACATCTCGTAGATGTCCGGCGAGACAGTCTTGCCGCCATGCACGAACAGGCCGGTTTCGATGTTGTCCTGCACCGTCATGGTGGAGAAGATCGCCCGCCCCTGCGGCACGTAGGCGAGCCCGGCTTTGACGCGGAGATGGCTCGGCAGCTTGGCGATGTCGGTGCCGTTCAGCTCGATCGAGCCGGCCTTCACCGGGATCGCGCCGATCAGCGACCGCATCAGCGTCGACTTGCCCATGCCGTTACGCCCGACCACAACCAGAATCTCAGCCTTGCCAAGGCTGAAATCGAGCCCGTGCAGCACTTCGCTCTGGCCATAGCCGGCCCGCAGGCCCCTGACGTTCAGCATTGATCAGTGTCCAAGATACACCTCGACGACTTTGGGGTCGGCCTTGACGTGATCGATCGAGCCTTCGGAGATCACGCGACCCTGGTGCAGGACCGTCACTTTGTGGGCGATGTCCTCGACGAACCCCATGTCGTGCTCGATCACCAGCACGGAGCGGTCGCGGATGACCCGGCGCAGCAACTCCGCCGTCTTCTTGCGCTCGCTGACGCTCATGCCGGCGACGGGCTCGTCGAGCATGAGGAGCGCCGGGTCCTGGATGAGCAGCATGCCGATCTCGAGCCATTGCTTTTGGCCGTGACTCAGATACTCGGCGTAGTCGTCCAGATGCGTTTCGAGGAAGATCTCGTGGGCGATCTGCTCGACCCGCTCGCGCACCGCCGCATCGCGCTTGAAGGCGAGTGCGCCGAACACGGAGCGGCCGCGCGGATACGAGATCTCGAGGTTCTCGAACACGGTGAGGTCCTCGTAGATGGACGGCGTCTGGAACTTGCGGCCCACGCCGGCGCGGACGATCTCGTGCTCCTTCATGCGGGTCAGCTCGCGGCCCTCGAACGCCACCGAGCCGCTGGTCGCCTTGGTGCGGCCGCAGATCAGGTCGAGCACCGTCGTCTTACCGGCGCCGTTGGGCCCGATGATGACGCGGATCTCGTTGCGGTCGAGATAGAAGGAGAGGTCGTCGACCGCCTTGAAGCCATCGAACGAGACGGTCAGCCCTTCGACGGAGAGCAGGTAGTCCTTGGTCGTCGCACCGATCGGGCTCATTGGCCGGCCGCTCCCTGTTCGAGCGCTTGCGGCGCCTCGACGTTGGCGATGGTAGGTTGCCGGCCCTTGGCCTTCGGCAACACGCGGTCCAGCAGCGGATCGACATACTGCCGGTAGACGCCGGCCAGCCCGTTCGGGAACGCCACCACCACGATGATGAACAGCGACCCCATCGCCAGCAGCCAGGCCTGCGGCGCCGCTTCGGAGAACGACGTCCGCGCCCAGCAGACGATCAGCGCACCGTAGACCGCACCCAGCAAGGACGTGCGCCCACCGACCGCGCAGTAGATCACCATCTCGATCGACGGCACGATGCCGACGAAGGACGGCGACATGAACCCGACCTGCAGGGTGAACATTGCCCCGCCGATGCCGGCGAGCGCGGCGGCGAAGCAGAACACGAACACCTTGAAATGGGCGACGTCATAGCCGGAGAACCGCACCCGATCTTCCTTGTCGCGCATGGCCACAAGGATGCGCCCGAGCTTGCTGCGGCGGATGAACTGCGCCATCAGCAGGCATCCCAGCAGCAGCCCGGCGTTGACGAAATACAGCACCGTCTTGGCGCTGTCCGGTCGGATGTCCCAGCCTTCGAGCGTGCGCAAATCGGTGATGCCGTTGACGCCGCCGGTATAGCCCTGCTGGCCGATGATCAGGATGGTGAGGATCGCCGCGACCGCCTGGGTAATGATCGCGAAATACGTGCCGCCGACCCGGCGGGTGAACATCGCCACGCCGATGATCAGCGCCAGCAGCATCGGCACCAACGGCACGGCCAGGACCGTGAACACCAGGCTGTGGAATGGCTGCCACATCCACGGCAACTCGGTGATCTGGTTCCAATCCATGAAGTCCGGGATACCCGGCGTCGATTGGATCTTGGTGGCTTCGGGCGTCGATGCCTGCAGCTTGAGGTACATCGCCATGCAGTAGCCGCCGAGGCCGAAGAATACGCCCTGCCCCAGGCTGAGAATGCCGGCATCGCCCCAGCACAGTACCAGGCCAAGGACGACGAAGCCGTAGGTCAGGTATTTGCCAAACAGGTTCAGCCGGAAGGCGTCGAGCCCGAGGGGAAAGACGACCAGCAACAGGAGCGCGAGCACCGCGATCCAGAGAATGTCCTTTCGGTTAAGAAATGTCATCGCCGCACCTTCAAAGCAAACAATCCCTGGGGCCGGATCATCAGGATCATGATCACCGCCAACAGCACGATGACCTGTGCCATCGACCCGCTGAGGAAGAACTCGAGCGTCGAGCGTGCCTGCGAGATGGTGAAGGCCGAGGCGATGGTGCCGACCAAGCTGGCCGCCCCGCCGAACACGACGATCAGGAAGGTGTCCACGATGTAGAGCTGCCCCGCGGTCGGGCTGGTCGAGCCGATCATGGTGAAGGCGCTGCCCGCCACGCCGGCGATGCCGCAGCCGATGCCGAAGGTGATGCGGTCCACCCGCTCGGTATCGATGCCGACGGCGCTGGCCATCATGCGGTTGGAGACCACGGCGCGGATCTGCTTGCCCCAGCCCATGCGGTAGATCAGCAGGAACACGCCCACCGTGATGACCGTGGTCAGCACCATGACGATGATGCCGTTGATCGGGATCTGGATGGTCTCCGTGAGGTCGGCCGCACCCATCATCCAATCCGGCTGATCGACGCCCACCTCGCGCGCGCCGAACACCGATCGGTAAACCTGTTGCAGGATGAGGCTGAGGCCCCACGTCGCCAGCAGCGTATCGAGGGGCCGCTTATACAGCCTGCTGATCAGCGCCCATTCGACCAACATCCCGAGTGCGCCGGAGACGATGAAGGCCAGCACGACGGCGACGAAGAAATACGCCGAGAACAGCGCCGGCATGAACTTGGTGAATAGTTGCGAGGTCAGATAGGTGACGTAGGCGCCGAGGATCATGAACTCCCCATGCGCCATGTTGATCACGCCCATCTGGCCGAAGATGATGGCCAGACCGAGCGCCATCAGGACGAAAACGGAGAACAGGATCAGCCCGGCGAAGCCTTGCATCGCCATGATCGAACCGAGTTCGCCCATCGTGTAGCCTGCGAACATCGCCTGTTCTCCGCTGTATTGAAGGTTTACTGGTAGCCGGCCGGGAACGGGTCCGGCTTGATCAGCTCGGGCGACTCGTAGACCACCTTGAACTGACCATTGAGCTGCGCCTGCGCGACCCGGGTCTTGCTCCACAAATGGTGGTTCGGGTCGATGCGAACGTAGCCTTCTGGCGCACCCTTGAACTCGATGCCGCCAGACGCCGCCGCGATCTTGTCGACGTCGAAGCTACCGGCCTTTTCCACCGTCAGCTTCCACAGCCACGGCCCGAGATACGCCGCCTGCGACACGTCGCCGATGACGCTCTTCTCGCCATAAGCCTTCTTGAAGGCAGCGACGAACTTCTTGTTGTTGTCGTTGTCGAGGCTCTGGAAATACTTCATGCAGGAATACGCACCCGCGATGTTCTCGCCGCCGATGCCCTCGACCTCGTCCTCGGTCACCGAGATGGTCAGCAGGGTCTGCTTGTTCAGGTCGACGCCGGCCGCCTTGAGCTGCTTGTAGAAAGCGACGTTGGAGCCGCCCACGACGGTGGTGAAGATCACGTCCGGCTTGGTCAGCTTGATCTTGTTGATCACCGAGTTGAACTGCGTGTGGCCGAGCGGGAAGTAATCTTCGCCGACGACTTTGGACGCCGTCAGATGGCCCTCGATGTGCTTGCGGGCGATCTTGTTGGACGTGCGCGGCCAGATGTAATCGGAGCCGACCAGGTAGAAGCTCTTGCTGCCCTTGGTCTTCTGTACCCAGTCGAGGCTGGCCAGGATCTGCTGGGTCGCTTCCTGGCCGGTGTAGATGACGTTCTTGGACTGCTCGAGGCCCTCGTAGAACGTCGGGTAATAGAGCATGCCGTTGAGCTGTTCGAGCACCGGCAGCACCGCCTTGCGCGAGGCGGAGGTCCAGCAGCCGAAGATCGCCGCGACATGGTCGCTGGCCAGCAGCTTCTTGGCTTTCTCGGCGAAGGTCGGCCAGTCGCTGGCGCCGTCCTCCTGGATCACCTTGATCTGCCGGCCCAGAATGCCGCCGCTCTCGTTGATCTGCGCGATCGCCAGCTTCTCGGCCTCGATCGAGCCGGTCTCGCTGATCGCCATCGTGCCGGTGGCCGAGTGCAGGATGCCGACCGTCACCGTGTCGTCAGTGATGGCCAGGCCGGAGGTGTTGATGGCCGACGTCGCCGGGCCGGCGGCCTGGGCGGTGCCGAGGGGCAGCAGGCTGACGGCGGAGAGCGCGGTCATGCCCTGCAGGATGCGGCGGCGCGAAGGCGAAAGAGGCGTGTCGTCTATAGGCATCGTTTTCCCCGGGTTTGCAGCTCGTCTGGGCAAACCTGGCGCGGTCGGGAGCCAGTGTAGAATACGTCAAATGACGTATTCCGCTCCGGATGCGGCGGTGCAGTCTGTTCGCCCCCGTAAGATCGCCGGTAAGAGTGGGCGGCCGCGATGTCGGGGAGGGAGAATGGCCGTTCGTCAGCGTATCGTTCGAGTCCGCCGCGACTACAACCAATGGGTCGCCAACCAGACGCTCGAGGATTACGCGCTCCGGTTCACCGCCAAATCGGCCCGCCGCTGGTCGCCGCTGCGGGTCGCCAACACGGCGCTCGGCGGTATCTCGTTCCTGGCGCTGGAAGCGATCGGCGGCACCGTCACCCTTGGCTACGGCTTCATCAACGCCATCGCCGCCATCGTGCTGGTCAGCGCGCTGTTCTTCCTCACCGGGCTGCCGATTAGTTATTACGCGGCCCGCGACGGCGTCGACATCGACCTGCTGACCCGCGGCGCCGGCTTCGGCTACATCGGCTCCACCGTCACTTCGCTGATCTACGCGTCATTCACCTTCATCTTCTTCGCCATCGAGGCCGCGATCCTGGCCTCGATGCTGCAGGCCTGCTTCGAGATCCCGCTGGCCTGGGGCTACCTGATCTGCGCCGTCGCCGTGGTCCCACTGGTCACGCACGGCATCACCTTCATCAGCCGGGTCCAGCTCTGGTCGCAGCCGGTCTGGGCGGCATTGCAGGTGCTGCCGTTCATCGTTCTGGCCGCGACCGCCAGCGAATCCTATGCCGACTGGATCTCGTTTTCCGGCGTCGCCGAGAACGGCGCCGACCGGTTCGACCCGGTGATGGTGGGGGCCGCCGGGTCCGTCATCTTCGCCCTGATCGCCCAGATCGGCGAACAGGCCGACTTTCTTCGCTTCCTCCCGCCCCGTACTGCATCCACGCAGCGCCGCTGGTGGCTGGCGATGCTGGCGGGCGGCCCCGGCTGGATCGTCATCGGCATCGTCAAGCTGCTGGCAGGCTCGTTCCTGGCGGTGCTGGCGCTGCGGGCCGGGTTCGACGCCGTCAACGCGGCCCAACCCAGCGTCATGTATGCGGTCGCCTTTGAGCGTGTAGTGCACTCACCGACGGGCGCACTGGCGCTGATGGCGTGTTTCGTCGTCATCTCGCAGTTGAAGATAAACATCACCAACGCCTATGCCGGCTCGATCGCGTGGTCGAACTTCTTCTCGCGGCTGACGCACAGCCATCCCGGCCGGGTCGTGTGGGTGGTGTTCAACATCGCCATCGCGCTGCTACTGATGGAACTCGGCATCTACCAGGCGATCGAGCATACGCTGGTCATCTACTCCGCCGTCGCCGCCGCCTGGGTCGGCGCGCTGGTGGCCGACCTCGTGGTCAACAAGCCGCTCGGCCTCAGCCCGCCGCAGATCGAGTTCAAGCGTGCCCATCTCTACGACATCAATCCGGTCGGCACCGGCGCCATGCTGCTGGCCGTCATCGTCGCGCTACTGGCCTATGCCGGCGCGTTCGGCCGCGCGACGGAATCGTTCTGCCCGTTCATCGCCTTCGGCACTGCCTTCATCGTGGCGCCGCTGATCGCCTGGGCGACGGACGGCCGCTACTACCTCGCCCGCAAGCCGCGGCAGAGCTGGGCGCGGGAGAGCACGATCGGCTGCGTCATCTGCGAAAACGCGTTCGAGCCGGAGGACATGGCATTCTGCCCCGCCTATTCCGGCGCGATCTGCTCGCTATGCTGCTCGCTGGACGCACGGTGCCACGATCTGTGCAAGCCCAAGGCACGCATCCAGAGCCAGGTGGTGCTGACGCTGCGCGCCTGGCTGCCGCCCCGCCTGCACGCAGCACTGACAGGTCCGCTCGGGCGCTGGGCGGTGATGGTCAGCGGGCTGGTCTTGATCATTGCAATCGTGTTCGCGGTCATCGACGGACAGATGGCGGCGACGATGCCGCAAGGCCGGACGGCATTCCGCACCGCCTTGCTGACCGCATTCGCCATGCTGGTGCCGATCGCCGGCGTGCTGGCCTGGTTGCTCGTCCTGGGCCAGCAATCGCGCCGCGTAGCGCAGGAGGAGAGCCAACGGCAGACCACGCTGCTGCTGGACGAGATCGCCGCCCATGAGCGCACCGACGCAGCGCTGCAGAAAGCCAAGGAGGCTGCGGAAGCGGCGAACCTGGCCAAAAGCCGCTTCGTCGTCGGCGTCAGCCACGAATTGCGCAGTCCGCTCAACGCGATCCTCGGCTACGCCCAACTGATGGAGCGCGACACCGCGCTCAGCCCGGCCCGACGCAGCAACGTCTCGACGATGCGCCGCAGTGGCGAACACATGGCCGGGCTGATCGAGGCGCTGCTGGACATCGCCAAGATCGAAGCCGGGCGCATCGACATCTATCGCGATGCCGTGCGGCTGCCGGAGTTCCTGCAGCAACTGGTGCAGATGTTCCAGATGCAGGCGGCCGCCCGCGGCATCGAGTTTGAGTTCAGCAGCCGCGGCTACACGCCCGACATCGTGCACACCGACGAGCGCCGGCTGCGGCAGATCCTCATCAACCTGCTCTCCAACGCAGTGAAGTTCACCCAGTCCGGCATCGTGTCCCTGCGCCTGACCTGGCGCAGCGAGGTCGCCGAATTCGCCATCCAGGATACCGGCATCGGCATCGGCGCCGAGGATATCGAGCGCATCTTCGAGCCGTTCGTCCGCCTGGACACGCCGGTCATCCCCACGCCCGGCGTCGGACTCGGCCTGACCATCACGCGGCTGCTGACGCAGATCATGGGGGGCGAGCTCACCGTCGCGAGCACGCCCGGGCACGGCAGCACCTTCACCGTGCGCCTGCATTTGTCGGCCGGGCGCGGCGAGGTCAAACCGTCACCGATCCCCAGCATCGCCGCCGGCTATACCGGGCGCCGCCTGACCGTGCTGATCGCCGATGACGACCCGGCGCAACGCGAGTTGCTGCACGACCTGCTGGCCCCGCTCGGCTTCGCCCTGCTTACCGCCACCGGTGGCGACGACTGCCTGCGCCTGGCCCGCGACTGCCGGCCCGACCTGCTGCTGGTGGACGTCAACATGCCGGGGCCGAGCGGTTGGGAAGTCGCCCGCACGCTGCGCCGCGAGGGCTTCGACCGGCTGATCATCATCGTTATCTCGGCGCACGCGGCCGAACTCGCGATGCCCGAGGAAGCGCAATCGCATGACGACGTGCTATCCAAGCCGATGGACCTGTCCATCCTGCTGCACAAGATCGCTAGCCTGCTCGGTATCGAGTGGACGGCATCGCCCGCGCCGGCCGCCCTCCCCCCGGCGGCACCGCTCGAACCGTTGCGCCCGGCCCATGCCTACGCGCTGCGCGAACTAGGCGCCATCGGTTACGTCCGCGGCATCCATGCCGAACTCGATCGGATCGAGACGGAGGCCCCCGAGAACCGCGCAACGGTCGCCCGCCTGCGCCAACTCGTCTCCAGTTTCGAGATCCAGTCCTTCATGCAGGCGCTCGGCGTAGGCAGCGAGTGAGCGGACCGGCGCGACCGCGCGAGACCGTGCTCATCGTCGACGACAGCCCGGCGACGCTCGGCATGCTCAACGAGACACTCGAGGCCGCCGGCTACACCGTGCTGGTCAGCCAAACCGGCCAGGCGGCGCTGGACCTAGTCGAGCGGGTAACGCCGGACATCGTGCTGATGGACGCGCTGATGCCGGGCCTCGACGGCTTCGAGACTTGTCGCCTGCTCAAGCAGAAGCCCGGCCTGAGCGCGATGCCCATCGTGTTCATGACCGGGCTGACCGAAACGCAGGACGTGCTGCGCGGGCTCGAGGCCGGCGGCGTCGATTACGTGACCAAGCCGGTCAAGCCCGACGAGGTAGTCGCCCGCGTCGGCGTGCATCTCGCCAGCGCGCGCATGACCCGCAGCGCGCACCTGGCGCTCGACAGCGCGGGCCGCTTCCTCCTCGCCGCCGACCGCGCCGGCGGCATCGTGTGGGCCACGCCGCAGGCGATGCGGCTGATCGAGGCGTCAGCCAGCATGTCCGCCGACCGCCTGCCCACCGCCGCGCTCGCCTGGCTTGGCAAGACCGGCGAACTATCGGTCGCCTTCGGCCCGCCCGGCAGCCCGCGGCTGCTGCTCTCCCATGTCGGCCAGGTCGGCCCCGACGAGATCCTGCTCCGCCTGGCGCCGGACGCCAGCGAGCAGGCCGTGGTGCAGACCGGGTTGCAGGTCACTGCGCGCGAGGCGGAGGTGCTGCTCTGGGTCAGCCGCGGCAAGTCCAACCGTGACATCGCCGAGATTTTAGGTCTCAGCCCGCGAACGGTGAACAAGCACCTCGAACAAATCTTTCACAAGCTGAGCGTCGAAAATCGCTCCTCGGCCACGGCACTGGTGATGCGAGCGCTGTCGGATCGCTGATCCGTCCACATCGTCATCCCTAGCGCAGCATGGCGAGCAGAGCGGACGCATTCAGAGTTGGTTTCCGGTAACGTTCTCCCAAAAAGGGAGAAACGACGATGCGGCGCTTACTGCTGGCGGTCACGATGTTGGCCGGGTTCGCGGGTCCGTTACGAGCCAAGATCGGCGGGCACAAGATCACCATCGGCGTGCTGACCGACCTGACCGGCGGCAATGCCACCGCGGCCGGCGAAGGGTCGGTGGTGGCGGCCCAACTCGCCGCCGAGGAGTCGGAGGCGATGCTGCCCGGCATCGCCATCGAGGTGATCGGCGCCGACCACCAGAACAAGGCGGACATCGCGTCCACCATCGCGCGCGACTGGGTCGCCAACAAGGCGGTCAACGTCGTCGCCGACGTGCCGTTCTCGTCGGCCGGGTTGGCGGTCAACGAGGCCGTGCGCGGCGCCAAGCGCACCGTGTTCATCGCCTCGGGTCCCGGCACCAGCGACCTGACCGGCTCGGCCTGCTCGCCCAACACGGTGCACTGGACCTACGACACCTACGCGACCAGCAGCGCGGTCGCCAAGGCGCTGGTCGCCCAAGGCGGCAAGAGCTGGTTTTTCATTACCGCCGATTACGCGTTCGGCGCCGCCCTCGAGCGGGACGGCACCAAGGCGATCAACGCGCTGGGCGGCACCGTTATCGGCTCGATCAAGAACCCGCCCTTCGCATCGGACTTCTCCTCCTTCCTGCTCACCGCTCAGAGTAGCGGCGCCCAGGTGGTCGGCTTCGCCAACGCGACCATCGACCTCATCAACCTGATGAAACAAGCGCGCGAGTTCGGTATGGGCACCGGGCAGCAGCAGCGATTGGCCGGCTTTCTGGTGTTGATCACCGACGTGCAGTCGATCGGACTCGAGGTCGCGCAGGGCCTTTATCTCGCTTCGCCGTTCTACTGGGATTTCGACGACCGCAGCCGCGCCTTTTCCGCCCGCTTCGCCGCCCGCATGCACGGTGCCAAGCCGACCATGCTGCAGGCCGGCGTTTATTCCGGCGTCATGCACTACCTGAAAGCGGTCAAGCAGACCGACACTATCGAGGCCGCTCCGGTGATGGCGGCGATGAAAGCCATGCCGGCGGATGACGATGCGTTCGGCAAGGGCTCGGTCCGGCCCGACGGGCGGGCGCTGCACGATTTTCACCTGTTCCAGGTCAAGAAGCCGTCGGAGTCCCGGGGTCCGTGGGACGATTACAAGCTGATCTCCACGGTCCCCGGCAGCGAGGCGTTCCGCCCTCTCGCGGAGGGCGGCTGCAAGCTGGTGCCGTGAGTTACGCGGCCCAGGGCGCGGGCAGGTATTCGTAGGCGTCGCCGCTCTTGACCACATAGGCGGTGGCCGGGAACGGGGCGTGATAGAAATGCAGCCGGAGATGCTCGGCGGCGGCGCGATCAAGCAGGCGGCGCCGGGTCGCGACGGTGCGCTCAGGGTCGATGTCGAACATCGCCTGCCACTCCGGATGCCGCACGAACAGCAACGGGTTGTTGGTGATGTCGGCGACGTACATCATCCGCTCGCCGCCGGACTCGATCTCGATGGCCGACATGCCCGGCGTATGCCCGTCCGCCTTCACCGCGGTGAAGCCCGGCAGGATCGTGTCGCCCCAGGCGAAGCGCTGCATCTCCAGGCTGCCCATCGTCTTCCGCGCGACCTCGAAGTTGGACTTTGCGGAATCTGGCGCCGCCTTCATGGCGGCATCGTCGAGCCAGAAATCGCACTCCGCCTGCGGCACGGTGAGCGTCGCGTTTGGATAGATCTTGGACCCGTCCTTGCGCGTCAGCCCCAGGATGTGATCGCCATGGAAGTGGCTGATGATCACCGTCGTCACGTCCTCGGGAGCGATCCCAGCTGCCTTGAGATTAGACAGCAAATGCCCGGCCGTGGGCGGGCCGCTCTCGCCGAAACCGGTGTCGATCAGCACGACGCCGTCCGGCGTCTCGATCGCGAGCGGGTTGAAGGTGAGCGTCAGCTTGTCGGCCGGCATGCCGGCTTCGGCGAAGGCTGCACCCACGGCGGCATCGTCGGCGTTGCGGACGAAGCCGCCGGGCCGATCGCGGGTGAGCGTGCCATCGTTCAGCGCGATTGCGGTGAACTGGCCCAGTGCGTAGCGGAAGAAACCCGGTGCCTGCTTGATCGATCGTTCCATGGCGCAAAATCCTGAGTTGCCGTCCCGTCAACGTTGGCCGCCCCGCTTGGTGCCCTGCGACGGCACGGTTCGTGGTTCGGCGTTGACGTGTGCATTTTTCCCACATAAATCGTGACCGTGTCATCGGTTCACCGTCCATGAGCGAGGCGTCGCCCGGTCCCACGGTACCGCCCGCGCCGGCCTTACTGCTGCGGGCGCTGAACCTGTTGCTGCGCCCCGTGGTAAGGCTCTGCATCCAGGCCGGGGTCACCTTTCCGGCGATCAACGACTTGCTGCGTGCGCTCTACGTCGATGTCGGGATCAACGACGTCCTGGCCGACCCGCAATCGCGCACCGACAGCCGCGTGAGCCTCATCACCGGGGTGCATCGCAAGGAGATCCGCCGCATCCGCGAGACACCGGAAACGCCCGACATCGGCGAGTCCGCCTCCTTGAGCCTGTCCAGCCGCGTCGTCGCACGCTGGCTCGCCAGCCCGGCGCTCACTGACGGCGATGGCCGGCCGCTGCCGCTGCGCCGCTCCGGTCCGGCGCCGTCGCTCGAGGCGCTGGTCGCGGCCGTGACCAGCGATGTCCGTCCGCGCGCATTGCTCGACGAATGGATCGCGGCCGGCGTCGCGAGCGTCGATGACCTGGGGCTGGTCCGGTTGGAGCAGGCTGCCTTTGTGCCGCGCGGCGACCGGGATCAGCAGATGTTCTTTTTCGCCCGCAACATGCGCGACCACCTGGCCGCCGGGTCGCGCAACGTGCTGGCCGACGCGCCACGCTTCCTGGACCGCGCCGCGCATTATGACGGGCTGAGCGCCGCCGCCGCCGCCGCGATCGAAGCGGCGGCACAGGCGGTGGCGGAGCGTGCGCTGCTGGAGCTGAACCGGGTCGCGATGGACATCGCCGACCGGGACGACCTGGCGGCGGGAACGGACGACCCGGCGCGCACGCATCGGGTGAACCTCGGCATGTTCGTGTTCGTCGATGCGGACAAAGCATCGTGACCGTGCGCGGCACCGCCTGCGGATCGGCCTTCGTCGCGGTGCTGGCCTCCTGCACGCCGGCGCCTCGACCGCCGACGCCGACAGCCATTGCCGAACCGGCTGCGCCGGTGTGCCGGGTCGGCCCGGATGACGGTCCGCCGATGGCCGAGCGTGGGATAGGCGGCACCGGTGCCCCCGCGATCCAACTCGCCGAGCGCGGCATCGGCGGCACCGGCATTATCGGCGTCGTCACCGGATTTGCGAGCATCTGCCTGGCCGGCCGGGAGGTCGCGCTGCCTACGGGCGTGCCGATCGAGATCGGCGGCGCCCCGGCCGACCCGCGCGCACTCCGCGCCGGACAGGTCGCCGCCATCGAGGCCAGCGGCGACGGCACCACGCTCACCGCGCGCCGGATCGAGGTGCGCTACGAGGTTTCCGGCCCCATCGAATCCGTCACCGCAGACCGCGTGCAAGTAGCCGGTCAGACCGTGCTGCTCGGCCCCGACACCTGGCTGCGCACTCCGCCGGCACTCGGCCAATGGGTCGCAGTCAGCGGCCTGCGCAACGCCACCGGCGCTATCGTAGCGACCCGGTTGGACCTCGTCTCGACTCGCACGGTGCTGATCCACGGCATCATCCAGCGCACGGACGGCCAGTATCGTCTCGGCACGCTGCCCCTCCAGCCGCCGCCCGGCGACCTGCTCGTCCCCGGCCTGCCCGTCAGCGTCACCGGTGTGTATGGCGATGCCGGGCTCAAGGCCGCATCGGTCAGCCGCGACCTGCTCGTCGCCGACCCCGGGGCCTATTTCGGCACCTACACCACTAACTTTATCGTCGAAGGCTACCCGCAGCCGATCAGCGGCCAGATCCCGTTCGGCACGCAGTCCTTCGCCCCCGCGAGCAGCCGACCGGTCGCGGCAGACCGGAGCATCGCGACCTTCGAGCGCACCCCTGCCGGCGGCGTCCGGCTCGACTCGGTCGTGACAAGCTCCAGCGGG
The DNA here is from genome assembly GCA_050954595.1 of Janthinobacterium lividum. Classification (GTDB taxonomy): domain Bacteria; phylum Pseudomonadota; class Alphaproteobacteria; order Acetobacterales; family Acetobacteraceae; genus JAVVHH01. The sequence continues at coordinate 27,173 of JBPBQE010000266.1, read as the reverse complement.
AGCCCTCATCTGCAACCGACCAGCGACGGGCGGTTCCAACAAGCACCGACACCGTCTCGTAGCGGCAGCGACGGCCGCTTCGCACCCGCGCCGGTCCCGAACCGCGCGGTCGGCGGACGCGGCGCCCTGCCCGATCCCACCGGCCGCGCCGGCGGTGCCGACCGCGGCGGTGGGATGCGCTCGCCCAACGGCCCCCCGTCGAATGCGGCTCCCGGCGACATGGCCGGCGGGCGGCGGCGTTAGACCGTCTTCCCGCGCATCCTGAAACTCCCCTATGAGGAAGCCGCCAGAGCAGGCCCGGGTCGGGCCGAGATAGGAGAAGTGTCGATGCGCGGAATGTGGTTGATCGCAGTCGTGGGGCTTGCAGCCTGCGGGATGCCTGCGCCCGGCGCGCCGACGCTCAACCCGGCCGCCAGTGCGGGCCTGCAGCAGGCGGCGCGCAACTACCCGCCGCTGATCCTCGGCGCCAACACCGTCGCCACACCGGGTCCGAACGCGGTTCGGGCTTGCCCCGAGGCGGGGAGCCGCGTCGAGCAGAAAGGCGGCCCGACGATCAACTTCCTGGGCGCCGTTCCCGGCAAGCCCGACCTCTGCCGCATGAACGTCGGCGGCGAGACCGTCGAGGGCTGGTATGGCATCTGGCTCACCGACTGGCCCGGCGTCGAGTCCGCCTATCCCGCGCTGACCCGGGTGATGCATGGCACCACCGGCCATGTCGAAGGCTTCGACGTCGACATAGACCCCCGCCACAGGTACCACGACCTGATCCGCAACGAGGGCATCGAGCGCATCAACCTGCTCGGCAAGATCTACACCGCAATCAAGGTGTCGCATTATCGCGAGGGCTACGGTACCAACGTCTACCGCTCGGTGTCGACGGTCTGGAAGGACCTGCCGACCGGGTTGCTGATCTATGCCACCTACCAGCACATCTCCGGCACCCCCGTCCTGGAGGATCCGCTGATCCCGACCGCCATCGTCGAGGCACGCTGATCCACATGACTCCACCGTCATCGACGCACGCCAGCCGGATCGGCCTGGCGGTCCTCGTCGCCTGCGCCATCGTCCTGCTCATCCCCGTGCTGATCACGCCGCTCCCGCCGTTGACGGATTATCCGAACCACTTGGCGCGCATGTGGATCCTCAGCGGCGGGCCGGGTACCGAAGCGGTTGCGGCGTTCTACCGCGTGCAGCTCGACACATTCACCAACGTTGCCATGGACGTGATCGCGGTGACCTTGGGGCGGATCGGCGGCTGGGAGCTGGCGGGGCACACGGCGATCGGGGCGGCCGTGCTGCTGCCGGCGATCGGCGGGGCACTGCTCTGGCGTGCGCTGCACGGGCGGTGGCACTGGTGGATGCTGGCGTTCGGGTTGCTGGTCTGGGGTCAGACGATGATGTCGGCCTTTCTCAACTTCCAGATCTCGGTCGGCCTGGCGATGCTGTTCGCCGCCCTCGAGCCGGCGCTGGAACGGCTGAACATCCCGCTGCGCATCGTCATCCGCACCGTCCTGAGCGTCATCTTGCTGCTCGCCCATCCGTTCGGCTGGATCTTCTACGGGCTGCTGGTGGCCGCGCTGATCTTCGGGCCCCGGCTCCGCGGGGCGGGTGCGGTGTCATGGCGGGACGTGTTCGGGCGCTGGATCGTGGCCGGGCTTGGCTTCGCATTGGTGCTGGTGCTGTTCGTGGTGCTCACGCCGCAACTGCCGGGCTCGCAGGAGCACTCCGGGCTGAGCACGCTCGGCGCCGAGTTCGCCAAGGGCATGATGCTGTTCAAGAAGGACCCGACCTACAAGCTGCTCAACTTGTTCATCGGCATCCGCAGCTACGACAACCGCTTCGACCTCCTCACCTTCCTGGTGCTCGTGGCGCCGCTCGCGCTGGCCGCGGGCCTGCGCACCCTGCGTATCCACGCCGGATTGCTGCTGCTGTCGCTGGCGCTCATCGCCATTTATGTGCTGTGCCCGGACTACCTCCTCGGTGCCGGTTGGGTCAGCTCCCGGTTCGCGGTCATGTTCATCTTTGCCGCCGCCCTTGCCTGCGATCCGGTGCTCCCGCGCTGGACGGCCCGGGCGGCTGCGGCGCTGCTCGCGCTGATGCTGGTGGCACGGACCGCTTACACCGGGTTCGTCTGGCAGCTTCGGCAGGCCGACGTCGCAGCGCTGGCCAAAACGCTGAGCGCATTGCCGGAAGGCGCCTCCGTGCTGGCCGTCGAGCAGCAGCCACGGGAGAAATCACGCGCGCCGCTGGGCCGCTACACGGTTCTAGCCGAGAGCAATTTCCGGCATCTGGCCTCCATGGCCCTGCCGTGGCGACATGCCTTCGTGCCGCAGATCTTCTCCGCCCGCGGTAAGCAGCCACTGGTGGTGCTGCCGCCTTGGGACGAGATCTCCGAAGCCAACGGCGGCCGCCTGGCCGACGAGCACGCGCTCGACCCGCAGCCCTCGGCCGACGCGCTGGCCGACATCCCGGACTACATCTATGCCTGGCGCGTCCGGTTCGGATATGTGGTGATCCTCGATGCCGACGTGCCGGACAAGTTCGGCCCGTTCACCGTGCCGCCGGAGCTGACGCTGGTCCGCGACGACGGCTTCAGCCGGCTATACCGGATCACGCCTCCGCACTGATCGCACTCTGACCGAAGAAGACGTCCATCTCGTCCAGTGCGCTATGGGCCGAGCGGCGCAAGGCTTCCTCGATTACGAGCAGGAAGTCCGTGCCGCCAGCCTCCGTGGTCCAGGGGTCCATCGTCGTCGAGATCAGGAAATCGACCCCGGCGCGCGGCGGAGCCACGACACCCATGCGGCGGGAAAACCGGTCAACGAAGCTCTGGCCATAAACCGCCGGGTCGAAGCGCGAACTGGTGAGGATTAGCTCGAGTTCGTTCAGATCGGCCCGCGGCTCGATCACGCTACAACGGGTGAACACCCGCTCGTTCAGCATGTTGGCCCGCGCCAGGTCGGGATTCAACGTGCCGTCCGGCAGCTTGGGGTTCAGCGCAAAGGCCAGGATCACCTGGTCGGACCCGATCTGGCTGAACAACTCGCGGGCTGCCTTGTCGCTATGCAGCAGCGCCTCCAACTCCGCGTTGCTCAGATTGGCGAACCGCCGCAGCATCGTCCGCTCCGCCGCCAGCCCCCGTAAGGTCGCGCGGCGGCGCTGGGCCGGCGTGCGGTTGAACAGCGTCACCGCGAAGCGCGGATCGTCCATGGTCGCCAAGCGGCAGAACAGGCGCTTGGACGTCCACATGCATTGTCCGAGGATGCGGCCATAGCCGCTGCGGTCTGGCCGGATGACCCGGTGCGCCAGCCACACCGCCGCCGCGGCCGACCCGGGCTTGGACCCCTCGACGCCGTAGATGCCGACCGTCGGCTCGGTCTGGCTATGGAACACTACCGGCGCCCGCAGCGAGACGGCGTCGCGGAAGGTCGAGTTGCGATAGCATAGCGCCCCAGCAGGATACGGGATGTAACCGCCTTTGTGCGGGTCGACGGTGATGCTGTCGGCTTCGCCTAGCGCCTCGTATTGCGCGCGGACGTAGTCGCTCATCGGCATTGTGGGAATCATGTCCGGGCTACAGGGCCCGTCGCCGTCGCGCAGCATGGCGCGGAAGTAGCCGCCCCACGCGGCGTCGGCATGGACGGCAAAGTTCAGGCCCCGCTCCCGGAATCGCGCACGCAAGTCGAGCAGGCCGCTGAGCGGATCGACCGCGCTCTCCTCCGTGCTGCCGATCACCGCGACGACGCCCAACACCGGCGTCCGCCGCCGCAGCAGGTCGGACAGCGTGACCTCCACGTGGTCGAGATCCAGCCGCGCATCACCATCGACGCGCTGCACCAGGCAGGCGTTCTGGCCGAGGCCGATCAGCGTTGCCGCCTTGGGCCAGGAGTAGTGCCCCGTCGCCGCCACGAGGAACACCGGCGGCTCCGGCAAATCGGGCATGAAGCTGCGGTAGAAGCCGATCAGCCCGACATTCTGCAGCGTATAGCCGGCCAGCGCCTCGGTCGCGGCATCCGGCGCAATGCCGAACCCGGCCAGCGCCGCCGGCAGACCGGCCAGCGTATCGAGGTCGAGATTGAGCAACGTCCACGTATCGAGGTCGATCAACCGCGTCTTCTGACCGCCCCAGAGCGGCACCTCCAGCGAGCGCGCGGCCGACAGCAACGGCACCTCGCGGATCGCCGCCCGCAGGCCGACGCCCGCATATTTGAGGTTACGTGCCGCCCACAGCGCCTCGATGTTGGCGACCGTGCCGCCACTGGTGATGTGCCCCCAGCCGACGATCTGGCCCTCGTCGATCGGCGGACCGGAGCCGGGATCGGGATCCGTTGCGTAGCCCAGCATGCGGCAGAGATCGTTGCCGACCTCCACCTCGAGCCGCGTGGTGACCGGTGACGCCTCGGCGGCGACGTTGTTCTGGTTATACAGCCCGGCCGCGAACTGCCCGATGGTCGCCGGCAGCGCCTGGTCCCACAGCATGTGGCCCTGGTAGCGCATGCTGGCGAACGGCGCGGACAGCTTCAGCTTGTCGAGCAGGTTGTGCGTCTCGCGCCGCAACCGCTCCATGCCGACCGCATATTCCGGCGATGCCCGCACCTTTGGCGTCACATGGCTGGGATCTTCCGGGTGAAAGGCGCGACGGAACTCCGCATGGCTGCTGATGGAGGCGACGATCAGCTCGACCAGGATGCCGGCATTCTCGGCGCGGGGGCCGAGGAACCAGGCTTCGGGCGCGCCATCGCCGGGTCCGGCGAGCGAAAGCGGCGCGTGCAGCTCCTTGTCCCATGCCGCGCGGGCACGGGTACGGCGCGGAGTGACCTTCGGCATCGCCGCATCGGGCGGAGTCATGGGGTGACGGATTCGTTCAACATCATAGGGAGAATGGGGCGACTTGGCCGAGGCACCAAGCCCGATCCAGAGTTTCACGAAACCCGGTGCCGACAAAGGCGTCTATGCCACATGCAAGACGCACAGACCGCCGCGGCCGACCGCTCATGACAGTGTCGGTCACCCTCATGCTAGCGTTGCGGATCTGCTTGGTCATCCTGTTCCTGCCGTTTTCCACCCTGGACAAGACGCTGAACTTCAGCGGCGCGGTGCAGCAGGCCAAGCAGGTCGTGGCGTCCGACACGATGGCCAAGGCGCTCATCCTGGTCGGGCTCGGCGTCGAGGTATTCATGTCCCTCGGCATCATCACCGGAGTCGCCGACCGGGCCGCCGCGTTCGTGCTGGGCGGCTACTGTGCCGTGACGGCGCTGCTGTTCAAGCAGTTCTGGAAGCCTGGCGATTTCTGGCAAAAGGGCCAAAGTAAGGGCCGCGACTTGTTCTGGGATTTCCTAAAGAACTTCTCGCTGGCCGCCGGCATCCTGCTGATCACCTTCGGCACCGTCGCGCCGGACGTGCCGCGTTTCTTCGACGCGCCATTCTCGTCCACCCACCCGTATCGGCAGACCCTTCCATGAGCGATTCAGGACCGAAGCCCAAGATTCCCTACTGGCACCTGTGGACCGATGCAGACGGGGTCAGCCATCAGGTGAAATGCTCGCTCGATGCCTGGGAGCTGAAAGGCGTCGGCAACGCCGATCCGCAGTGGAACAACAAGCAGGAGAAGATTGACTCGACCGTCGTGTTCACCGTTCAGCCCGTCGGCTGGGTCGGGGATTGGCACGAGAACCCGGCGCCGCAATGGATCACCGTGCTGTCCGGCGCCTGGTGGGTCGAGTCGATGGACGGCACACGGGTCGAGATGGCGGCTGGCGAGTTCTCCCTCGGTGAGGACCAGGGCTGCACTGAGACGGACGGCAAGCAGGGCCATCGTTCCGGCACTATCGGCGATCAACCTGCAGTGCTGATGACGGTCCAGCTGCATCGCGATCCCGTCAAGCAACCCTGCCACACGCATTGACGTGAAGGTCGACCGGCTTCTTCGCTTCGAGTTGACCGTAGCGGATCTGGCAGCAGCCGAGCTCTTCTACACCGCGTTACCCGATGTCGTCGTGACGGGCCGCGGCAGTGCCGACCCGGCCATGGCCGCCTTACTCGGCGTCCAGCGCATCGAACAAGTCACGTTCCGGCGCGGCGAGCAGGTCGTGGTGCTACAGGCATTCGATCCGCCAGGGGCGCCCTACCCGGTCGGCGCAACCGCGTGCGACCAGCGTTTCCAGCACTTCGCCTTGCCGGTGAGCGATGCCGCGGCGGCAACCGCGGGACTGCCTGACACGGCGACGCCGGTGAGCGCGGGGGGCGCACAGAAATTGCCGCCGGCATCGGGCAGCGCCACGGCCTATAAGTTCAGGGACCCCGAAGGTCATCCGCTCGAGTTCATCCAATTCGCCGACGGCCATCTCGGCGGGATCGACCATTCAGCGATCGTATCGGCCGAGGTCGAGCGCAGCATCGCGTTCTACTGCGACCGCCTCGGCCTCACCGTCGCCAGCCGTCAAACCAATCGCGGCCCGGCCCAGGACCGCTTGGATGGCCTGACCGACACGGTGGTCGAGGTCGTGGCACTGGAGCCCTGCACGGCAACGCCGCACGTCGAACTGCTCGCCTACCAATCTCCGCCGGTTCGGCTGGGCTCACCGCTGGCGCCCAACGACGTGGCAGCGACACGCCTGATTCTAAAGGTCGATGTTGTCTCGCAGCCATGCGTGACGCTTGCGGACGGCACCGCGGCGGCGCTGATCCGTGACCCCGACGGTCACCAGCTAGTGCTGATCGGCCCTTAACGGCCGGGCGCGGCAGCGCCCACGACGCGGCCGTCCGGCGCGGTCAGCAACACGGCCAACATCTGACCCGGCGGTAGCTTGCGCCGCAACGTGAGCGGGGCTCCGGTCCAGCTACCGATGCTCTCGATCGAGCGCACGATCTGCGCCTCCGTCAGCGTGCGCCCGGTATTCTCGCCTCGCCCCACTGGGGTTGTATGCATCCTGTCATATCCCACCAGCACCACGTCGGCGGTGCCGGTGCCAGCGCCAATCGAGATCACCGCCTCGCCCGAAACGGCTTTAAGCGAAACGCTGGCCAGTGTGACGACGTCGTCTTCGGCGGTTTCCAGTGCGGTGTTGATGGCGTCCGCGTCGGAGCCGATGATTGCCTGGGTCCCGTCGACGATCATCTGCGGCGTGAACAGCGTCGGGTCGGACGAGCGGCCGGCATATACGCGCTGCCGCTCGGTGGCCTCTACGCTCGAATACGGATCTTTCCAGCCGAACCGGTCCCAATAATCGACATGAAAGGACAGCGGCAGCACGTCCCGCCGCGTCTGCGCAAGCTCGTTGAGCAGCGCGTCGGCGGGTGGGCAGGAGGAGCAGCCCTGGGCGGTGAACAGTTCCACCACGATCGGGCGGCGGGCGGCGGCTTGCGCGATGCCGAGCGTCGCGGCCCAGATCAACGCAGCCGCCAGCATCGTTGGCCGCACTCTTCTCACACACGAACACGCTGCAATCATGGTGACAGGGTTAGCCTATTTCGGCTCGATCCGCACCGTCCACGGTTTGGGCCATATCTCCAGGGCGCGGCTTGGCTCCGCCTGCCAGAGCGCCACCTGGTCGCGCCAGACCGGGCCGTCGCGGACCGGCGGCCAAGGCGCCGTGTAATTTCGCATGCCGACCATGAGCAGCCACAGACAGATGCCGCGCGCCGGCCAACGCAGCCAGGCATCGCCATTGGCGCCGATGGCCAGAAAGGTGAGCGCGGTCAGCGACAGCGGCACCACCGCATAGCGGGCGCCGGCGCGCACGTCGATCATCAGCACCGTGCCATCCAGCGCGCCGATGTAGCTGGCCAGTGCCGCCGCCGCTGCCGCCGCAAGCAACCAGAACGCCGGCCGACAACCCGTGTGCCAAATCGCCGCGAGCATGCCGCCGAACACCACGAGTGGCGCCATGATCGCGGCCAGCGGCACGTGCCCGCTCGCGGCCGCGCGATACAGCGCCTCGACACCGCGGGTGGACGATCGCAGGCCGATGAACGGTATCATCAGGTTTTTGGCCGTGACCACGGCGAGGAGGATAGCCGGGTCAAGCGTGTAGCCGCGACCGCTACCGAGTTTGAAGAAGCACAGCATCTGCACCGCGCTGCCGCCCACCAATGCGGCAAGCTGCATCGTGCGGCCCGTTGAACGATCGATCGCCGCGCGCAGGGCCAATAGCGGCGTGAGCGCGATCGCGCCGGGTCCGCAGAGCGGCGCCAGCACGAGGATGGCGAGGTAGAGAACCCGGCGCCTGCCCTGCGGCACGTCGAGCGCGAGGATCAGGCCGCAGGCCAGCGCCAGTTCGAACTGGCAGTGCAGCGTCTGCAACCAGATCTCGTCGGCGCCCGGCACGAACAGCAGTAGCGCCGCCGCGCACAGCCGCACCGGCCAGCCCTGTAGCCAGGCATCCCGCGCCGTCAGCAGGATGACCGGCGGCACGAGCTGGAACAACAATCCGATCGCGATGGTGACGTAGGGCGCATCGGCCAGCGGCACCGCCCATCGGGCCAGCAACGTCGCCCCGTTGGCGACGATGTTGAGGTAGCCGCCGACCGGCATCAGCAGCGCGGTCACCGGGTCGAGCGTCCAGGCGTTGGTGAAGAACACCGTGCCCTCTTCGGCCCAGAAGCGGCCCTTCAGGACGATCTCCGGCATGCGCAGCATAACCAGAGCCGCGTAGAGCAGGAGGATCGCCGCGACCGCGATCCCACTGACATCGCGCGGCCGCGTCGTGTTTAGGCGGATCAATCCTGGGTCGGGGCCGGGATCAGGCCACGTAGCTGGTCCGCAAGTTCGCGAAAAGTGGTGTTGCCCTTGGTGAGGATCTGGTCCGCCTCGCCCTGTAGGAAATTCCGCTCGGCCGAGGTGATGTCCTTGGCCGTCAGGATGACGACGGCGATGTCATGCCATTCCTCCCGCTCGCGCAGCTTCTTCAACACCGTGAAGCCGTCCATGTCGGGCATCATCAGGTCGAGCAGCACGATCGCCGGCTTGGCCTCTTCCGTCATCGTCAACGCCGTCGCGCCATCCGCCGCGGCGCGGACCTTGAAGCCCGACCGGTTCAACATCGTGGTCAGCCGCGTCCGCGTATCGTCGTCGTCATCGACCACCAGGATGTCGTCGCCGACCGCACTCTGGCGATACCGGGCCAAGACCTTGCGCAGTTCGTCCCACTCGATCGGCTTGGTGAGATAGTCGTTGGCACCCAACGAGGCCGCCAGACCTTCCTCGTGCACGAACGACACCATGATCACCGGTGTCGTGGACAGGTCGGGGTCGTTACGGATCGCCGTCAGCACGGACCAGCCATCCATCTGCGGCATCATGACGTCGAGCAACACCACGCGCGGCCGCAACGCCTTGGCCATCGCCAGACCAGCCCGGCCATCGTTGGCCTGCCGCGTGACGAAGCCCTCGCGCTGCAGGTAGCGGGCGATGAGGTCGCGGGTCCCGGCATCGTCGTCGATGATCAGCACGGTGTCGTCGCGCGGGGTCGCGGCAACCACTTCGATCGGCTCGGCAGCCTGCTCCGGCAGTTCGACCGGGATACGGATGGAGAAGGTCGAGCCATGGCCCTCCTGGCTCTGCACGTCGACTTCGCCACCCATCAGCTCGGTGAATGCGCGGGTGATCGACAGGCCCAGGCCGGTGCCGCCGTAGCGCCGGGTCGTGGAGGCGTCGGCTTGCACGAAACGCTCGAACAACTGGGCGAGCTGCTCCGGGTTCATGCCGATGCCGCTATCGGTGACGGCGAACTCGATCCACTCCGTATGGTCGCGCTTGAACTGGCGGACGCGCAGCGTGATGGTGCCGTTGGCGGTGAACTTGGCCGCATTGCCCAACAGGTTGAACAGGCACTGCCGCAGCTTGACCTGATCGGTATGCAGCGCGCCGAACAGCTGCGGCGCGTCGATGACAAGCGTATTGCCCTTCTTGGCGATCAAGCTCGCGACGGTGTCCGATACGCTCCTGAGTAGGCCGTCAATCGAGAAGTTCTCCGCATAGACCGTCATGCGGTTGGCTTCGATCTTGGAAAGGTCCAGCACGTCGCTGATCATGCTCAGCAGATGCCGGGCCGCCTCGTTGATCTTGTGCAGGTCGGCGAGCATGTGGCTCATGCCGGCGTCCTGGACTTCCTCCTCCAGCATCTCGCTGTAGCCGATCACCGCCGAGAGCGGCGTGCGCAACTCGTGGCTCATGTTGGCGATGAACTGGCTTTTGGCCAGGTTGGCCGCCTCCGCCGCCTCCTTGGCGCGCTGCAGCTCGATCTCGCCCATTTTGCGGGCGGTCACGTCGGTATGGATGCCGACCCACTCGGTGATCTCACCCTGGTCGTTCATCACCGGAGCCCCGCGGGCGGAAACGTGCCGCCACTCCCCGTCGGCGCGGCGCATGCGATGCTCCATCTCGTAGATGGAATGCGTGCTGACCGCCTCCGTCCAGGTCGCCATCGTGAGCTCGCGGTCCTCCGGATGGATCACGTCGAGCCAGCCGAGCCCGGCGAGTTCAGCGTGAGTCTGACCGGTGAAGCTCTCCCATGGCGTGGTGTCGCCGATCAGCTCGCCCGCCAAGGTCACGCGCCAGACGATCTGCGAAACCGCCTCCACCAGGGAGCGGTAGCGGCGCTCGTTCAGAACGGTCTCGGCTTCCTGCTGCAGACTGTCAGTGACGTCGGTGTTGGTGCCGACCCAACGGACGATATCGCCGTTGGTGTCGCGCGAGGGCGTGGCGCGGGACAGGAACCAGCGCCAGACGCCGTCCTGACGCCGAAGCGGAAACGTGTCCTCCCAATCCTGTCCCGACTCGATGGCCGCCGAGAACGAGGCGACCACGCGGTCGAGATGGGCGGGGTCATGCACCTGCTTCCAACCCCAACCGAGCATCTCGTCGATGGTCAGCCCGGTGAACTGCATCCAACGGTCGTTGTACCAGAATATCGAGCCGCCCGGGTCCGCCAACCAGCAAAGCTGAGGCAGACCGTTCGCAAGCGCGAAAAGATCGGAGAAGTCGGGCTGCTTCGGCATGAACGCGTGGATGACCGATCCGGCTGGGAACAGCAAGAAAGACGCGCCGCCGCCATATGCGGTTGCAGCGCCGGTGACAAATCGACGCGCCGGTCAGATCAGGCCGGTGTAATTTTCCGCCAAAACCCGTTGCGCGGTCGGTGAGCCGACCAAGGCGTCGAACTCGGCCCGCTGCATCCGCCGGGTGAACGCATCGTGCTCCGGGAAGGTGTGCAGCAGCGTCGTCATCGACCAGCTGAACCGCTCGGTCTTCCAGATCCGGTCCAGCACGCGCGGCGAGTAATCGTCCAGCCCGGCCTCCGAACCGCTGCGATATCGCTCCGCCAACGCTTCGAACAGAACTTTCACGTCATGGATCGCCAGGTTGAGGCCCTTGGCCCCGGTCGGCGGCACGATGTGGGCGGAGTCGCCGGCGAGGAACATGGCGCCGAAGCGGAGCGGCTCGGCGACAAAGGAGCGCAACGGGGCGATGGACTTCTCGATCGACGGCCCCCGCTGCAGCGCATCGGCAACCGCCGGATTCACCCGCCGGGCGAGCTCGTCATAGAAGCGGTCATCCGACCAATCCTCGACGCGCTCGTCCATGCTGCATTGTATATAGTAGCGGCTGCGGGTCGCCGACCGCATCGAGCAAAGGGCGAAGCCGCGCTGGTGATGGGCATAGACCAGCTCGTGCGCGGCCGGCGGCTTGTCCACCAGCACGCCGAGCCAGCCGAACGGGTAGATGCGCTCGAACAAACGCAAGCGGTCCGCCGGGATGCTCTTGCGGCAGACGCCGTGAAAGCCGTCGCAGCCGGCGATGTAGTCGCATTCCAGGCTCCGGGCCTCGCCACCCTGGGTGAAATGCACGGTCGGCCGGTTATCCAGGCCGTCGAGCCAGACGTCCTTGGCCTCGTACTGTGTCGGCGCCCCTGACCTTTCCCGCAGCCGCATTAGGTCGCGCGTCACCTCGGTCTGACCGTAAACCATGACGGAGCGCCCGGTCAGCGCCTTGAGGTCGATCCGCAGGGGATCGCCATCGAACGACAGCTCGAACCCTTCGTGCGGCAACCCTTCCGCGTGCATCCGTTCGCCGGCACCGCTGGCGTCCAGCAGGTCCACCGTGCCTTGCTCCAGCACGCCGGCACGAATCCGCCCGAGCACGTACTCGCCCGATTGCCGTTCGACGACCACGTTGTCGATGCCTTCGCGCGTCAGCAGATGCCCGAGCATCAGCCCGGCCGGACCACCACCGATAATGGCGACCTTGGTGCGCACGCTAGGCCGCCGGTAGCGCGGCGCGGGCGCGCTCGGCAGCGGCGATCGCAGGGGTCAGGTTGAGGATACGGGTCGCGTTGGCGGTGAACAGCTTGTCCGTCACGCCTGGTTTGAAGCCCTGCATCTCCCACTCGTCGCAGCATTGGCCGGGGCTCCAGCCGGGATAGTCGGAGCCGAACAGCACCTTGTCCTGCAGCCGCCGCTGCATGTCGTGCTTCAGCGGTGCGGGAATGTATTTGGGTCCCCAGCCGGAGATGTCGATCGAGACGTTGCCCTTGTGCAGCGCCACCGCGATCAGCTCCTCCGTCCACGGCCAGCCCGGATGGGCGGCGACGATGTTCAGGCGTGGAAATTCGGCGGCCACGCTGTCGATGTGGATGGGTCGCCCATGGTCGAGCTTGAAGCCGAGCCCGCCGGGCTCGCCGGCACCGATTGCCGTGGTGCCGCAATGGATCAGCACGGGGGCGCCGAGCGATTGCAGCATGTCCCAGATCGGCCGGAAGCGCGGATCGGCTGGGCAAAAATCCTGCACCGGCGGCTGGTATTTGATGCCCATCAGGCCAAGCGTGGTGATGGCACGCTCGATCTCTTCCAGCCCTTTGCGGCCACGCCACGGGTCCACCATGCCCCAGCCCGGCAGGAATACGTCCGGATAGCTGCGGCACAGCGTCGCCAACTGGTCGTTGCTGAACACCGACCCGGCGGCCCCGGTCTCGGCATCCCACGCGATCGGCAGCGCCAGGCAGTCATCGCGGCGGAAGTCGGCGGCGATCTGATCGTCCGGCCGGGCAACGAACTTGCCGGGGAACATGCGTCCGGCCGCTTCCATGAAGGGCGAACTCGCCTCGGCATAGGCGACGTTCATCGGATGGACGTGGACGTCGATGGCTCTCATGCGGGCACCATGTCGATCAAGGACGGGAGCGCGCGGTCCCAACTCGCGCGCAACTCGGCGGCGAGGGCGGGGTCACGCAGGATCAGCACCAGGCGGGAGCGGTGGTCGGCACTCGGCCAGTCCGCCAGTTCGGCGGGCGGGTGCAGCACGTGATGCACACCCTGGATCACCACCGGGCGAGGACGGCCGGCAATCGCGAGCAGGCCTTTGACCCGCAGCAGCGCGTCGGCATGTCCGGTGCGGACCTGGCGCAGCCAACGGTCGAAAGCCGGCCACGACAAGGGCGCGTCGCTCACCAGCGAGATCGACGTGGCGGCGGAATGGCTGTGCGGCGCGTGCCGTTCGACCCATTCGGCGATCGGCGATAGCGGGGCGGCCGGGTCGAGGAAGCTGGCCGTGAACAGATCGGCCGGGTCGATAGCGCCGTGCAGGGCCTGGTGGATCGGGGCGGCCCCATTGCGCTCGCGCAAGGCGGCGATGACGGGCGCCGGATCGGCGAGATCGGCCTTGGTGACGACGATGGTGTCGGCGAGCGCGGCTTGCTGGCGGGCTTCGGGGTGCTCGGCCAGTTGGCGAACGCCGAAGGCGGCATCCACGACGGTGACGATGCTTTCCAGCCGCATCACGCGGGCCAGGGTTGGCTGGCGGAGGATGGCCTGGGCGATCGGGGCCGGGTCGGCGAGGCCGGAGGGTTCGACGATGAGGCGGGCAAAATGCGGGATCGCCCCGCTCTCGCGGCGGCTGAAGATGCGCATGACCGCGTCTTCCATGTCGCCGGCGACGTTGCAGCACAGGCAGCCATTCGCCATCACGACGGTCTGATCCTCGCCATGGTCGATCAGATGCTGGTCGAGCGGGATCTCGCCGAACTCATTGATGGCAACGGCGGTGTCGGCCAGGCGGGGGTCCTTGAGCAGGCGATTGAGCAACGTGGTCTTGCCGCTGCCGAGAAAGCCGCTGAGCACGGCGACTGGCAGGCGCTGCCGGTCTTCGGCCGGGCTGAGTGGAAACACTAGCCTTTCACCAATGGGCACTCGCTCTGACCGAGCGGGCGGAACGCCTGGTCGCCGGGGATGGTGGTGACGATGCGGGCGAGGTCCCACGGTCCCTTGCTGGCACCGGGCTGCTTGACTTGCAGCACCTGGATCGGGCGGACCACGCGGCCATCGGCACGGACGGTGCCGCCGCCAGGCGTCATGAAATCCTCCACCGGCAGTTCGCGCATCTTGCTCATCACGGCCGCGGTCTCGGCCGTGCCCGCCGCCTTCACCGCCTTGAGGTAATGCGTGATCGCGCCGTAGATGCCGGCCTGGTAACTGTTCGGCTCGGCCCCGACGCGCTCGAAGAAGCGCTTGGACCATGCACGCGCCGCATCGTCCTGATCCCAGTAGAACGCCTCGGCGAAGTAAATCCCCTTGGCCGTGTCCAGCCCGATCGCCTTCACGTCCGTCACCGTCATCCAGAACCCGGCCAGCTTCTGCCCGCCGGCGATGACGCCGAACTCGCTGGCCTGCTTGGCCGCATTCACCAGGTCGCCGCCCACGTTCATCAGCGCCACCACCTGCGCCTTGGACGCCTGCGCCGCCACGATCGGGGACGACATGTCGGTGGTGAACAGCGGATGCGCGGCCTGCCCCACCACCGTCGCGCCGCCCGCGGCCAGCACCGGCAGGATGTCGCGCACCAGCGCCTTGCCGATAGTGATGTCCACCGACAGCAGGAACCAAGTCTTGTCCCCCTCGGCCAGCAACGGCGCCGGCACCGCATGGTCGATCGCGTAGGTGTCGATCACCCAGTGCAGCCCGTTCGGCGAGCATTGCGCCCCGGTGATCTCTGGGGCCCCCGACCCGGTGATGATGCTGACCCGGTTCTTCTCGCGCGCCATCGCCTGCACGGCGAGCCCGATCGCCGAGTTCGACAACCCGGTAACCATCTGGACGTCCTGCTTGTCGAACCACTCGCGCACCAGCGCAGTCGCCACATCCGGCTTGCTCTGGCCGTCACCGGTCAGCAGTTCGATCTTGCAGCCGATTACCTCCGGGCCGAAATCCTCGACCGCCATCTGCGCCGCGACCACGGCCCCCTTTCCGTAGACGGACGCCATCGACGTGCTGAGGTCCTCCTCCATGCCGATCCGCAGCGGCGGGGTTTGCGCCTGCGCCGTGCTCAGGGCGGTCGCGGCCAGCAGAGCGACCAGCAACGCCCTCATGACGCATCGCCTTCGAAGTTGATGCCGACGCTCTGCGGTGTTTGGCCGATCTCGCTGCCCCAAGCCTCGGCGATGCTGTCCGCGGTCCAGCCGCCCGGGCGGTAGGCCGCCTCGATCTCGCGCGGGTGCGACCAGATCGAGAGCCGGTCGCCGCCGATGCCGATGCACTGGCCGGTGATGCCGGCCGAGCGGTCGGAGACAAGGAACACGAACAACGGCGCCACGTCGGAAGCGGTACCCATGCCCATGCCGACGCGCAGCGCATCCGGCACGGGCTCACCGCGCGCGACCGCCGCGGCGGCCTCGGTGAACATCGGCATAGTGGCGACCATGCGGGTCAGTGCATTCGGCACGATGGCGTTGACGGTGACGCCGGCCTTGGCGCCCTCCATCGACCAGGTGCGGGCATAGGCGGCAATGCCGGCCTTGGCGGCGGCATAGGCGGTCTGGCCGAAATTGCCGCGCTGCCCGGCGATGGACGAAACCAGGATTAGGCGGCCACCGCCGGGTCGCGAGCGGAAATGCCGGATCGCGGCGCGGGCGCAGGTGAAGGTGCCGCGCAAATGAGTGGCGATGACGGCATCAAAATCGGCGTCCTCGGTGTTCCACAGCACGCGATCACGCAGCACGCCGGCGTTGCAGCACATGGCGTCGAGGCGCCCGAAGCGGGACAGCGCGGTCTCGACGCACAGATCGGCCGCCTCCGCTGTCCCGATCGCCGCCACCGCCGCCGCGGCCCGGCCACCCTCGCTCTCGATGCCGGCGACCGCGGCCTCGGCCAGCGCCGGGTCGATATCGTTGACCACCACGGCCGCCCCCGCCGCCGCCAGCGCGCGCGCCGCCTGCAGCCCGATGCCCTGCCCTGCCCCGGTGACGATCGCCACCTTGCCGTCCAATCGAACCATCATCGTCCCCGATACACCGGTGCGCGTTTCTGCATAAAGGCCAGCGGCCCCTCGCGGGCATCCTCGGTCGCCATGATGACCGCCTTGGCCGCGTCCTCCAGGTCGTAGCCCGCGCCGAGCGGCAGCCCGCTGCCGGCCCGCACGATCCGCTTGACCGCGCGGATCGCCGCCGGCCCGTTGGCCGCGATGCGGCAGGCGAAATCCATTGCCGTAGGCAGCACCTGGTCGGCCGGCACGACCCGGTTGATCAGCCCCATCCGCAGCGCCTCCTCCGCGCCGACGCTGTCGCCGAGCAGCAGCAGCTCCATCGCATGGCAATGGGCGATTTGGCGCGGCAGCCGGGCGAGGCTGCCGGCGAACGGGATCAGCGCGCGCTTGACCTCCGGCAGCCCGAAGCTGGCATGCGGCGCGGCAATGCGGATGTCGGTCGCCAGCACCGTCTCCATACCGCCGGCCAAGCAGGCGCCGTTGATGGCGGCGATCACCGGCTTGTCGAAGGCGAAGCGGCGCAGCGCCGAGCGGTCGATGATGCCGGGGTCCGTCAGCAGCCGATGATCCCACTCGTCGGCCGGCGCGCGCGCACCGGTCATCAGCGGCAAGGTCAGCGCGAGATCGCCGCCGCTGCAAAAGGCGCGGTCGCCCGCCCCGGTCAGCACCACGACGCGCACCGCATCATCCGTGGCCGCCGCGAGCAGCGCATCGGCGAGACGGCAAGCCAGCTCCGGCGAAATCGCGTTCCGCGCCGCCGGCCGATTGAGCGTCAACAGCAGGACGCCGTCCTGCAGATCGGACAGCAGATGCGACCCGGTCACGCCGTCACCCGGGCGGATGCGATCTCGCGCAGTTCGAACTTCTTCACCTTGCCGCTCGCGGTCTGCGGGAACGCGTCGATTACCTCGATGTAGCGGGGCACCTTGTGCCGGCTGAAGCTGGCGCGGGCAAAGGCGCGCAACTCGGCGGCATCGGTGACGGCACCGGGACGGAGCATGACAAAGGCGAACGCCTCCTCGCCGAACTCGGCATCCGGCACGCCCACGACCTGCGCCTGCTCGACCGCCGGGTGCAGCATCAGCAGGTTCTCGATCTCGGCCGGATACAGGTTCTCGCCGCCGCGGATCACCATGTCCTTGGTGCGGCCGACGATGCGCAGCGAACCGTCGGCCGCGAGCGTGGCCAGGTCGCCGCTGTGCAGCCAACCGTCGGCGTCGATCGCCTCGGCGGTGCGGTCCGGCATGTCGAAATAGCCGGGCGTGACGCCATAGCCCCAAATGCACAGCTCGCCGGCCTTGCCGAGCGGGACCGGCTCGCCATCGGGGCCGACGATCTTCAGCTCGGTGAACGGCAGCGGAACGCCGGCGGAGGTGCTGTTGCGCTCGAAGCCATCTTCCGGGCGGGTCTGGGTGATCAGCGGGCTCGCCTCGGTCATGCCCATGATGACCATCGGTTCGGCGCCGAACGCGTCGCGCATCGCGGCCAGCATACTCGGCGGGATCGTGGTACCGCCGGTGAACGCGATCCGCAGCGTCGATGCCGACCGATAGGCGCCGTCCCGCACGCCGGGCTCGGCCAGCAGGCGCAGGTACATGGTGGGCACCGCGTTGATCACGGTGATACGCTCGGCGCCGAGCAGCGCCAGGGCGGCCGGAGCGTCGAACGCGGCCATGCCGACGAACGCGCCGCCTTGCACCAGCATGCCGAGCGCATTGCAGACGCAGCCGGCGGTGTGAAACAGCGGCATCACGGCGAGCAGCCGGCTGCGGTCGTCGAAGCCGGCGCGGTCGCCCATCAGCTTGGCGTTGTTGAGCGTGCCGCGATGGGTCAGGGTCACGCCCTTCGGCACGCCGGTGGTGCCGCTGGTGTATTGGATTTGCACGACGTCATGCGGCCGCACCGCGGCTTGCCGCCGGGTCAGTTCGGCGCCGAGCGCGTGCTCACCGTGCTGCAGGGCCTCGAAAGCATCGCTGCCGATCTCGACGACATGGCGCAGCAGCGGCAACCCGGCTGCCTGGGCCGCTCGCACGGCATCACGGTAGTCGTTGCCGCGATAAGCCGGCACGGTGAACAGCGCGGCGACCCGGCCCTGACGGAGTAGATAGGCCAACTCGTGCTGTCGATATCCGGTGTTCACCGTCACGAGCACGGCGCCGATCTTGGCCAGCGCGTAATCCAGCAACAGCCATTCCGGCAGGTTCGGCGCCAGCACCGCGACGCGTTCGCCGGGTCCGATGCCGAGCCCGATCAGGCCGGTCGCGAGACGGTCGACCCGGGCGCGCAGCTCCGCGTAGGTCCATCGGACGTCCAACTCGGGAAACACGATCGCCTCGTGATCGGGAAAGCGCGTGGCCTGCCAGTCCAGCATGTCGCCAGTCGTCTGCTCCAGCAAGGTCGTGCCGAAGGCCTCGGCCGCCCAAACCGACAGCTCGCCCTCAATCGCCACGATCATGCCCCGGCATCGATGCGCTCTCCCCCTGGCCGACCGCCCGTTGCTCGGGCATGAGAGTGTCGGTCCCGCCGCTTGTTGTTCGGCACTCGAACAATCAGGCCGGGCCGAGCCGACTGTCAAGCGGGGAGACATGGGATGACGTCGTTGCTCGCTTCTCGGCCCGGCTCCGGCCGGCTCAGCGCCGGGCCGCTCGGGGCGACGGTGGCCTATAGGCTGCGCGTGGCACAGATCGCAGCCTATCGACGGTTCGAAGCGGTGCTGGACCAGTATGGCTCCGCGCCGCGATACCTGGGCCTGTTGGCGATCATCGGCACGGAGCCCGGCCAGCCGCAGAGCCGGCTGGCGGAAGCGGTGTCGCTGCAACGCTCGAGCCTGGTGGCGATCATCGACCGGTTGGCGGCGGAGGGCCTGGTGGAGCGGCGCCATACCCCGTCGGATCGCCGGGTCAACGCGGTGTGGCTGACGGAACACGGACATGGCGTCGTCGCGGAGTTGGTGGCGCTGGCCGAGCAGGAGGAAGCGCGCCTCACCGCCGGGCTGAAGGATGACGAGCGCGCGGAGTTGGCTCGCCTCCTGGACCGCGTGATCGAGAACCTGGAGCGGCCGAGCATCGCGAGCAGTGACGCGGAAAGCTGATTTCGCCCCGGTCTAAGCCAGGTCGAGTTCCTCTAGCACGCGCTCCACCTCGTTCGCCGCCGCACCCGACAAAGGCAGGATCGGCAGGGGCGGCACGGCATTGGCGATCCCGGCGCGGGACGCAGCGAGATGCACGACGCGGAAGCTGCTGTAGGTGCGCGACAGATGCCAGATCGGTTCCAGCTGTTCGTGCAGCCGCCGGGTCTCGGCGGCGTCACCGCTCATTGCGGCTCGGGCGAGTTGCAAGAACACCTTGGGGTAGATACCGGCCACGACGCTGTACCAAGCATCGCCACCGGCCAGGAGCGCGGCCGGTGCATTCCAATCGACGCTGAAGCCGACGGAGAACCCGGACGGCACGCGGGATCGCACCGCCTGCACCATTTCGGCTGCTCCAGTGGCGGGCGCGCCGGTCTTGATGGCGACCACACCCGGCACGTCCGCCAAGCGGCCGGCCAACTCGGGCGAGACGTCGAAATGCGTGGTGCCGGGGTTATTGTAGATGCACAACGGCAACTCGGGCGCAGCGACCGCACGGAAATGCTCCAGCACTTCGTCGTCGAGCAAAGGCGTGTAGGACACCGGCGCCAACAACCCGGCATCCGCCCCGGCTGCCTTCGCGTCGGAGGCCAGCGCGACGGCCGCGTCCGTCCGCAGCGCGCCGACGCCGACCAGCAACTCGACCCGGCCGGCGACGCACTCGACGGCCGCCGATACCGCCCGCAACCGCTCCTCGCGCGAGAAGAACGGATAAGCTCCCGTGCTACCCAGCAACCCGATCGAGTCGACGCCGGCCCCCACCAGGCGGGTGAGCAAGCGTTGCAACGACTCCGTGTCGATCCGTCCATCGGCGGTGGCGGGCGTGATGGGAAACGCCGATAATCCGCGGAACATCAGCCGCCCCGCTTGGCCCGCGTCTTGGCCGTCGGCAACGTGCCCTCCGGCAGCTTGCGGCCGAACACCTCGAGGCGCAGCGACATCACCTGGAAGCCCAGCTGCTCGGCGACGGCGCGGACCAGCCGCTCGTGCTCGGCGCTGCGGAACTCGACCACCTTGCCGGATTCGATGTCGATCAGATGGTAGTGCGGCGTTTGATCGACCGGCTCGTAGCGCGCCCGTCCGCTGCCAAAATCGCGGCGCTGCAGGATGCCCTTCTCCTCGAACAACCGCACCGTGCGATACACCGTCGCGATCGAGATGCGGTCGTCCAGTACCGACGCCCGGCGATACAGTTCCTCGACGTCCGGATGGTCGTCGGCCTCGGACAGTACCCGCGCGATGGTGCGCCGCTGCCCGGTCATCTTGAGGCCGCGCTCCTGGCACAACCGCTCGATCCCGTCCGCTTCGGCGTGGTCCCGCACGCTGCCGACCGGTGGCGGCTCCGTATCGGAGGCTACGCCGTCCGTCGGCCGGAGACCGTGCTCCATCTCGTCTTCGTCTCCGCCCTGGCGCTGTCGCATGACCGATCCGTGCATCTTATCGCAGGATGTGCGTGGATGTGAGCCCGGACGCAAGCCCAACTCGCCAACCGACCGTAGTTTCGCGCCTGCCGACGCGACCGGGTCAGGCGAACAGGGCTTGGCCGATGAACTCGCCGGGTCGCACGCCGGGGGGGCAGGCGAACAGGCCACTGCCGGTGTGCGTGGTGTACTGGTTGAGTGCGTCCAGCTTGGCCATCGGCTCGAAGATTTTGATGAAGCCGGTCCGCGGGTCGCTTTGATAACAGATGAACATCAGCCCGGCATCATACTCGAGCCCCTGCCGCCACGGCGGCCAGCGCTCGGCGATGACGTTGGTGCCGTCATTGTAGGAGTAAGCGCGGCGCAGGATCTCGGCGCCGTCGTTGAACACCGATGCCGCCAGGCGGACATGGGCGTTGTCGGGGATCACCGGCATGCCTTCGGCATCAACCTTGTCGAAATCCAGTGGCGCGAACTCGTCCGTCTCGCCCAGCGGCGCACCGGAATATTTGTGCCGACCGATGGTCAGCTCCTGGAACTCGACATCCGTGCTGTCCCAATGCTCGATCGCCATGCGGATGCGGCGGGTGACAAGGTAGGTGCCTCCGCTCATCCAGGCCGGGCCGTCGGGGCTGGCCCAGACGACTTTGTCGGGCGAGAGCGGGTTCGGCAACGTGACGCCGCCGACGCGCTCGTGGGGGCGCTCAGCGATCGGGTTCTGCGTGCCGTCCTTGAAGCCCATCAGGTTGCGCGGCGTATCCTCGGCGGCAAAATTGGCGTTGAAGCCAGTCTGGGTCCAACGCAGCCGGGCGGTGTCACCGGCGGCGCGTGCGAGTTGACGGACGGCATGGAACGCGACCTGCGGGTCGTCGGCGCAGGCCTGGACGGAGAGGTCGCCGCCAGTGCGGGCCTCCTCGAGTTGGTCGCCGTTGAACTCCGGCATGTCGACCAGCGCCTCGGGCCGGCGCGCGGCCAGGCCGAACCGGTCCTTGCCGTCCTTGCTGAACAGCCCGGCGCCAAAGCCGAAGGTGAGCGTCAGCCGGGCCGCCGCCATGCCCAGCGCCTCGCCAGAATCGGGCGCTGCGATGTCGGTCTTGACGCCGTCGAGCGGGGCCGCCGTCTCGCCGCGGGTCAGGCGTTCGGCAATCTCGGTCCAGCGCCGCAGCATGGCCTCGACGGCCCCGCGGTCGGTGCCGACGAGATCAAAGGCGGCAAAATAGGTGTGGTTCTGCTGCGCGGTGAGGATGCCGGCCTGGTGGGGACCATGGAACGGCTCCGTGACGGCCCGGCCGGCACCCTGCCCTTCGGTCGATATGCCATGGGCCGCCACATCGTCGGCGCGCGCCGGCGCGGTCCGTGCCAGCGCCGCGAGAGCGCCACCGGCCGCGCCGCCGAGGAAGCCGCGGCGAGACGCGAACGGGCAGCGGCCGGTCATTTGGCCAGCACGAGTGCGGCCACTTCATCCTCGACGTAGTAGAACCCATCATTCGCCGGCGTCATGGCGATGCCGAACAGATCCCCCGAGCCCGGCGGCTGCTGCGCCCGATTGGCGTCAATCCAACGCGCATAGATCTGCCGACCCGCCTCCGGGTCGATCTCCACCACCTGGCCGTTGAGCCCGTTGATGACCAGGAGGTGACCCGCCGGCGTGACCGCCATGGCCAGCGGCCGCTTAAGGAAACCGTCCTTGGTGACCTCTCGTCCCGTGCCGGCGCTGGTGGTCCGGGTCAAGGCATCGGGGATGGCGACGATCCGGTTGCCCAGCGCATCGGAGACATACAGCGTCCCGTCGCGGCCGAGACCAAGGCCGGTCGGCCCGATGACGAACACGTCCTTGTCGGCCTGCTGCGCGAAGCCGTTGGCGACCACCGTCTCCTTGGTCACCCGCGGCGGGCCGTTTTCCGGGACCACCAGGTCGATCCGCAGCACGGTCGCCTTTTCCACCGGGTCCTGACCCGGCGCCGCCACGCCGAAGCCGGTGTTGCTGACGAACAGCGTCGCCGTGCCGCCGCGATCGACGGTGGCCAGGTTGCCCCAGGGGCCGTTGATGCGCGGACTGGTGATGGTGGAGGCGACGTTGCCCTGCGGGTCCAGCACCAACAGGCAGCCATCGCCCTTGGTCGCCGTCGTGCCGTCCTGACTCGGCAGGCTGCCGACGATCACCCAGCCGGATTTCAGCATGGTCAGCGCCGTGGTCAGCCCGATGCCGCCGGGGCATTGCGGCAGGTGGCGCGGAATGGTGGCAAACAGCGCCAGCTTCTTGGTGGCCGGGCTCCAGGTGACGATGGTGGTGCCCAGGCCCTGGAGGTTGGCGCGGTTGTTGAAGTTAGTGACGAGGACGTCGTCCTTCTGGATCTTGCCGGCCGAGACCGGTGCCACGAACACGGCGTAGGGGTTCTGATCCCCGCTCGGCGTGATGGTGGAGGTGAGCACAGTCTGTCGCTTGATGGTTTCGAGCAAACCCTGGGGCGCCTGCGCGAAGGCTGGGAACGCGAAGCTCAGGCCGGCGAGGACGCTGGCGGTGCGGAGCAATGACAGCATGGGATGCGGCCTCCCGGTCAGAACACGATGTTGGTGCGTAGGCCAAAGGTGGCCGAGTTGCCGACGCGCTTGCCGGGCTGCAGCGGGTTGCTGATGCCGCCGGCCGGCGTGAAGACGTATTGGAAATCGGGCTGCAAGGTCCACCACGGGGCGACCTGATACTGATAGGTCGTCTCAAGGAACGTCTCGCTGCCGCGGACGGGTGAGATGCCGTTGATGGCGAGACGGTCGCGGTCGTCCGAGGTGGCGCTGGGGCTGATCTTGGCGAAGCCGAAGCCCAGGCCGACGCTGTCGGCTTCACGCCCGGTGAACGGCGCCTTCATCACCACGCCGCCGTTAACGCTGAAATTGGCCAGGTTGCGGTCGCCCGGCGCGCCCATGATGCGGGCGAACACGCCAACCGTCTTGGCGGCATCCGGGTCGGGCCGCCACACCACCTGATCGAACACGCCATAGACGCTGAAATTGCCGCGGCGCACGCGCGGGTCGCCGCTGGTGTTGGGATCGGCGAGCGACAGGCCGGTGGTGTCCAGCCGCTGATCGTAGAAATTGGCGGTGTCGTAGTAGAAGCCGAGCTTGTAGATGCCGGGCAGGCCGGGCTTGCTGTTGCCGTAATCCATCTGACCGAGCACGGGCGCGTTGATGGCGTATTGCACCTCGCCGAAGATCAGCGCGCCGGTCCTCAAATTGAACTTGGTGCCGGATTGCGAGGCGCCGCGGACCTGGCTGTCGTCGAAGAACGAGCCGCCGGGCGGGTTGTCGTCATAAACGCCGGCCAGCACCGTCATGTTGTCGATCGGCTGCACCCGCAGGCGCACGCCGAGCGATGACAGCGGATAGGCGGGGCCACCGGCATAAAGGTTGACGGAGGGGATCAGCGGCCAGCCCATCATCGTGTTGATGAACAGGCCGGAATAGGCGCTGCCGTAGAACTCCTGATCCAGGCTTTGCTGGCCGATCTTGATGTCCGCCTTGCCGCCGGCAAAGCTCTGTTGATACCAAAGCTCCCACAGCCGGGTCGCGCGCAGGGCCTCGATGCCGCTGGCGGTCTGCAGCGTGTAAAGGTTCTCGGCGCTGAGGTTGCGGCCGTGGATCTGGAAGGCGCTGACGTTGAAGATGCCGCCCTCGAGGCCGATCGCCTTGCCGAGATCGACGCCCAGGCTCATCTGCGTCAGCCCCTCGTAGGCCGCGCCACGCCGTACGCCGCCGGTGACGTTGCCGAGCACCTCGCTGGTCTCCTGTAGGCCGAGCGAAATGCCATATTCGTTGAGCAACGGCCGAATATTATAGATGTCGCCAAGCAAGTTGGTGCGTGACGAGCTGAACAATCCGGTCAGGAAGCCAGGCTCGCCGGGTGACGGATCGTTGTTGGAGGCCGGCGAGTTGTTGCCGGGAACCGGGCTAGATTGCGACGTCGGTGCGCCAGCCAAACCCAACCCGTTGGTCGATTGCGCTTGAGCCGCACTCGCAGCAACGAACGTGCAGGCCGCGAGAAGGACGGCGCTGGTGACTGGCTTGCTGTCGCTCACTGCCTGCTCCCGGGCCCGAGCGCATCGCGCCGGTCTCTAGTTGAGAATGCTTATCACTAGCGACAGGCAGAGTAGAACGTCAAGCGTCGCGATGCGCCTCATAGGCCATGCACGCGCCATCGATCCGTAAATGGACCAGGTCGGGCGCGACGGAGATCAGCCGGAGCGGCAGCTCGAGCGGTCGCTCGCCGCAGGTGACGGTGACGACGGTGTGGTCGCCGCGGAACGCCGTGCTGCTCACCGGCATCGCAGTGCCGCCGCCCGGTTCGACGCAGACCAGTTGATCCGGCCGCAGCATGATGTCGACCATACCGCTATCCGGCGTGCCCGGATGCAGCGCCACCGGGCCGAGCGGCGTCGTCGCGGTGTCGCCATGCGCCTGGCCGGACAGCATCACCGCCGCGCCGGTCAGCCGCGCCACCTCGCGCGTCACCGGGCGGCGATACAGTTCCTGCGGCGGGGCGCTCTGCGCGATGCGGCCGTCCTGCATCACCATGACGATGTCGGCGCTGATGAACGCCTCCTGCGGGTCGTGCGTGACCAGGATCGCGGTTGACCGGTTCTGCCGCAGCAGCGCCACCACGTCGGCGCAGACGGAACGCCGCAACGTCAGGTCCAGCCCGGCGAACGGCTCGTCCAGCAGCACCAGCGCCGGCTGCGGCACGATGGCACGGGCCAGGGCGGTACGCTGCTGCTGGCCGCCGGAAAGCTGATGCGGATAGCGCGCCTCGAAACTCGATAACCCGGTCAACGCCAATGCCTCCGTCACGCGCGGACCCCGCCGTTCCGACCGCTTGAGCCCGAACCCGACATTGCCGGCCACGGTCAGATGCGGGAACAGCGTGCCTTCCTGCGGCACGTAGCCGATCTGACGCCGCTCGGCGGGAACAAAGGTGCCGGGCCCCTGCAACCGGCGACCGTCCAGCGTGATCTCGCCCTGCTCGGCCTCCTCGAAGCCGGCGATCAACCGCAGCAGCGTGGTCTTGCCGCAGCCCGACGGCCCCAGCAGGGCCACGATCGCCTGCGCCGGCACATCCAGCGTCGCGCCACGCAGCACCGGCCGGTCCGCCCGGCGCTTCCAGACCTCGTCGACGTGAAGCAGGGTCATTGCGGATCGCCGGTCCGCAACACCTTGATGGTGAACAGATAGACCGGAATGCCCGACACCAGCACCAGCACCGCCGCAAACGGTGCCGCGGCGGCATAGGCCCGGTCGCTGGTGTAATTCCAGAACTCGGTCGCCAGCGTGGAGGAGCCGGCCGGCGCCAACAGCAGCGTCGCGGTCAGCTCGCGCATCAACTGCAGGCAAGCCAGGGCAAGCGCCGCGCCCAGGCCGGGCGCGAGGTTCGGCAGCGTCGCATAAACAAAGGCCGCGAACCGCCCCTTGCCGAGGCTGCGCGCGACATCCTCGAGTTCGCCCGGCACCAATTCGGCCGAAGCCCGGATGGACGATTGCGCCAGCGGCAGGAACAGCACGGCATAGACGATGGCCACCAGCAGCGTGGATTGGTAGATCGCCGGCACCCAACGGATGGCGACCGAGACCGCGGTCAACGCCACGACGATGCCCGGTAGCCCGTGCACCAAATAGGGCAGCCGATCCGCCAGCCGCGAAAGACGGCTGCCGCCGCGCGTCGTCGTCGCGATCACCAGCGGCAGCGCCAATACCGTGGTCAGCAGTGCGCCGGGCAACGCATATCGCACGGAGGTGAACATCGCCGGCAGCACCTGGCCGATCCCCTGCCCCGCCGACGCCCCTTGCATCACCCAGAAGCCGAGCGTCACCAGCGGCACGCCGACACCCAGCGCCGTCAGCGCGCCGAGGCCGAGCACAACCAACGGCGTCGCCCGACCGAGCGCCACCGGCGTCGACGCCCGAGCGCTGCCGCGTGCCAGCCGGGCGCGGCGTCGCGGACCGCGCAGCTTCGCCTCGCCGAACGCGACCGGCAGGCAGAGTAGGACGAGGACGCCCGAGAGCAGGGCCGCGGCCTGGTTGTTGAACTGGCCGGTATATTGATCAAAGATGGCCGTGGTGAACGTCTCGACGCGCAGGAACGACAGCGCGCCGAACTCCGCCAGCATGTGCGAGGTGATCAGCAGCGCGCCGCCGCCAAGCGCCGGCATGATCTGCGGCAGCACCACGCGGCCGAACGAGCGCCACCGTCCATAGCCCAGCGAGCGCGCGACATCCTCGAGGTTAGGATCGAGGCTGCGCAGCGCGGCGCACACCGGCAGGTAGGCCATTGGGATGCTGTAAAACGTCAGGATCAGGACGGCGCCCTGCATCTCCTGGAACCACG
>JBPBQE010000214.1:0-67734 GCA_050954595.1 Janthinobacterium lividum | reverse complement strand
GCGGCGAGGAAGTCCGTTGCCTGATCCAGCCGGTATTTGACGCCGGGGTTGCTGAGGTCAGCGATCCCCTGCATGGACGCCCAGGCTGCAGTCTGGCGTAACGACAGCCCGCCGGGCCCGCGGGCAAGTGCGATGCGCAGCAATGCCGCGCCATCGACCAGTTCTCGTTTGCGCTGGATCGCCTGTGTCTCTTGCGCCAGACGATCGAGGTCCAAACCGGCGGGCAGCCGGGCTAGCAGATCGGCAAAGTTGTCGGTCAAAACAGATGCTGTGTCTTGCATCTGCTCTCAGCATCAAGCCACGCCGCGTCGGGTCAAGCGCTATTTTAGCGCCTATGCGGCCAGCCCAGCTTCTCGACACCATGCAAGATGATGCCGCCGCCCACACAGGCCATCGCAGCCGTGCCGACGACCGTGAGGATTTTCATCAGGATGGGAACGCCGACGACGAGCCCGCGGCCGAAGGCCCGCACGAGGCCCGTGCGGTAGTGCGTCAGCGCCAACCCGATGTCGTCGGCTTTGACGATCAGCGCCACGGCACCATAGACCAGGATTGTCAGCACGGCCCCGACGCCGCCGAGCACGATCGCCTGGGTCCAGGTCGACGACCCGGCGACGCTCTCCAAGGTAATGGCCATGATCTCAGCCGACAGGATGAAGTCGGTCTTGATGGCGCCGCTGACGCGTTTGTCCTCGCTGATCGGCGCGGCGTCGCCATGGTCGGCGGCCGGGCGGATCGCGTGTAGAATTTTTTCCGCCGCCTCGTAACAGAGATAGGCACCGCCCAGCATTAGCAGCGGCGTGATGGCCCAGGGCGCGACCGCGCCGAGTAACAGCGCGATCGGCAGCAGGAACAGCAGCTTGTTCTTCAATGAGCCCAGCGCGATACGGCCGACGATCGATAGCTCCCGCTCGGCGGTGAAGCCGCTGACATAGGCCGGTGTTACCGCCGCGTCGTCGATCACCACGCCGGCCGCCTTGGTGCCGGCCTTCAGCGACTGCGCCGCGACGTCGTCCAAGGAGGCGGCGGCGACTTTGGCCAGCGCGGCCACGTCGTCTAGAAGCGCTAGAAGTCCACTCATGTGGCAGTAACGCGGTGGTGACCGCTAGGGTGCACTCGAATCGAGAGCTGCCTGCAGCGTATAGGCGGCGGCCATGCCGTCGACGATCTTGGCGCGCTTGCCGCGGCTGAGGTCCAGCTCGTCGATCAGGAAGCGGTTGACGGCCGAGGACGACAATCGCTCGTCCCAGAGCGCCGCCGGTAGCCCGGCCATGTCGGACAGTGCCAGCGCCCAATCGCGCGCCGCCTGCGCCGCCGGGCCGATGCTGCCGTCCATCGATAGCGGCCAGCCGACCACGAGCCCGGCCGCTCCCTGCTTGCGTGCGATGGCGACGATCTCGGCGGCGTTGGCGGTGAGCTTGCCGCGCTTGAGCAGGCCATAGGGGGTAGCGATCATCAGGCCGACATCGGAGAGCGCCAGCCCGATCGTCTTGCTGCCGGGATCGAGCCCGATCACCCGTTGTTCGCGCCCGAGTTGCGCTCTGAGGTCTGCCATGTTGAACAACGCCATGGCGGCCGGTATCACATGGGCTTCGCCTCATCACCTAAAGGTTCTCCTATGTCGCTCGATCCCGCGACGGTTCGCCGTATTGCCAAACTCGCCCGCCTACATCTCGAGGAGGCCGACGTGCCGCGCGTGCAGTCCGAGTTGAACGGCATCCTTGGCTGGATCGAACAGCTCAACGAAGTCGACGTGACCGGCATCGAGCCGCTGACCGGCGCAGCGAGCCTGGCGCAACGGCTGCGCGACGATGTCATCACCGATGGCGGGATACAGGAGGCGGTGCTGGCCAATGCGCCGGAGCGGGCCGGCGTATTCTACTCGGTGCCGAAGGTGGTCGAATGAGCCTAACTGATCTGTCACTCGTCGCCGCCCGTAACGGGCTGCGCCGGGGCGAGTTCACCAGCGTCGACCTCGTCGATGCGCACCTGACGGCCATCGAGGCCCTCAACCCGCAACTGAATGCCTTCATCACCGTCACGGCCGAGCAGGCGCGCGACGAGGCGAAGGCGGCGGACGCCGCGCGCCAGGGCGGGGCGGACGGCGCCTTGCTGGGTCTGCCGCTGGCGATCAAGGATCTGTTCTGCACCGCGGGCGTGCGCACCACGGCCGGCAGTAAAATCCTCGAGCCGTTCGTGCCGCCATACGAGAGCACGGTCACGGCCAATCTGCGGCGCGATGGCGCGGTGTTCGTCGGCAAGACCAATCTCGATGAATTCGCGATGGGCTCGTCGAATATGACATCGGCGTTCGGGCCGGTGACCAGCCCATGGTCGACCAAGGATCGTGCGCTGGTGCCGGGCGGGTCGTCCGGCGGGTCGGCGGCGGCGGTATCGGCGCGGTTGTGCGTCGGTGCGACCGGCACGGACACTGGCGGATCGATCCGGCAGCCTGCCTCGTTCACCGGGATCGTCGGCACCAAACCGACCTATGGCCGTTGCTCGCGCTGGGGCGTGGTGGCGTTCGCCTCGTCGCTTGATCACCCCGGGCCGTTTGCCCGCACGGTGGAGGACGCGGCGGTGTTGCTCGGCAGCATGGCCGGGTTCGATCCCAAGGACAGCACGTCGGCCGATTTGGCGGTGCCAGATTTTGCTGCGGCCTGCCGCAAGGGCGTTCGCGGGCTGAGGATCGGTGTGCCGCGCGAGTACCGCTCCGACGACATGCCGCCGGAGATCGAAGCGCTGTGGCAGCAGGGATTGGCGTGGTTGCGCGAAGCTGGGGCAGAGACGGTTGACGTGTCGCTGCCGCATACGAAATACGGGCTGGCCTCCTACTACATCGTCGCTCCTGCTGAAGCGTCGTCCAACCTGGCGCGCTATGACGGCGTCCGGTTCGGTGAGCGCGAGAACGGCGTCGATCTGAACGATTTGTATGAGCGCACCCGGGCGGCCGGGTTCGGGCCGGAGGTGCAGCGGCGCATCATGATCGGCACCTACGTTCTGTCGGCCGGCTATTACGACGCTTACTATTTGCGGGCGCAAAAGCTGCGGGCGCTGATCCTGCGGGACTTCACCGACGCGTTCCGCACCTGCGACGCGTTGCTGACGCCGACGGCACCCTCGGCCGCGTTCGCGCAGGGCGAGAACATGGACGACCCGGTGAAGATGTATCTCAACGACATCTTCACCGTGCCGGCCAACATGGCGGGGATCCCGGGCATCTCCGTGCCGGCCGGGCTGGACAAGGCCGGGTTGCCGCTGGGGCTGCAGGTGTTGACGCGGCCGTTCGATGAAGCGACCGGCTTCGCTGTGGCGGTTGCGATCGAGCATGCCGCCGGGTTCGAGACGCTGCCCCCGATCCGCGCAGGAGTTGATGCATGAGCTATGTGATCGAAGGTGCGACTGGCACGTGGGAGATCGTCGTGGGCCTCGAGGTCCATGCCCAAGTGATCAGCCAGTCCAAGCTGTTCAGCGGCGCGGCCACGGCGTTCGGGGCCGACCCGAACAGCCAGGTCAGCTTCGTCGATGCGGCATTCCCCGGCATGTTGCCGGTGTTGAACCGCGAGTGCGTGGCGCAAGCCGTGCGCACTGGGCTGGGGTTGGAGGCGCAGATCAACCTGGTCAGCCGGTTCGACCGGAAGAACTACTTCTATGCCGACTTGCCGGCCGGCTATCAGATCAGCCAGTTCGCGCACCCGATCGTCGGCGCCGGCGTGATCGAGGTCGAGCTGGCCGACGGCTCGTCCAAGCGCATCGGCGTGACCCGGCTGCACCTCGAGCAGGATGCCGGCAAGTCGCTGCATGATCAGCACGCGACCAAGAGCTACATCGACCTCAACCGCTCCGGTGTCGCGCTGATGGAGATTGTCAGCGAGCCCGACATGCGCAGCCCGGAAGAAGCCGGCGCCTATCTGCGCAAGATGCGCACCATCCTGCGCTATCTCGGCACCTGCGACGGCAACATGGAGGAGGGCTCCATGCGCGCCGACGTCAACGTCTCGGTCCGCAAGCACGGCGAGCCGTTCCGCACCCGCTGCGAGATCAAGAACGTCAACTCGATCCGCTTCGTAATGCAGGCGATCGAGGCGGAAGCGACGCGTCAGGTAGGCGTCTGGGAAGGCGGCGGTACTGTCGAGCAAGAGACGCGGCTGTTCGACCCGTCACGCGGCGAGACCCGGTCGATGCGGTCTAAGGAGGATGCGCACGACTATCGCTACTTCCCGGACCCGGATTTGTTGCCACTGGTGCTGGACGAGAACTGGGTTGAGGATCTCAAGCGCGAGTTGCCCGAGCTGCCAGACGCCAAGCGGGCGCGGTTCGTGAGCGAGTATGGCTTGCCGGTCTACGATGCCGGCGTGCTGGTAGCCGAGAAGGAGACGGCAGCCTTCTATGAGACCGTCGCCAAGGGGCGCGATGCCAGGCTGGCGGCAAACTGGATGACGGGCGACTTCTTCGCCGCCTTGAACCGGACCGGCACCACGATCCAAACCAGCCCGGTCTCGGCCGCGGCACTGGGCGAGTTGGTCGACCTACTGACCGACAAGACCATCAACGGCCGTATCGCCAAGGAGGTATTCGAGGCCATGGTCGAAACCGGCGAGAGCCCGGCGGCGATCGTGGAGGCCAAGGGTCTGCGCCAGGTGACCGATACCGGTGCCATCGACGAGGCGGTGCAAAAGGTGCTCGACGCCAACCCGGACAAGCTCGCCGAGTATAAGGGCGGCAAGGAGAAGCTGTTCGGCTTCTTCGTAGGCCAAGTCATGAAGGCCATGGCCGGCAAGGGTAACCCGGCGCTCGTCAACGACGTGCTGAAATCCAAGCTGGGATAATGCTGCTCGTGCCGGCGTCACGAGAAGGCATGGTCCAGGGATGACGACGGCATGAAGACTGATCCGTTCAGCGATGCCTGGGATTTCCTCGTGGGCGCGCAGCCGGATCAGGTGGCCCTGGGCGATCTGCGCTGGCTGTTTGTCGGCTTGTTTGCGTTTCTCGTCGTCGCGAGCGGCATCATTGCTTTGGCGGCCTGGCGGCGACAGGGCGGCGAGCCGGCATCGGGACCGTTCTGGGCTTGGCTGATCCGGGCGATGATCGGGATCGTGTGGTTCCAGGGCGCGCTGTGGAAGCTGCCGTTTCCGGTCGCGCCCGGCCTGCAGTATTGGGCCGAGCAGATGGTCGACAACGCGGCCTGGCCCTGGTTCGGTTGGTTCGTCGACGCGATGGTGCTGCCGAACCTGGTGATCGTCGATCCGCTGGTATTCGCGGCCGAGATGGGGTTGGCGATCAGTTTGCTGCTCGGGCTGTTCGTGCGCCCGATGGCGTCGCTCGGGGCGATCTACGCGATCGGGCTCTGGATCGGGCTTTACCGTCATCCGAACGAGTGGCCCTGGGAATACATTTTCCTGGCTGCCGCACAGGCCATGTCCGCCGTGGTCGGAGGCCGCTACAGCCTCGGGCTCGACGCATTGCTCGCGCCGCTGTGGCAGCGCAGCATCGATCGCCCATCTCATTCACCCGGGAGAATAGCTCGATGATCACGCTTCATACGTGGAACACGCCGAACGGCCGCAAGATCAGCGTCGCGCTCGAGGAAATGGGGCTGGCCTATAAGGTCAAGTCGGTCGACATCTCCAAGGATCAGCAATTCGAACCGGCTTTCCTCGAAATCAGCCCAAACAACCGCATCCCCGCGATCGTCGACGCAGAGGGACCCGGCGGAACCCCGATTTCCGTGTTCGAGTCCGGCGCCATCCTGCTCTATCTCGCCGAGAAGACCGGCCAGTTCATGCCAACCGACCCACGGGGCCGGGTCGCGGTAACGGAGTGGCTGATGTGGCAGATGGGCGGCTTCGGGCCGATGCTCGGGCAGGTCCATCATTTCCTGACCGTCAATGAGGCCGATCGGACCTATGGGCTGCAGCGATTCCAGAAGGAGACCCGGCGCCTCTACGGCGTGCTCGACCGGCGGTTGGCAATCGTCGAATTTGTCGCCGGCGATGTCTCGATCGCCGATTTCGCCTGCGTCGGCTGGGCCTGGCGTCATCAGCGGCACCAGATCGACCTGGCCGACTTCCCCAACGTGAAACGTTGGTACGATGCCATGATGATGCGTCCGGGCACGAAACGCGGCTTCGAGGTTGCGCTCGGCTAGGCAGACACGTAGAAGGACATGGCAAACGCTGTGCTGTTGCAATCCCGGCGGAGGGGTGGCCGAGTGGCTGAAGGCAGCGGTTTGCTAAACCGCCATACGGCGTCAAGCCGTATCGTGAGTTCGAATCTCATCCCCTCCGCCAGGACTGCTTTCCCTGTGGCCTACGTCGCAGGCGCGTAGAACGCGATTCCCTCAAAGTTCATATCCGGCCGCGTCGACAGGATCGAAGCTCGTTCACCCGCGTCGGCCGTAAAGAAGTGAGCGCCGTTGGTGCTGTTGAAGAAGCGGTAAACGGCGGAGTCGCCGGTTTGGGCGGTCGCGTGCTCGAGCATGGTGCTGCTCGGTTCGAACATCAGGTCTGGGCGGCTGGCCAGCACGCTATCCCGCTCCGACACGCTCGATGTCATGAAATGCGTGC
The DNA here is from genome assembly GCA_050954595.1 of Janthinobacterium lividum. Lineage (GTDB taxonomy): Bacteria > Pseudomonadota > Alphaproteobacteria > Acetobacterales > Acetobacteraceae > JAVVHH01. Next base: position 61,168 of record JBPBQE010000214.1, on the reverse strand, counting down.
CGTTGTTGGTGTCGAAGAAGCGATACACGTCGACGGCGCTTGGCGAGGCATGCGCCGGGTTGACCGCGTGAAGCCCGACGCCTTCGTACTGTAGGTCCGGCCGGGTGGTTAGGATGGTGTCACGCTCGACGGCATCCTGTGTGAGTAACTGAGTGCCGTGCGCGATGTCGAAGAAGCGGAATACATCCACGGTGCCGGGATTGACGGGCGTCAGCGAGATCGTGGCGTTGCCGGCGGCATCGGTGCTGAGATGGAATGCAGTTCCGGCTTCCGGTGCGTTGATGTGGAGTTTTGCGACAGTGAGTGCCCCGTTGCGCAGTGTCAGGACGTCGTCGCCGGCATCAGCCCCGCGCGTATAAAGTGCGTCGGAGGCGGTGACACCATCGAGCACGATCGTATTGCCGAGCGAGAGCCCGGTGATCGCGCCCGCGAAAAGATTGGCATGGGCGAGATGGAGCGTGTTGGCTCCGCTGTCGAAATAGATGGTCTCGCCAGCGCCGACGCTGGCGCCGAGTATGAGCGACGCGCCAGCGTTCAGCGCGACAGTGCCGGAGCCAGCGAGTGCCGTAGCGATCTGGATGGGAGCACCAGCGACGTCGTCCCCTGTAATACGGATTAGTCCGTCGTTGACGAGGGTGCCACCGCCGGTAAAGCGGGTCGCATGAGCGTCGATGGCCATCGATCCTTCGTTGATCAACGTAGCACCGAGGGCTAGCGAAACCGCTGTGCCGTTGCCGACCAAGCTGGTTGACCCCGCGAGTTCGACCCGGCCGGCTATCGCAAGCCGTGGCATTACGCCTGCGGCAGCACCGCCATTGCGGATCGTCAGATGGCTTGCTGCCCCGACCGTACTGTTGGCCAAGATGATCGTTGCCGCGTTCAGGCTGCCAGCGGGCTCCCTAATCACCAAATCGGGGCCATTCAGCAGGCGCGATTCTAGCGTCAAAGTACCGATATCAAAATAAACCTGATTGCTCGCGACCGGGGGTAGGCCAGTTAGCGGAAGAACGGCGAGCGATGTCTGCACGATTGGCAGTGCGGCGACACCGGGGGCGAGCAGGACGATGGACAATTGATCGGGGCCGGGTGTCTCGCTGATGTAGGCGAGGGTCGCAAGCTTGGCTGCGACTTGGGCCGAGGTGCCGCTGATCGACAGGAAATGCGAGCCGCTGCCCCTAACGACGGCGCCTGGCGCCGTATCAGCCGATACCGCACCTAGGCGCGTGCTGACGACGGCGATCACGGCTCCGTTTCCCTGATCAGGAATGGTGACGTCGCTGATCGGTGTTGTTATGCCCAAAAGCGCCGTGCGAACTGTGGCGGCGTCGGTGATAAGTTGAGATGGCATTGATTGACCCCGCCAGGCTGGCGCAACCAAACGTTATATCAACGATATTATATCGTCAAATAATTTCGCGTTCTGGTTGTATCTTCTTGGCGAACGCTGGCTGAGATTCCGAGCCCACGAGATTTTGACGATTGGATTTCGTTATGCGGGTGCATCCGACCGATTGCGTCAGGTAGACGTCAGACTTGCTACGGTCGCTCGCTGCCATGCGTCCGAGGAGAGTGTGTGTCCGACCACCCCCATCATGTTCTGCTCGTCGACGACAATGATGACGTTCGCGAAACGTCAGCCGACATGCTGGAGGAGCTTGGCTACCGCGTCTTACAGGCGACCAACGGATTCGAGGCTTTGGAGAAACTCGCCGAGTTTCCGGATCTCGAGGTAATGGTCACCGATATCCGCATGCCTGGAATGTCGGGTTTCGAACTGTGTGACTTGGCGAGCGCTCGCTACCGCAGCCTCAAGGTCGTCATGATCTCGGGCTATTTCACGCCGCAGGCGACGTCGTGCCGATTGATCCGCAAGCCGTTCAGAACGGTTGAACTCGATCACGCCATCCGCGAAGCGCTCGCCGACTAGCCCTTAACAAGGGACTTCTTGAGGCACGGAAGTAAGCTGCCTTGGCCCACGGTGATGTGGATGGCCGAGCCGGATCGCCTGTGCTTTGGTTGAGACAGGGAGATGGTCATGGATAATGCTGTTAAACCGCGGAGCGATAGCGCCATCCGCGATGAGGTCGCCAAGTTGTGCGCTCGGTTTCCCGGTGCGTACTGGCGCGAACTCGACACTAAGCGAGCTTACCCGACCGAGTTCGTCGCTGCGCTGACCGAGGCTGGCTATCTGGGGGCGCTGATCCCGGAGCAGTATGGCGGGGCCGGCCTGGGACTGGCCGAGGCAGCCGAGATTCTCGAAACGATCCATGCCGAAGGCTGCAACGGCGCTGCATGCCATGCGCAGATGTACATGATGGGAACCGTGCTTCGACATGGGTCCATTGCACAAAAGGAAGCGTACTTACCGCAGATCGCCAGTGGAGCGCTGCGCTTACAGGCGTTCGGCGTCACGGAGCCGACCAGCGGTACCGACACCAGCAGCCTGCGTACGACGGCTCGGTTGGACGGCGATAGTTATATCATTGACGGACAGAAGATTTGGACGAGCCGTGCCGAGTATTCCGATCTCATGATGGTGCTGGCGCGAACGACACCTCAGGATCAGGTCAAGAAGCGCACGGACGGTTTGTCCGTCTTCATCTTCGATATGCGACTTGTGCGCGATAACGGCCTGACAATCCGGCCAATCCGTACGATGATGAATCATAATTCCTGTGAAGTCTTCTTCGACCAGATGCGTATTCCGGCCGACAGCCTAGTTGGGGAAGAAGGGAAGGGGTTCCGCTACATTCTCGATGGCATGAACGCCGAGCGTTTGCTGATCGCCGCCGAATGCATCGGCGATGCTAAGTGGTTCACCAACAAGTCTGTCGCCTATGCACGGGATCGCTTGGTGTTCGGTCGCCCGATCGGGCAGAACCAGGGCATTCAATTTCCGATTGCGCGTGCCTACGCCCAGATGCGGGCAGCGGAGTTGATGGTTCACGATGGGTGTGAGCGTTTCGCCGCCGGGCTACCGTGCGGCGAGCAAGCGAATATGGCCAAGCTGCTGGCGGCAGATGCCAGTTGGGCGGCCGCTGAAGCCTGCGTGCAGACCCATGGCGGGTTTGGCTTTGCCGAGGAATACGACGTTGAGCGCAAATACCGGGAAACGCGGCTTTATCAAGTCGCGCCGATCAGCACCAATCTGGTTCTCTCGTTTGTCGCCGAACACGTTCTCGGACTGCCACGAAGCTACTGAGCCTGTGCTCAGCCGAGTGAGCTAGAACGTCTTCGTCGTGGCTGTTTGGTTCGGAAACGACCTCAGCCGCGACGAAAGCCGAGCGTCGTGGCAAGCCGTGTCGGTGCAAGACGATAGGCGGACAGACCGCGCCCGGTGCCTGACCCGCCCCCGGCACCGGCTGTCGCACCGGGGGCACTCTGGATGACATGGGCTGTCATGCTTCCCGGCATGGACAGTCCGCCCGGCGAGGGAGCGATCGGGCTGCTCGGCGTCGACGTGAAGGCGTTGGCTGGCGGCACGAGGTTGGCCGTGTTGGCACCGCGCCGTACCGAAATAAACGGCACCGGCTCGCCCAAGCCCGGTCGTGCCCACACGGCCAACACTTTTCGCCCGTAATCGGCGCCGATATCAGGCGTCAGTGAATGGTAGCCGGCCGTTGCGCGAGGCCAGGAGCCCGTCTGCGCCATCAGGTTCTGCAGGAACTGAGCCGCATAACGCGAATTGGCGCTGGGATCGAAGGCTTGCTCGAGCGAGCCGAATGCATCGCCGTGATGCATGAGGTTGACCTGCATGCAGCCGACGTCGATCGACCGTGCGCCCCGCGCACGATGCTCGTTCACGGCTGCGATCGCCTCCTGTTTGGTCTCGAAGACGTAGCCGACACCCTCGACGTTGATGGTCCACGGCCAAGCAGTCACGCCCCCGCGCTCATCCGCGCGGCCACTCTCGACGACCCCGATTGCCTGCATCAAGCGGTCCGGAATGCCGTAGCTGCGTTCGGCTGCCGCAATGGCAGACCGACACAGTGCCGGCGGCGGAACGTCGGCATGAGCCGGGCTGAAAACCCCGATCACGGCCAGCATGAGAAGCAAAAGGCGCCAGTGCATGCGGAAGATGATGCCCCGGCCTGGTAAAAACTTCGTTAACGCAGCTACTTTAGGGAGCAGCTAGGTCTTCAGAGACAGCAAGTCCGGCGCTTCGATGCCGAGCCGCAGTGCGAACTCCGCCAATTTTCGCTGAACGTCGTCAAACTGCGCGGAACGGGTGAGCCGTGCCTCATCCATATAGAGGCCACGCGCCAACTCGAGTTGCAGCGTGTGAACCAGCTCACGTGGCCGCCCATAGTGCCGCGTCACATAGCCGCCGGCATACGGGTCGTTGCGGCGGACCACGAAGCCGAGGTCCAATAAGATCGTTTCAATAGCTCGCATGATCCGCGGCGAACAGGCGGTCCCGTGAGCGTCGCCGAGGATGACATCGGGCGATCTGCGCCCATCCGCATAAGCTTGCGCTGGCATCGAATGGCAGTCGATCAGCAGGCAAGCTCCGAACGCCTGCTTAGTGTCGTCGAGGAGCTGCCGCAACGCCGCATGATAGGGCTCCCAATACGTGCGCACGCGGAACTCGGCCTCTCCGAACGACAGCTTGCGCCGATAGATCGACTCACCCGACGCTACCACCCGCGCAAGTGTTCCCAGCCCGGCGCCTACCCGCGCGCTCGTGGTGTTCACCCACTCTGGAAGCGCATCCACGAACATCGCCGGGTCGAGCTCCCATTTTTCACGGTTCGGGTCGCAATACGCGCGGGCAAACGTCGCCGACAGCAACGGCGCGCCAGCCGCGATCGCGCCGGCGTATAATTCGTCCACGAAGCAATCCTCGCTGCGGCGAAGTCCAACGGCATCCAACCGGGCAAAATCGAGAAAAGTGCTGGGATAGCCACGACCGGAATGCGGGGATGCAAAAACCAGAGGGGTGGTCTGCGTCGACGGCCGATCGATGCGGAATGCCGCCGTTGCTGGGATCTGCGTCCCACGGTGATGGGCTTCTAGCGGCATCGGCGTGTCCATGATGCATTAAACGCCGTCCGAGGCTGCTGTCACCTACCTTGCACAAACCACCCGGTCCGGTTTAAAGGAGCGCTCCCGGCGCTTCGGCGCGGCAAATGGGCGCGTAGCTCAGCGGTAGAGCATCGCCTTGACATGGCGGGGGTCACAGGTTCAATCCCTGTCGCGCCCACCATTTGCTGGTTCGGGAACACGAAAACAGGCCGGTCCGATAATTCGGAACCGGCCTTTTTCTTTACGCGGCTTTGGCTTCTCGGCGGCGCGCGTGCAGCACGAACTCCGTGTAGCCGTTCGGCTGGGTGCGCCCCTGGAAGATCAGGTCCGCGGCGGCCTGGAACGCCGGGGCGCTCTCGTTGCCCTCGAGCTTGGTGTAGGCGGCGTCGCCTTCGTTCTGCCGATCCACAACCAGCGCCATCCGCTGCATCGTGTCACGCACCTGCTGTTCAGTAACGATGCCGTGATGCAGCCAATTCGCGATGTGCTGACTGCTGATGCGCAGCGTGGCACGATCTTCCATCAGGCCGACATCGTGCACGTCCGGCACTTTCGAGCAGCCGACGCCCTGGTCGATCCAGCGCACCACATAGCCCAGAATGCCCTGCACGTTGTTATCGAGTTCTTGCTGGATGTCGTCCGGTGCCCAGTTCGGTCGATCGGCGAGCGGGATGGTCAGCAACTCGGTCAACGACCCGCGTGACTTACCCGCCAGTTCGGCCTGGCGGTCCGACACGTTCACCTGATGGTAATGAAGTGCATGCAGGGTAGCGGCCGTCGGAGACGGGACCCAGGCGGTGTTGGCACCGGCACGGGGATGGCTGATTTTCTGCTCGAGCATGTCGGCCATACGGTCCGGCGCGGCCCACATGCCTTTGCCGATCTGCGCCTTGCCACGTAGGCCGCAGGCGAGGCCGATGTCGACGTTGCGGTCCTCATACGCCTTGATCCACGGCGTATTACGGACCTCGTTCTTGCGCACCATCGGGCCGGCTTCCATCGACGTGTGGATCTCGTCGCCGGTCCGATCCAAGAAGCCGGTGTTGATGAACACCACCCGTTCACGAGCCGAGTTGATGCAGGCCGCCAGATTGGCGCTGGTCCGTCGTTCCTCGTCCATGATGCCCATCTTCAACGTATGAGCGTCGAGACCGAGGATCTGCTCGACCCGGCCGAAAATGTCGTTGGCGAAGCCGACCTCGTCCGGCCCATGCATCTTCGGCTTGACGATGTAGACCGAACCGGCCCGGCTGTTCCGGATCGGACCCGTCGATTTCAGGTCATGCATCGCGATCAGCGACGTCACCGCCGCATCCAGCATGCCTTCCGGACACTCCTTGCCGTCCAGCAGCACGGCATCGGTGTACATGTGGTGTCCGACGTTGCGGATCAGCATCAGGCTACGGCCCGCCAGGGTCAGCGTGCTGCCGTCCGGTGTGGTGTAATCGCGGTCCAGCTCCAACTTGCGCTCGAGCGTCTTGCCGCCCTTGTCGAAGCTCGCGACCAGGTCGCCCCGCATCAGGCCGAGCCAGTTGCGATAAACCAGCACCTTGTCGGCGGCATCCACGGCGGCGACGCTGTCCTCGAGATCCTGGATCGTCGAAATTGCGGACTCCATGAGCAGGTCGGACATGCCGGCCGGATCGGTCTTGCCGATAGGATGATCGCGGTTGACCACAATCTCGAGATGGATACCGTTGTTGCGCAGCAGGATCGCGCTGGGTGCGCCGGCATCGCCGCGGTAACCGACGAACTGCGCAGGGGTCCGGAGCGCAACCGCGCCGCTCGCGGTTTCGACCGTCAGAGCACCATCGACGATGCGATACGCCGTCGCGTCGGCATGCGACCCGCTGGCCAGCGGAGCGGCCTGGTCCAGCACTTTTTTCGCACGGGCAACGACCAAAGCGCCGCGCGCCGGGTTGTAGTCGCGGCCGCGAGTGGCGCCGTCCGTCTCCGGCAGCGCGTCGGTGCCGTAGAGCGCATCGTAGAGGCTGCCCCAGCGAGCGTTGGCGGCGTTCAGGGCATAGCGGGCGTTCGACATCGGCACGACGAGCTGCGGCCCGGCGATCGTGGCGATCTCGGGGTCGACGTTGGCCGTGCTGACCGACACCGATGCCGGCTCGGGCTGCAGATAGCCGATCTCGCGCAGGAAGGCTTCATACTGCCCGGCGTCGAACGGCTTGCCCTTGTGTTCGAGGTGCCAAGCATCGATCTGGCCCTGCAACTCGTCGCGGCGAGCCAGCAAGTCCGCATTGCGTGGCGCCATGTCGCGCAGCATGGTGGCGAAGCCCGACCAGAACGCGTCCGCATCGACGCCCGTGCCGGGCAGAGCTTCCTGCCCAACGAAATCATATAGCTCGCGCGCGACCTCTAGCCCCGCCGCATTTACCCGATCCATGCCATCTCTCCCTTGCGCCTGGCGCGCCGCCAGCTTGCGTCGCTGTATGCGGGCCGCTGCTACACAGCGCAAGGAAGCCCAAACGGCCTAGGATGAGGCGAGAGCCTCGCGCATCATCTCCAGCTCCAGCCACTTTTCCTCGGCGGTTGCGAGATCGCGCTCCACCTTGGCAAGCTGATCGTTGGCCGCAGCGAAGGCGGCCGGGTCCTTGCGATAGAAGTCCGGGTCCGCCATCCGGGCCTGCAGCCGAGCGCGATCTGCCGTCAGCGTCTCCATCTTCTTGGGAAGCGCTTCGAGCGCGTGCTTGTCCTTGAACGACAGCTTGCGCGACGCGGTTCTGCCGGTTTGGACGGAGCCGGACCGCGTCTTCTCTGCGGGCGCCGTGACGGGATCGCCCCGCTGGATCAACATATCGCTGTATCCGCCGGCGTATTCGATCCAGGTGCCGTCGCCTTCGGTCGCCAGCGTCGAGGTCACGATACGGTCTAGAAAGTCACGGTCGTGGCTGACCAGCAGCACGGTGCCGGGATATTCCGCCAGCATGTCCTGCAACAGATCGAGCGTTTCGAGGTCGAGGTCGTTGGTCGGCTCGTCGAGCACGAGGAGGTTGCTCGGCCGGGCCATCGCGCAGGCAAGCGTCAGCCGGCCCCGCTCGCCGCCGGAGAGGACGCCGACGGGCGTGCGCGCCTGCTCGGGCTTGAAGAGGAACTCCTTCATGTAACCGATCACGTGCCGCTTTTCGCCGCCGACCTCGACCATGTCGCTGCCGCCACCGCCGGTCAGCGTGTCCGAAAGGGTCGTGGCCGGGTCGAGGGAGGCGCGCTGCTGATCCAGCGTGATGGCGGCCAGGCTGCTGCCGATGCGGATCTCGCCGCTATCCGGTTCGCTGCGCCCGGTGAGGAGGTTGAGAAGCGTCGTCTTTCCGGCGCCGTTCGGCCCGACGATGCCGAGCCGGTCACCGCGCACCACCCGCAGCGTGAGGTCCCGCACGATCGGCGTGCCGCCATAACCCTTGGACACGTTCTCGGCCACGGCGACGAGTTTGCCGGACATGTCCGCTTCGGTGGCAGCGAGCTTCAAGGGCGCGGCAGCCGTGCCGAGGTCGCGGCGCTTTTGCCGCAAATCCTGCAGCTCCCCGACCCGGCGCACGTTCCGCTTGCGTCGCGCTGTCACGCCGTAGCGCATCCAGTGCTCCTCACGGAGAATCTGCCGTCCCAATAGATGCGCATCGCGTTCGGCCTGCGCCTCGATCTCCTCGCGCCACGCCTCGTAATGCGCGAAGCCGCGGTCGATGCGCCGGGTAACGCCGTCATCGAGCCAGACGATGCTGCGGGTCAGCGTTTCGAGCAGGCGTCGGTCATGGCTGATGAGCACGAGCCCGGCACGGAGCGATTTCAGCTCGGCTTCGAGCCATTCGATGGCGGGCAGGTCGAGGTGGTTGGTCGGCTCGTCGAGCAGAAGCAGGTCGGGGGCAGGGGCCAGGGTGCGCGCGATCGCCGCCCGACGCTGCTGCCCACCCGAAAGCTGCGAAGGGTCTTCATCGCCGGAGAGGCCGAGCCGATCCAGCAGCGCTTGCCCCCGATAGGGATCGTCGCCCGGGCCCATGCCGGCCTCGACATAGTCCAGCACCGTCGAGAAGCCGGTGAAATCTGGCTCCTGCGGCAGGTAGCGGATCGTCGCGCCCGGTTGAATGAAGCGTTTGCCGCCATCGGCCTGCAGCAAGCCGGCGGCGACTTTCAGCAGGGTGGATTTGCCGGAGCCGTTGCGGCCGACGAGGCAGATGCGCTCGCCCGCGCCGACGCCGAGTTCGGCCCCTCGCAGCAGCGGCGCTGAGCCGAGCGAGAGTTGAATGTCTTGGAGGAGGAGAAGCGGCGGAGCCATGCGCCGGGTATGGGCAGCGATGGCCGGGGATGCAACCACCGCCGCTGTCAAACCCGCTTGGTGTATGTCATGGACCAGGCTCTTGGGAGGGAGACGACCATGCGGGCGATCGTAACGCTGCTGCTTTTATCGACGCTCGGAGGGGGAGCGGCGGCGGCCGAGACGATGCGGATCGGCCTGCTTCACACGCTGTCGCCGGCGCCGCTCTATCTGGCGATGGCGCGCGGTTACTTCGCCCAGGAAGGGATGGATGCGCAGTTCAAGTTCTTCGAGGCCGCACAGCCGATCGCCGCGGCGGCGGTGTCGGGCGACATCGACGTCGGCATCACGGCCCTGACCGGCGGATTCTTCAACCTGGCCGGACGCGGGGCGCTGAAGGTGATCGGCGGCGGATTGCACGAAGAGAAGGGCTTCGAGGGCACGGCGTTGCTGGCCTCGAATGCGGCGTTCCAGGCCGGGCTGACCTCGCCGGCGAAATTGGCCGGGCACAGTATGGGCATTACGCAGTTCGGCTCGTCGTTCCACTACATGGTCGGGCGGATCGCCGGGCACGAGGACATCCCGCTGACGGCGATCACGCTGCGGCCGCTACAGACGATCGGCAACATGATCGCCGCCGTGCGCACCGGGCAGATCGATGCCACCATGGCGATCGCGTCACAGGCCAAGCCGCTCGATGCCAGCGGGCAGGCCAAGATCATCGGCTGGGTAGGCGATCTGGTTCCGTATCAAATCACGGCCGTGTTCGCGCCGAGCCGGATGACGGCCGATCATGCCGATGCGCTGCAGCGTTTTGCCGCGGCGTACAAGCACGGTGTCGCGGATTATCGAGCCGCCTTTCTGCGCCGGGATGCCGGCGGTGCGCCGGTGCGGGACGCGCAGACGGAGGCCGCGATCGCCGACATCGAGAAATACATCTTCACCGGTGACCCGGTGGCCCCGCAGAAGATCCTGGATGGGATCGGCTACTATGATGCCGATGGCGCGCTCGATGTTCGCGACGTCGAGGCGCAGCAGCGCTGGTTCGTCGAACAGGGCCTGGTCAAGGCCGTCGCGACGGCGGGGGAGTTGATCGATACGCGCTTCCTGCCGGCGCTGCCTTGACCGGGTCGCGGCTGCGCATCTCGATCGAGGGCGTGGCGCATCGCTACGGCGGGCTCGAGGTGCTGGATGGGATCGACCTGGTGGCCGAGCCCGGGCGCGTGCTGGTGTTGGTGGGGCCGTCCGGATGCGGCAAGAGCACCTTGCTGGGGATCGTGGGCGGGTTGATCCGGCCGGATCGCGGCCGGGTCATGCTCGAGGGGCATGTGGCCGATGACTGCCTCAACGTCATGACGCCGGTGTTCCAGGATTTCGCGCTGCTGCCGTGGCGCAACGTGGCGGCGAACGTCGCGCTGGTATTGGGGCGGTTGTCGCGCGCCGAACGGCAGGAGCGAGTGCGCGAGGTGTTGGCGGTGACCGGGCTGGAAGCCTTTGCGGCAGCGTGGCCGAAGGAATTGTCGGGTGGGATGCGGCAACGCGTGGGGATCGCGCGGGCCCTGGCGGTGCGGCCGGCGTGTTTGCTGATGGACGAGCCGCTCTCGGCGTTGGACGCGCAGACGCGGGCGTTGTTGCTGGACGAGTTCGCCGGGCTGATCGAGCGGCTGGGCACGACGACGGTGTATGTCACGCACAACCTCAACGAGGCGGTGCGGCTGGGGCATCAGATCGTGGTGCTGTCGCGACGGCCGGGGCGGATCAAGGAGATCGTGACGATCGATCGGCCGCTGACCGGGCGTGACGAGGCGGACCCGGCGTTGCTGGAGGTGCAAGCGCGGTTGTGGGCGCTGATCCGCGACGATGCGGCGGCGGCAGCGCGGGAGAAGGTGCATGCCTGAGATCTCGGGGCCGGTGCCGTTTCGGGCGCGCGGGTTCGCGCCGCGGTCGATCCCGGCGGCAGGGGCGGGGACGCTGATCGCGCTGGTACTGTTGTGGCAACTGGGGGCGAGCGAGGGGGTGATCTCGACGCAGTTCCTGCCGGCACCGGTCGCGATCGGCACGGCGCTGGTTCAACTCGCGCGCAGCGGGGAGTTGTGGAGGCATCTCGGGGCGTCGTTGAGCCGATTGGCGATCGGGTGGTCGCTCGGGACGGTGTTCGGGATCGCCGTAGGGTTCCTGGTGGGGATCGCGGTGTGGGCGCGCTCGCCGGGCATGGCAGTGGTGTCAGCGCTGTTCCCGATCCCGAAGATTGCGCTAGTGCCGCTATTCATCATCTGGTTCGGGATCGGCGAGGGCTCGAAGATCGCGACGCTGGGGTTCGGCGTGTTCTTCCCCACGGTGATCAACACGGCAGCTGGGGTCGATGCGGTGCCGCGCGGGCTGGTGCGGATGGGGCAGGCGTTCGGGCTATCCCGGATGGCGATCGTGTGGCGCATCCTGCTGCCGGGGGCGGCGCCGGCGATCATCTCGGGGTTTCGGGTCACCAGTTCGATCGCGATCATCCTGTTGGTGGCGGCCGAGATGATCGGGGCGGAACGGGGTATCGGGGCGTTCGTGCTACAGGCGGGCAATCTCTACGATACGGATAATTTGTTGGCCGGGATCGTGGTGCTGTCGCTTTTGGGGCTGACGGTGGCGTGGCTACTCGGGATGCTAGAGCGCGTGTTACTGCGCTGGCGTTGAGCCCGTCGTTGATCGAAGCGCGGCGACGATCTCGTCACGAACGCTGTCCCAATCGCCGGGTGTTGGCTGCCGAAACAGGCGGACGCTGTCATACCAGGGTGTATCGGCCCGCCCGTGGAGCCAGCGCCATTCGGGGCAGAACGGCAGCATGATCCAGGTCGGTTTGCCCATGGCGGCGGCAAGGTGGGCGACGCTGGTATCCACGGTGATGACCAGGTCGAGGTTGGCGATCAGGGCCGCCGTTTCGGCATAGTCCGTCAGATCGGGCGACCAGTCGTGCAGCCCGAGCGATGCGGCATCGGCGGCATTCGGCCCGACCTGGAGGCTGACGCCGACGATGTCGGGAACAGCCAGGACCGAGCGGAAAAGGCTCGGTGGGCAGGATCGATTGGCATCGTTGGTGTGCGACGGGTTGCCAGCCCAGACCAGGCCGACCCGATGGCCCCGCTCGGGCAGGCCAAGACGCAGAGACCACATTCCATTTCGACGTGGGTCCGCTGCAAGGTAGGCGGTGGGGCAGGGAACGGTGTCGAGCGTCGTCTGGCAGATGAGCGGCAGGCTCATCTGATCGATCCAGAAGTCGAAGCCCGGCATCGCGCGCGTTTTCGGAATTGCCTGGCTCACGTCCGGTGCGGTGCTCAGCAACGAAACGAGCCGGCGGTCGCAGGCGATGGTGACATCTCCGCCGCGCGCAGCGAGGTCACTGGCATAACGGGCGAACATGATGGCGTCGCCGAGGCCTTGCTCGGCCACGATGAGGATCCGCTTGCCGTCTAGCGGCTGCCCCAGCCATTCGGGATAGGCTTGCCGATAGTAGTCCCGGCCGGCGCTGGAGTGTCGTTTGCGCCATTCATATTGCGCGAACCCGGCGGGAAGGTCGCCGGCGGTCAACAGCGCGATACCCAGGTTGCAATGCGCTTCGGTCAGGTCCGGGCTGATGGCGATGGCTGTTTCGCACGCGGCAACTGCGCCTGGCAGGTCACATCGCTGCGTCAGCAGGAAACCGAGCACGGTGTGCGCCTCGGCCATCTCGGGGTCCAACGCTATCGCGGTGCGGCACCGTTGCTCGGCACCGGCGAGATCTCCGGCGTCGTGGAGCAGGTTGGCGAGGTTGAGGTGGCTTGCGGCCAAGCCAGGTGAGTGAGCGATGGCCTGGCGCAATGCATCGGTCGCTTCGGCAGAGCGGTCGAGCAGCTTGAGCGCCATGCCGCGCTGATGGTGAGCCATGCCGAAGCCGGGATCGGCGCGAAGCGCGGTATCTGCAGCCTCGAGCGCCTCGGCCGGGCGGTTGGCTGCGCGCAAGGCGCTGGAGAGCGCCGCCCAGGGTTGTGCGTGTCCCGGCTTGGCCGCGACTGCGGCACGACAATTGGCGACGGCGAGTTCGGCCTCACCGGATCGCTCCTGCGCCTGAGCGAGGTTCAGGAGAGCGCCGACGTGTTTGGCATCGAACCGGATCGCGTGCTGCCACGAGGCGCGCGCCGTACTGCGCTGGTTGGTCGCCCATAGCGCGTTGCCGAGGGCGAAATGTGTCTCGGCGGTCGTCGGGCGGACCGCGACCGCACGCTCCAGCAACGGAACCGCACGGCCGGCCTTGCCCAGCCGCAGGGCGACGACGCCGGCGAACAGAAGGGCTTGTGGCTGATCGGGCTCGAGCGCCAACACTTCAGCGAAGCCGGAGAAGGCTTGGTCGAGGCGGCCAGCCTCCTGGTCGGCCACGGCGCCGAGCAGGAGCGGGATGAAGGCGGTGTTTGAACTCACCGCCCCATGATGACTGCGAGAGGTGAACAGGCGGTTAAAGCAGGAAGCTCACGCCGCAGACGCTCAGGAGGCAGGCGACCGCCACCGTGAATTGCCGGTTGGACAGCCCGCTGGCGCAGCCGAGGCCGATATGGGTGCCGAGAAGTCCGGCCGGGATGCAGAGCAGGTCGGCCGGCCCTATCGCATGCGGCGCGGCGTTGACGATGAACGGTAGCGTGACGATCTGCATCGCCAGGATGAAGGGCTGCACCGTCGCCCGGAGCGCATCCTTTTGCAGCCCGCGTGCTTGGCACCAAACCGTCACCGGTAGCGACGGAAGCGCGGCGACGACGCCGATGGCACCCGCGGTGAGCCCGACGGCGGCGTCGGCCCAGCGAGACTCGGTAGTCAGTCGCGGCAAGCATCCGACCACCAGATTGCCGGCGTAGGCGAACAGGACGATGCCGATTCCTTGCGCCACGACGCGATGATCGACGTGGATCAGGGCCCAAAGACCCGGCGCAATGCCAGCGATGCCACCAACGACGAGACCCCCCAGCCCGCGCCAGGCGATGGTCCGCCGCAAGGACCACACCGTAACGATCTGGTTGGCCAGGCTACACACGGTCAGCAGCAGCAGCACGCGGATGGGGTCGTCGAGAGCATGCGACAGGATCGATCCGCCGATCGCCGAAAAGGCGAGGCCGGCGATGCTGGCGAGCAGGGCGGCGACCATCACCGTCAGCATGATGGCCGGGTCGGGGCTACCGTGGGCGGGGCCGTAGAAGGCAGCCGCAAGTGTGGCAAGGGAGAGGGTAACGAGGACCAGTGTGTGTCGTAGTCCGCTCATGTCGCGCTCCTTTTGAGACGGCGCCGGGAGGCGGCATCGTCAATGCGACATCGGTAGGATTATCGACCTAAATCTCCGCAACACATGTCCGTGTACACTATTTGTTCTCATGTCTCAGCAGACGTGCTTGCCAGCCCGGCGTTGGGGCGGCAATCTGGATTTTTCCAATTCGTAGGTTGCCTTCATGCGTCGTCTTGCCCTGGCCGCTATCCTTGCCACGGTGGCGACATCCGCCATCGCGCAGCCGTTCCGCATCACGATGCGCGAAGATCCCGACAGCCTCGACCCGGCGCTCGCCCGCACTTATGTCAGCCGAATCGTGTTCGCCGGCATGTGCGACAAGCTGTTCGACATCAACGAAAAGCTGGAGATCGTGCCGCAACTGGCGACCGGCTACGAGTGGACCGATCCGAAGACGCTGGTGGTCAAGCTGCGCGACGGCGTGTTGTTCCAGGACGGCACCAAGATGGATGCCGAGGCGGTCAAATATTCGCTGATGCGCAGCCTGACGATGCCGGGCAGCTTCCGGCGTTCCGAGATCAACGCCATGGACCATGTCGACGTGGTCGATCCGTTGACGGTCAAGATCGTGCTCAAGGAGCCGTCCTCGCCGTTCCTGGCGCAACTGACGGATCGCTCGGGCATGATCATCTCGCCCACGGCTGCCGAAGCGGCGGGCAAGAATTTTCAGCTCAAGCCGGTCTGCGCCGGGCCATTCAGCTTCGTCGAGCGCGTGCCCCTGGACCACATCACGCTCGAGCGTTTCCCGAAATATTGGAACGCGGCCAACATCCATCTGGACCGGGTCACGTATCAGGTCATCCCCGACAGCTCGATCCGGCTCGCCAACCTGCAGGCCGGCAGCACCGATTTGGTCGAATACATCATCCCGACCGACGTCGATGCGGTGAAAAAAGATCCCAAGCTTAAACTGGCGATGACGGACTCGCTCCAGTATCAGGAAATCGAATTCAACGTCGGCAACGGCGCGCGGGCGATGTCGCCCATCGGAAAGGATGCCCGGGTTCGACGAGCATTCGAACTCGCGATCGACCGCGAGGCGTTGATCCAAGTCGTCTTCAACGGCTTGTACGCGCCGGCCGCGCAGGGCATCACGCCAGCCAGCCCCATGCATGTGGCAACATTGAAGCCGCAACCGCGCGACGTCGACGCGGCCAAGGCGCTGCTGAAGGCAGCCGGGGTCAGATTGCCGGTCGTGGTCCGCTTGACCGTGCCGAACAATCCGGATCTCAGGCAGGTCGGGGAAGTGATCCAGTCCATGGCGGGCGAAGCCGGCTTCGACGTCCAGATCACCGCGACCGAGTATGCCTCAGCGCTGAATGCGGCGTCGAGCGGTGATTTCGAGGCGTTCCTGACCGCATGGTCCGGCCGGGTCGATCCGGACGGCAACCTTTACACCTTTCTGCATACGGGCGGAGCGCTGAACGATCCGAAGTATTCCAATGCGATCGTGGACGAGAAGCTGGAAGCTGCCCGGGCAACCTCGGACGTGAACCAACGCCGCGAGCTTTATGCGCAGATGTATCAACAGGAGACGCAGGATCTGCCGCGGATGTATCTCTGGTATCCCAAGATCATTGTGGGCATGCGTGCGGCCGTGCAGGGCTTCAAGCAGGTGCCGGACGGCATGATCCGGTTGCAGGGCGTCAGCTTGGCCAAATAGCGATGCGAAGCCATCTCGGGGCGCGGGTGTTGCAGGTTGTCCCGACCATCCTGCTCGTGAGCATCCTCGTGTTTTCATTGCAGCAGATCATGCCCGGCGACCCGGCAGCGGTGCTGGCGGGCGAGTATCGCGGCGACCCCGCCATCATGGCGCAAATCCGCGCCGAGCTGTGGCTCGACCGGCCGTTGCCGATCCAATACTTCCACTGGATCGGTGGCGTGTTGCACGGCGATCTCGGGCATTCCTGGCGTATCAACGAACCCGTGTTGTCGCTGATCCTGCAAAAGCTGCCCGTCACGCTACAACTCGCCTCGATGGCATTCGTCATCGCGTTGTGCATCGGGGTGCCGGCCGGGGTGTTGGCGGCGGTGTATCGCAATACGGTGTGGGATTACGTGGTCAACTTGGTGGGTCTGGCCGGGCTGAGCACGCCGAATTTCTGGCTCGGGATCATGCTGATCCTCCTGGTCTCGGTGCAACTCGGCTGGCTACCGCCATCGGGCTACGTGCCGCTGACCGAGGATTGGCGGCAATCGCTGGCCACCACGATCATGCCGGCCTTTGTGCTTGGCAACGCGATCGCGGCGGTGCTGATGCGGCATACGCGCAGTGCGATGCTGACCGTGTTGGACCAGGATTACGTGCGCACGGCGCGGGCCAAGGGGCTGGGCGAGTTCATTGTCGTGGTGAAGCACGCGTTCCGGAACGCGCTGGTGCCGGTGGTGACGCTGGGGGCGCTCGAGTTCGGGACGTTGATGTCGGGTGCGGTGCTGACCGAGCAGGTGTTCAGCATCCCGGGCTTCGGCAAGCTGGTGGTGGATGCGGTGTTCAACCGCGATTACCCAGTGGTGCAGGGCGTCGTGCTGGTCACATCTTGCCTGTTCATCCTGCTGAACCTGTTGGCGGACGTACTCTACGTGCTGATCAACCCGCGGCTGCGCACGGCATGAGCGGCGTTCTGGTGCGCAGCCCGGCGCGTCTGGCGATGCAGCGGTTTCGCGGTCGTCCGGCGGCGGTGGCCGGGCTGATCGTGATCATCTTGTTCGTGTTGGTGGCGGTGTTTGCGCCGCTGATCGCGCAATACGACCCGGACAAGACCAGCTGGACGCTGATCCGCAAGGCGCCGTCGCTGGCGCACTGGATGGGCACGGACGAGAACGGGCGGGACGTGTTCGCGCGCGTATTGTTCGGCGCGCGGGCGTCCTTGCTGGCGGGCGTGGTGTCGGTGTTGATCGCGGCGGGCATCGGGGTACCGCTGGGGTTGCTGGCCGGGTTCGTGGGCGGGGTGACGGATGCGGTAATCGGGCGGGTGGTGGATGCCATGCTGTCCTGCCCGTTCCTGATCCTGGCGATTGCGCTTGCGGCGTTCCTAGGGCCGGCGCTCAGCAATGCGATGATCGCCATCGGGGTGAGTGCGGCGCCAATCTTCGTGCGGGTGGCGCGCGGGGCGACGATGGACGCGGCCACCAACGAGTATGTCGAGGCCGCGCGTGCCCTGGGCAACCCGCCCTGGCGAGTCGCACTCCGACATGTATTGCCCAACATCGTGCCGCCCGTGCTGGTGCAGGCGTCGTTGGCGATTGCGGCGGCGATCATCGCGGAGGCCAGCCTGTCGTTCCTAGGTCTCGGACAGCAGCCGCCGGCCCCGAGCTGGGGCAGCATGCTCAACTCGGCGCAGCGCTTCCTGACGCAGGCGCCGTGGCTGGCGATCTTTCCGGGCCTGGCCATCTTCCTGGCCGTGATTTCCTTCAACCTGATTGGCGATGGGCTGCGCGACGCGCTGGACCCACGGAGACGTTAGATGCGCGTTGGCGTTCTAGACGATTGGCAAGGCGTGGCGCGGTCGAGCGCGGATTGGTCCGGGCTGGAGGCAAAGGCCGAGATTGTCGTGTTCCCCGGCGCATTCGCCGACGAGGACGATGCGGCGCGGCAATTGGCGGATTTCGACATCCTGTTGTTGATGCGAGAGCGGACGCCGTTTCCCGCCAGCCTCATCGGGCGGCTGCCGAAGCTGCGGATGATCGCGCTGACGGGCGCGCGCTCGCCGTCGCTGGACACGGCTGCGTGTGCCAAAGCGGGCATCGTGATCTCGACCACGGGCGGGACGGTATCGAGCGTGGGTACGGCCGAGTTGACGCTCGGGCTGATGATTGCGGCCTCGCGAGGGATCGTCACGGGCGATGCGGCGATCCGGGCCGGGCGGTTCCAGGATGGTGTCGAGGTCGGGCCGGTCTTGGTTGGCAAGACGCTGGGGATCATCGGGCTCGGCAAGATCGGCGGCCGGATGGCGCGCTATGCGGCGGCCCTGGAGATGAAGGTGATTGCCTGGAGCCGTAGCCTGGACGAGGCGACGGCGGCTGCGGGCGGAGCGCGGCTGGCGGCGAGCAAGGCGGCGTTGCTGGCGGAGGCGGATGTGGTGACGCTACATGTGCCATTATCGGCCGGGTCGCGGGGGCTGATCGGAGCGGCGGAGATCGAGCAGATGAAGCCCGGTGCGCTGCTGGTCAACACGTCGCGGGCTGGCCTGATCGACGGGACGGCGTTGCTGGAAGCATTGCATGCCGGGCGGATTAGCGCGGCGCTAGACGTCTACGAGCAGGAGCCGCTGCCGGCCGACGATCCGATCCGGACGGCGCCGAACACCGTGTTGTCGCCGCATCTCGGCTACGGCACGACCGATACGTTCCGGCAGTTCTACGGCGAGAGCATCGAGAACATCCTCGCCTTTCTGGCGGGCTTGCCGATCCGAGTGATGGCGGCCTGAACAGGGCTTTGCAGAGCCCGGCAGACGCGTGATGATGGCGGCAACATAAACATAAAAGGAGGACGCGATGCGCGCTTGGGCCGTGGTCGAGAATGGCAGGGATCTCCAGGAAATGGAGATGCAGACACCGGAGCCGAAAGGCACCGAAATCCTGCTCGAGGTCACGCATTGCGGGGTCTGCCACTCCGACCTGCACATCTGGGACGGTTATTATGATCTCGGCGGCGGCAAGAAGATGTCGCTCAAGGATCGTGGCGTGGTGTTGCCGCTGGCGATGGGGCACGAGATCGTCGGCCGGGTGGTCAAGCTCGGGCCGGATGCCTCGGGCGTGGCGGTCGGGGATATCCGGATCGTCTATCCGTGGCTGGGCTGCGGCACCTGCGACCGCTGCCTGGCGGAAGAGGACAACATGTGCCTGGTCTCGCGGGCGTTGGGCGTGTTCCAGAACGGCGGCTATGCGACCCATGTGCTGGCGCCGGCGTCCCGGCATCTGGTCGATCCCGGAACGCTCGATCCAGCACTGGCGGCGACCTATGCCTGCTCGGGCATCACGGTCTATTCCGCCATCAACAAGGTGATGCCGATGGCGCCCGATAAGCCGATCGTCGTGGTCGGTGCTGGCGGGCTCGGGCTGGCGGCGATCGCGGTGCTAAAGGCGCTGGGACACCAGGCGATCGTCTCGGTCGATATCAGCGAGGCCAAGCGGCAGGACGCGTTGAAGGCGGGTGCCACGGCCGTGGTCGATGGCAGCGGCGACGGGGTTGCAGAAAAGATCATAGCGGCCTGTGGCGGGCCGGCGGAGGCCGTCATCGACCTCGTCAATGGCACCAGCACGGCGGCGTTCGGGTTCGCGGCGCTGCGCAAGGGCGGCAAGCTGATCCAGGTCGGGCTGTTCGGCGGCGAGTTGACGCTGCCATTGCCGATGATGGCGATGCGTGGGCTGACCGTTCAAGGCAGCTACGTCGGCAACCCGAAGGAGTTGCGGGCGCTGGTGGCCCTGGCGCAGGACGGTAAGCTGCAACCCACACCGATCACCCAAGTGCCGCAGGCCAGCGCCAATGAGGCGCTGATGCGGTTGCGGGATGGGAAGGTGACCGGCCGGGTCGTGCTGACCGCGGCCTGAGGTTACAGCCGGGCGATCTCGCCGCTGTCGGGGCGACCCGGCAGTTGCGGGGCCGGTTCGGCAAAGACGTGGCGCAGCTTCGGCGCTGTGGTGCGTAGCAACCCGGCGACGAAGGTGCGGCCCCAGCCGATGGCGGAACTGTCCTTGATGGCGTCCCAGCCATGCTGCCAGCGGGTCTGGCGCTCTGCGAGGCTCATGGACAGCGCTTGGTCGAGCGCGTCGGCCATTTCGTCGGCATCGTAGGGATTGACCAGGATCGAGGAGGTCAACTGCTCGGCGGCGCCAGCGAAGCGAGACAGGATCAAGACACCCGGATCCTGCGGGTCCTGTGCGGCGATGAACTCCTTGGCGACGAGATTCATGCCGTCACGCAAGGGAGTCACTAGGCCGACGCGGGCCTCGCGCATGTAGCCGGCGATCGTGTCGCGCGGTACGGCACGCGCAATGAGCCGCAGTGGCGTCCAGTCCGGCTCGGCAAACGCGCTGTTGATATTGCCGGCGTCACCTTCCATCGACTGGCGTAGATCGCGATACGCGGCGACATCGGTGCGGGACTCCGCCGCGATCTGGAGCAGTGTGACGCGGCGATGCCAGGCCGGAGAGCGCTCCAGCAGACGTCGAAAGCCGGCAAGACGCTGCAATAGCCCCTTGGTCGGGTCGAGCCGGTCGACGCCGAGCACGAGCGATTGCTGCGACAGGCTGCGGCGCAAGCGCTCGACGGAGGCGCCGAACCAGGCATCCTGCGCGGTGTCGGCAAACTCCTGGGGCCCAATACCGACCGGAAAGGCGCCGATACGGACCCGGCGACCGCCGATGAGGAGGAAGTTGGCACCGCTCCGTTCCGCACCGGCCAGCCGGATGGCCGCTTCGGCGAAATTGCGGGTGTCGTTCTCGGTCTGGAAGCCGATTAGATCGGCGGAAAGCAGGTCACGGACGAGGGCGGCTGCTTCCGGTACCTTTGACAGCATGTCGGTGCCCGGAAACGGGATGTGCAGGAAGAAGCCGATCGGGCCGCTGACGCCGCGCGCGCGCAATGCCGAGGGTAGGGCGAGCAGGTGATAATCATGAACCCAGATCATGTCACCGGGCCGCAGCAGCGGAGCCACCGTCGCGGCAAAGCGATCATTGACCTCGCGATAGACCTGCGCGTTGCGCCGATCGTACGTCATCAACTCGGGCATCGAATGCAGCAACGGCCAGAGCGTGCCGTTGGAGAACTCGCTGTAGAAGCGGTCATGTTCTTCCGCCGTCAGATCGACGGTCGCGTATTGCACGGCGTCGTCATCGACCTTGCGTATCTCGGTCGAGGTGGAGACTTTTCCGCTCCAACCGAACCAGAGACCACCGCGCTGTTGCATCAATGAGTACAGCGCTACGGCGAGGCCGCCGGCCTGGGCGCCGGCCGCACTCGGGACGGGAACCCGGTTGCTGACGACGACCAGTCGATTGGGTGCAGGGCTCATCGGATCTCCAGCAACGCCACCGGTAGCCGTGACAGAAGGGGGCCGACCTCCGTTATGGACATGATCTCCGCCTCCCGCATGCTTCCTAGGCTATCAACGAGAGAACGACCGGTCAGGTTCTTCGGCAAGTTGAGTCTCGTTTCGTGCCAATGCGAGGGCGACGCCAGAGGTAGATCGTTCGCCAACCCCACGCTGACGGGCAAGCGCGTCACCACCACCAGTGCCGTGGTGTCTTCGTAGCTGCGGAGGAAGGCTAGAATATGGTGCGCGGCGGGGCCTTCGGCCTGGAGCGGCGTGTAGCTGCCGGTGGTGAACAGGCGCGGGTCGCGTGCGCGCAAGGCCAGGGCGCGGGCGATGATCCCTTGCTTGATCCGGCCGTCGCGCCAGTCCGGCATGAGATCAGCCGGGTCACCCAGGGCGGCGAGCGCCCGTTCGCGGGCGGGGAAATCGACCGGGCGGCGGTTGTCGGGGTCAACGAGGGAAAAGTCCCAGAACTCGGTGCCCTGATACAGGTCGCAGACACCGGGGCTGGTCAGCCGCAGCATGGTTTGCGACAGGCCGTTGACGGTTCCGGGAAGCGCCAACCGGCCGGCGAAGCTGGCGAGCTCCCCGGCCAAGGGACGACCGGGGTCGAGGCAAGCATCGAGAAAGGCGCGGCAGGCGGCCTCGTATTCAACGTTGGGCACCGCCCAGCCGGACCGGCGCTTGCCCTCGCGCAATGCCTTCTCGAACCAGCCGAACACGCGCTTGCCGAAGGCGGCAAGACTTTCGCCATCATCGGCGGTCAGGCTCAGGGGCCAGGCCGCGACGAGGGTTTGATACAGCATGATCTCGTCGGCGGCGTCCGGGGCGGGGCCGTCAATGTCGCGCTTGAGGGATGCGTTGAGCCGGATCCAGCGTTGCAGCATCCCTTGCCATTCGCCAGGAATCTCGCTCAGCACGGCCAGGCGAACGCGGGTGTCCTCGCCCCGCTTGTGATCGTGCGTCGCAGTGGCCAGCAACGCCAGCGGCACACGCTTCTGGCGCAGCTGGTTCGCCACATGAAACTGCTGTGGGGACATGGCGAACTGGCTAGGCTCGCTGCCGACCTCGTTGCGCGAGAGCAAGCGGCCGTAGCGGTAGAAGGCGGTATCCTCGACCGATTTGGCCGCGGTCGGCGCGCTCAGCTGCTGAAACTTTACCATGGCACGCTGATGCTCGGCCCGGGCGGTGCCGGCCGGTGTGTGGCGCAGATTCTTGCCAGAGATCCAATCCCCGATCAGCTCGAGCAAGGGTAGGTCGGCCGTCCGCACCGTGCGGCGCGTGGCGGACATGGCGCGGGCCAGTTGTTGCTGGTCGGCGTCCGACAGGCCACCGGCCCCGGCGTAGATGCGATAGGTGTGGAAGTGGGTCAGCAACTCGATCAGCACGGTGCGGATCGCGGTGAGCGTGTAGTCGCGCGTGGTCAGGTTGCGCCGCGCGACGCGATGGAGCGCGGTTGCGGTATTGAACAACTCGCTGCTGAGGCTTTCGCGGACGATCTGGCGCCGGGCTGCTTCGGCTTCCACCTGGAACTCGCCGGTGCGCCCGGTCATCGCGGTCCAGAGCGCAGTCAGTGCGGCTTCGCCCTGGCCGTCATGCAGCACGGCGGCGACGTCGTTCATGAAGTCGTAGCCGGTGGTGCCGTCGGTCAGCCAGTCGGCGGGCACGCGCTCGTTCGGGGCGAGGATCTTTTCGATCCAGATGATCGCCTTGTCGGCGCGCAACGCCTCAGGCCGCTCGGATTGCAGCGTGTCGAGACGACGGCGCAGCTTGCGACAGTATTCGCGGGGATATGCGAGGCCGTCGACATGGTCGATGCGGACGCCGTCGATCCAACCTTCCCGGTAAAGGCGCAGCACGGTGTTGTGGGTGGCCTCGAATACCTCCGGCACTTCCTGCCGAACGCCGGCGAGGCCGTTGACGTCGAAGAAGCGGCGCCAGTTGATCTCATCGGTCGCCGCCCGCCACCACGACAGGCGATAGGCCTGGCGCTCGAGCAGACGGTGCAACCGGTCCTGGCCGGCCGGGGTCTTGGCTGAATATTCCTGCAGCGCCTCGCCGATGGCACGGGCATAAGACGGCTGCAGCAACTCCTCGCGGGCTTCACGGGCGGCTAGACGCACGTCGGCACGACCGCCGGGACCGAGGTCGGCGAAAGCACGGGCCGGCGCCTCGAGCACACCGCCGGAGGTGAGGAGGATTGATGCGTAATCGCGCGGCGCGATTGGGAAGCGGTGTTCGCCGTACGACACGAACATACGCCCGTTCGTGTCGTCGAATTTTAGGACGATGTCGCCGTTTTGGAGGCACTCGCCATACGGGCTGCCGAGGAACGGAGCCAACATGCGACCGCGCAGAGTCGGGTCAGACGGGTCCCAGTCGATATCGAAATACTCGGCATACGGGCTGGCACGACCCCACTCCAGCACGTCGAGCCACCAGGCATTGTCGTCGCCGCCGACGCCCATGTGGTTCGGCACGATGTCCAGGATTAGGCCCATGCCATGCTGGCGCAGGGTGCCGACCATGCGCTGCAAGGCGGCTTCGCCGCCCAGCTCGGGATTGATCTGATTATGGTCGACGATGTCGTAGCCGTGGGTCGACCCGGCGCGCGCCTTGAGCAGCGGCGACGCATACAGATGGCTGACGCCGAGCTTGTCGAAATACGGGATGAGGCGGGTGGCGTCATCCATGGTGAAGTCTTTGTGGAACTGCAGCCGGGCGGTGGCGGAAATGGGCTTCATGTGTGGCGGGCCTCGCCCACACCGGCAAGTCGCGCGACGACCTCGGGGGCATCAAATAGTTTGTCGGCCGAGCCGGGGAGGCGGCGCTGCCAGTTCGGGTGCTGCTCGGACATCGTGCCGGGCAGGTTGGGTTGCTCGGCGAGCCCGAGCGCGTCCTCGATCGGTAGCAGCGCGAGATCGCAGGCTGCCGCTGCCACGTAGCGGGTGGCGGCGTCGACAAACGGGCCAGGCTGATCGTTGGGTGGGGGCTCACCTTCGGCGGCGCCGCTGACCGACATGGCCTCCCACAGCATGAAGCGGTCGCGGAAGCGGTCGTGGCCGTCCTGGGCCTCGTTGTCCGGACCGCCGGCGAGGTCGAGCTTGGCGCGCCATTCAAGGTCGCGGCCGAGCCACCAGCCCGCCAGCGTCGGCAGATCATGGGTGCTGGTCATGGCGGCGGCGGCGTTGCTCCAGCCGCGGGGTTGCCAGAAGCTCTGCAGGTTCCGCTCGAACCACAGCACCCGCATGCCGAGCACGCCGGATTGCGCCATCTCGTCCTGGAAGCCGGCCGGGATGGTGCCTAGGTCTTCGCCGACGACGATCGCACGGTTGCGATGCGACTCGAGGGCGATAAGACGGAGCAGGTCCTCCTGCGGGAAAGCGAGATAGGCGCCGTCCTTGGAGTCGTGGCCGTCCGGGATGACCCAGAGGCGGCGCAAGCCGAGGGCGTGGTCGATGCGGACGCCGCCGGAATGCTTCATCGCCGCGCGGAGCATCTCAAGGAACGCGCCGAAGCCGTGTTGGCGCAGCCCGGTCGGCGAAAAGGCGGCAAGGCCCCAATTCTGGCCGCGGCCGTTCAGCAGGTCGGGCGGGGCACCGATGTTGAGCGAGCCCAGGATCTGGTCCTGCCGCGCCCAGCAATGGCTGCCACCGGAATCGGCACCGACGGCCAAGTCGGCGATCAGGCCGATCTTCATGCCTTCGTCGCGCGCCGCCTTCTGTGCCGCGGCGAGGCCCTGGTCGGCACGCCACTGTAGAAAGGCGTGGTAGGCAACCTCGATGGCGTTGTCGCGGGCGAAGGCGGCAACGTCAGGGCTGGCGGGGTGGCGTAGTTCTGCCGGCCAGGTGCGCCAGTGCCAACGACCGTGCTGACCGAATTGAACCGCGTGCAGTGCCTCGAAACGGGCGTGGGTCTCCAAAGCATCGCCGCTTTCGGCGCGGAAGGCGGCCAGGGCGGCGCGCTTTTCCGGCGACAGCGCGTCGAACTCGGCACGCAGCGCGGCCAGGCGCCGGCGGGAGACGGTGCCCCAATCCACCAGTTCGGCCTGTTCCAGCGCATCGTTCTCCGGGCTCGACGGCAGGTCGATCGCCGCGTGCAATACGTTGAGATTGATGCGGCTCGACGGCGAGTAAGGACTGAAGCGGTCGGGGTCGGCGGAGAACTGCGCATGGACCGGACTGATGGCGATGCCGTCGGCACCGTGCCGCTTGGCCGGCGCCATGAGCTGCCGCAGCCCCTCGAAATCGCCGAGCCCGCCATCGCCCTTGCGCCGCAAGGCATAGAGTTGAACGGCGAGCGCCCACGGACGCCCCATGTCGGCCACGGTGCGACCCTGCTGCGGTGCCACGGCGAGGATCGCCTGGCTACGGCCGGCTTTCAGGGTGTGATAGCCGATCTCTGCGACCCCCGGCAGCGTGGCGCCGCCCTCGGCCGCGTCCAACGTGCCGCTGCGGCGAGTGCCGTCCTCGAGGGTCAGCTCGTAGGGACCGGGCTCGATCGGCAGCGGTGTCGGCGTGTCGACCGTGGTGGTGATCATGGGCGCCAGGTCGCCGCGTTCTGCTGCTAGGCTGGCGCGGCTTTCGGCGATCTCGGTGTCGGACCCGGCCGGGAAGCCGAGCGCCTTCAGGATCGTGCGCAACGAGTCGTCGCTGACGTCCATCCACTCGTAGCGGTAGTTCTGCCAGCGCGGCGCGATGCCGACGGCTTCGGCAAGGGCGCGAAGATCGCTCATCGGGCTAGCTGCGCGAAGAAGCTGTTGGGCCCGAGCGCGGTGGAATCTGCGGTGCCTTCCGCATGAATGGTCTGGGCCATCGGCATCTTCGGATCGACCACCTTTGTGCCGAGATTGAGCGCGATCATGAGCCGGCTACCATCGCCAAGCGTCCACTCGGCGCGAACCGCACCCTCGCCGAGCACCTCGGCACCTTCGCTGCGACAGCCGGGTATGCCCGGCACAACGTGTTTGCGGCGGAGCGAGATGACATTGCGCATCCAATCGAATTGGGCCGGATCGGTGGGCTCCGGTGCAGAGGCGGCGAACGTACTGGGGGCGTTCGGGTCGGGAATGCGAGCCAGCTTGGCCGCGTCCTTGAACCCCGAGAAGCCGCGGAACTCGTTGCGGCGCCCGGTGCGGACCGCGTCGGCGAGTTCGTTGTGGAAGTCGGTGAAGAACAGGAACGGCGTCGTGCTAGCGTATTCCTCGCCCATGAACAGCATCGGGATGAACGGCGTCAGCAACAGCAGGGAAGTGGCGGCGCGGACAGCGTCCGGCTCGGCGAGTACGCTGAGCCGTTCGCCCATGGCGCGGTTACCGGTCTGATCGTGGTTCTGCAGAAAGGTGACGAACGCGGTGCTTGGCAGCTCGCCGCTGGGCGAGCCGCGGCCCTTGGTGCCGCCGGGCGGGGTCTCGCCCTGATAGGCGAAGCCTTCGGCCAGGACCCGGCGCAACTGGTTCGTCGCATCCTGGAAGCCGTCGTAATAGCCCTCGCTCTCGCGGGTCAGCAACACGTGCATGCAATGGTGGAAGTCGTCGGCCCATTGCGCATCGAAGCGCGGGGCGCCGCCGAGCAGGTGCGAGCGGTTGTGTTCGTCCTCGGCGACCAGGGCGATGTGCCGGCCGGATTCGATCTGCCCGCGCGCGATGCGGGTGAGGTCGACGAGAAAATCCTCGTCCAGGATGGCGCCGATGGCGTCGAAGCGTAGGCCGTCGAAGCGGTATTCGTTCAACCAGTAAATGGTGTTCTGGATGAAATAGTCGCGCACCTCGACGCGGCGAAAGTCGATCGCGGCGCCCCAGGGCGTATGCAGATCCTCGCGGAAGAACTTGCGGGCGAAGACGTGGATGTAGGCGCCGTCGGGGCCAAAATGATTGTAGACGACGTCCAGGAAGACGGCGATGCCGAGACCATGTGCGGTGTCGATGAGGCTCTTCAGCTCATCCGGCGTTCCATAGGCGCGATCGGGTGCGTAGGGCAGAACGCCGTCATAGCCCCAGTTGTGCCGCCCCGGAAAATCCGAGATCGGCATCAACTCGATGGCGGTGACGCCGAGCCGCTGCAGTTCGGGCAGGTGGTCCTCGATGCCGCGGAAGCCGCCCATGAGACCGGGATGCAGCTCGTAGAGAACGTATTCGTGCCAGGGCTTGCCCTTCCAGTTCTCCGTTTTCCAGACGAACTCGCGGGGATCGACCACGACTGATGCGCCGTGGACGTCGGTGTCCTGCATGCGGGACGCCGGGTCGGCAAAATGCAGGCCGTCGGGCATAACGTATTGGTAGCGCGTGCCGGCCTTGGCGGGGACGGTGAGGCTGTGCCAGCCATCGGCTTCGGCGACCATGCCGAGACGGCCGCCGTTAATGGCGAGATCAAGGGTCGGGGCAGAAGGAGCCCAAACGCGGAAGCGTGTGGACTCGTCGCTCAGCACGGTCGCGCCGAAAGGGAAGTCGTGCTTGAATTTCATGGGGGTCAATCGATCAGAGAAGTCATCGCGGTAGCAACACGATGGTCGCGAGCGGTGGCAGGGTCAGGGTGAGAGAGGCCGGGAAGCCATGCGACGGGTGCTCGTGGGCCGTGACTTCGCCGCCATTGCCGAGGTTGGAACCGCCATAGATCGCGGCATCGCTGTTGAAGCGCTCGACCCATGAGCCCGCATGCGGTGCGCCCAGGCGGTAATCGTAGCGCGGCACGGGGGTAAAGTTACAGATCACCAAGGCGGGCGGGCCGCCGGCGACGGACTGGCGCAAATAGGCGAACACCGAGTTCTCGGCATCCTCCATCACCACCCAGCGGAAGCCGGCCGACTGGCAATCGCCATCGTGTAGGGCAGGGACTTCGCGATAGAGCTTGTTGAGGTCGCGCACTGCGGCCTGCATGCCGGCATGCTTGGGGTCGTCGAGCAGGAACCAGTCGAGTCCGATGTCGTGGTTCCACTCGCGCTCCTGAGCGAACTCGCAGCCCATGAACAACAGCTTCTTGCCGGGGTAGGTCCACATGAAGCCGTAATAGGCGCGCAGGTTGGCGAAGCGCTGCCAGTCGTCGCCCGGCATCTTACCGATCAGCGAGTGCTTGCCGTAGACGACCTCGTCATGGCTGAGCGGAAGCATGAACTTCTCAGTGTGGACATAGACGAGGCCGAACAGGATCTCGCCGTGATGGTAGCGGCGGTTGATCGACTCCTCCTGCATGTAGTGCAGCGAGTCGTGCATCCAGCCCATGTTCCACTTGAAGTGGAAGCCGAGCCCGCCTTCGTTGGCCGGTTTGGTCACGCCGGGCCAGGCAGTGCTCTCCTCGGCAATCAACACAGCGCCAGGACAGCGCTGCTCGACGACGCGGCTCATCTCCTGCAGGAAGGCCACCGATTCGAGATTCTCGCGCCCGCCATATTGGTTGGGCACCCACTCGTCGGCCTTGCGGCTGTAGTCGCGGTACAGCATGGAGGCGACGGCATCCACGCGCAGCCCGTCGACATGGTAGTGCTCGAGCCAGAACACCGCCGAGCCGATCAGGAAGTTGCGGACCTCATTGCGACCGAGGTTGAAGATCAAGGTGTTCCAGTCGATGTGGAATCCCTCGCGCGGGTCGGCATGTTCGTACAGCGCGGTGCCGTCGAACTGTGCCATACCGTGGGCATCGGTCGGAAAGTGCGCCGGAACCCAGTCGAGGATGACGCCGATGTCCATGGCGTGACACCGGTCGACGAAGCGGGCGAAGCCTTCCGGCGGCCCGAGCCGTGACGAGGGCGCGTATTGGCCGAGGGCCTGGTAGCCCCACGAGCCGCCGAATGGATGCTCCATGATCGGCATCAACTCGAGATGGGTGAACCCCATGCCGGCGCAGTAGGGCACCAGCTTATCGGCCAGCTCGTCCCAGCCGATGCCGCCCGCTTCGGCGGCAGGGGACCATGAGGTGGCATGGACTTCGTAAACGCTGATCGGCGCATCGACGCCATGGGCGGCAGCGCGGCGGGCCATCCAGCCGCCATCGGACCAGGCAAAGTCGAGTGGCGCGGTGACGATGGAGCCGGTCGCAGGCGGTAGTTCGGCGGCCCAGGCGATCGGGTCGGCCTTTTGCGGCAGGCGCTCACCGTGCTGGCCCAGCATGTCGAACTTGTAGATCGAGCCGGGGGCGACGCCGGGGATGAACAGGTCCCACACGCCGGCGCCCATGTGCTTGCGCATCGGGTGCCAGGCCGGGTTCCAGTGGTTGAAATCGCCGACTACCGAGACGCGCTGGGCGTTGGGCGCCCAGACAGCGAACCGGGTGCCGGTGACGCCGTCATACTCGGCGATGTGGGCGCCGAGGACATGGCCGATGTCGAGATGCCGGCCTTCGGTCAGCAGATGCAGGTCGAGGTCGCCCAGCGTGGAGCCAAAGCGATAGGCGTCGTCGGCGTCGTAGCTGATGCCGTGGGTCTGGATGCGCAGGCGGTAATGGCCGCCCACAGCAGCCGGGCCGGCAAAGAAGCCGGCCGGGTTGAGGCAATCCAGCGTGGCGAGGCTTTTGCCGGCGGCGTCGATCACCTCGACGCTGTCGGCACCCGGAATGTAAGCGCGGACAATGCCGTCATGCGGGCCGAGGAGGGCGAACGGATCCCCGTGCCGCCCCTCGACCAGTGCCGTGATCTCAGCACTCATGCGGGCTCTCCGAGATCGAGCAGCCTGGCTGCGATCGTATACATTCCGCTCAGCGGGATGCCGACCCAGGCCGGGCGGTTGGCCACCTCGTACTTGATCTCGTAGGCGGCCTTCTCGAGCAGGAACAGATCAAGCAACGCCGCTTCCGACGTGCTCGACACCCAACGCGGCTCGGCGGCGTTTAGCACGGCCTGATAGGCTTCCATGAACGTCTCGCCAGCCTTGATCAGCCAGCGCTCCAACTCGGAGTGCCGACGCTGCGAGGCTTGTTCGGACGAGGCGACGCGGCCCGGTGCCGCCGCCGCCGCCGCATAATCCAGCGACCGCAACAGCCCGGCGACGTCGCGCAACGGCGATGACTTCGCCCGCCTTTGCGCCATCGTGCGCGCCGGCTCTCCCTCGAAGTCGATGATGAACGCATCTCCCTGCACGACCAGGACTTGGCCGAGATGGAAATCGCCATGCACCCGGGTCTGCAACGCACCCACGCCGCCCTGAGCGAGCCGGCGGGCGGCATCGCGTAGACGATCGACATTGTCGATCAGGATCTGCGCCTTCTGCTGCGTCACTTCGTCCGGCCACTCGGTCATCCGCGACAGCAGAAGAACCGCAGCGTCGATCTGCTCGATCGCACCGTCGGCCCAGCCGGGCAGTGCCGGGTCGGCCAGCTCAGGTGCGAACTCCGGGTCGTCGCTGGGCTGCGACAGCACGGCGTGCAGCTCACCGAGACGCTTGCCGAGATTGGCAGCGAAGGCGTGATAGCCGGCGAAGGAATCCTCTTCGGCTGCTGCCTCGTCGCCCTCGACCGCCGCGCCCATGGTGGCGACTTCCTCGATCTGGCGAGCGATGAAGTCGAGCGTCCAGGTCCAGGCATCACCCTGGTTGCGAACGAAACCCTGCGCCAGCGCGACCGTGTGCGGCGTACCCTCGTCATCGACGCGGACCAACTCGCCGAACAGCGGCGCCGTGTTGGCGAAGCCACGCTCGGTCAACATGCGGGTCATCTCACCCTCGGGGTGGACGCCCGCCAGCACGCGGCGGACCAGCTTCAACACGAGCTTGTCGCCGACGATCCAGGACGAGTTGCTTTGCTCCGCCGAGAGCCGGCGAATTTCGGCATCGGGGCCGATCTCGACGGTCTTCATCAGGGCAGTCGGGCGGAACTGCAGCTCACCATCATCGAAGCTGATGACCCGGCTGTCCTGCAGGCCGTCGATCATGCCACGGGTGAGTGCGTCCACGGCGAAGGCGTCGGTCAGGAAGCCGACCCGTGGCCCCTTGCGCAGCCGCGTCATCGCCAATTGCTGAACCAGTGCGCCGCTGGTCTCCTCTTCCCAGGCCAAGCCGAGCGGCAGCACATAGCTCTCCTTACGACCGCCTACGGTGGCTTCGACCTCGGCGAACAGGACGCGACCTTCCGCACCCGGCAGCATCACCGCATACGACATGCGCACGCCGCCGATCGTCTCGCCCTTGGAGGCGAACCAACGCCGCTTCGGCAAGTAAGTCGGCAGTGCCTCGCGCTCGATCACCTGCCGGCTCTCGGCGCGCATCACGTCCTCCAGCCCGGCGCCGGCGCGGATGACCAGGGTGGTCAGCTCCGGCAACGGCTCCGATGGCGGCACGTGCCAGGCCGGGAGCTGCGCACCTTCGGCAAGGATGAACCAGTAGAAACCGTAGGGTGGCAGGGTCAGCATGTAGCTGAGCTGGCCGACCGGCGGGAATACGGCACCGCCAACGATGTCGACCGGAATGCGGCCAGCGAAGCTCGCCAGATCAAGTTCAACTGCCTGGGCAGCGCGCGACAGATTGCTGACGCAGAGCAGCGTTTCCGGAACACCATCCTCGCCGGTCAGCTCGCGCAGGAAGGCGAGCACCTTGCGGTTGCCAGGGTAGAGGAAACGTTGGGCGCCACGGCCAAACGAACGGTGCCGCTTGCGCACGGCGAGCATGCGCCGGGTCCAGTTGAGCAGGCTGTGCGGGTTGCGCGACTGGGATTCGACGTTGACGGCCTGGAAGCCGTAGATCGGGTCCATGATCGGCGGCAGGACCATCTGCGCCGGGTCGGTGCGGGAGAAGCCGCCGTTGCGGTCGACCGACCACTGCATCGGCGTGCGCACGCCATCGCGATCGCCGAGGAAGATGTTGTCGCCCATGCCGATCTCGTCGCCGTAGTAGATCACGGGCGTGCCGGGCATGGAGAGCAGGAGGCCGTTCATCAGCTCGATGCGGCGGCGGTCGTTCTCGAGCAGGGGCGCGAGGCGACGACGGATGCCGAGGTTGATGCGGGCGCGGCGGTCCGACGCGTAGGTCTCCCACAAATAGTCACGTTCGCTGTGGGTGACCATTTCGAGCGTCAACTCGTCGTGGTTGCGCAGGAACACGGCCCATTGGCAATTCTCGGGGATCTCCGGCGTCTGGCGCATGATGTCGGTGATCGGAAAGCGGTCTTCGCGCGCGATTGCCATGTACATGCGCGGCATCAGCGGGAAGTGGAACGACATGTGGCACTCGTCGCCATCGCCAAAATATTTTTGGGCATCTTCCGGCCACTGATTGGCCTCGGCCAGCAACATGCGACCCGGCGCGTAGCGGTCGATCTCAGCGCGGATCTTCTTGAGGATCTCGTGCGTTTCTTGGAGGTTCTCGTTGTTGGTCCCCTCGCGTTCGATGAGGTAGGGGACGGCGTCCAGCCGCATGGCATCGACGCCAAGGTCGAGCCAGAAGTGCATGACCTTCATGACTTCGTCGAGCACGGCCGGGTTGTCGAAGTTGAGGTCCGGCTGGTGCGAGTAGAACCGGTGCCAGTAGTACTGGCCGGCGACGGCGTCCCAGCTCCAGTTGCTGCTCTCGGTGTCGCAGAAGATGACGCGGGTGCCGGTGTATTTCGTGTCGGTGTCGGACCAGACGTAGAAATCGCGCTCCGGGCTGCCGGCAGGCGCATGGCGGGCCCGCTGGAACCAGGCATGTTCATTCGATGTGTGGTTGATCACCAGCTCGTTGATGACCTTCAGGCCGCGCGCATGGGCCTCGTCGATGAAGCGGCGCACGTCATTCATGTCGCCGTAATCGGCGTGCACGCCGGTGTATTCGGCGATGTCGTAGCCGTCGTCGCGGCGTGGGGACGGGTAGAAGGGCAGCATCCAGATCGCGGTAACGCCGAGTTCCGCGATGTAGTCGAGCTTCTCCATCAAGCCGCGGAAATCGCCGACGCCGTCGTTGTTGGCATCGAAAAACGATTTGATATGCAGCTGGTAGATGATCGCGTCTTTGTACCACAGCACGTCTTCCATCGGCGGCAATGGCGGCGGCGGGGCGAGGGAAGAGCTCGCGTCGTTTTGGATGAGGTCGTTCATGCGGAGGGACTCAAGCGCCAGATGCCATAGGGACGGTCCAAAGAAAGGCTGACGAACCGGGTTCGCTCGGTCGACCGCTCCTCCGTGCCACCGAGCAGGTCGGTGACGTCGAGTGCGGTCGGCTCGGGCGTGTAGCGCCAGAACGGAAGTTCGATCTGGCCGGATTGGGTGTTGCGATAGTCGAGATTGATGGCGACCAGGATGACGTTGCTGCGATCAGGCGTCGCTTTCTCGAACAACAGGATCTGGTCGTTCGGGCATGTCAGGAAGGTAATGCCCAGATGCGTCTGCAGGGCCGGGTTAGCTTGCCGCAGGGCGTTGAGCTGCGCGATCTCGGCCATGATGTTGTCGGGTCGATCCCAATCCCAGGCGCGAATGACGTATTTCTCGCTGTCGAGATACTCTTCCTTGCCCTCGACCAGCGGCGTGCCTTCGCAAAGCTCGAAGCCGCTATAGACGCCCCATAGACCGGACAATGTTGCGGCCAGGGCGGCGCGGATGAGGTAGCCGGGCCGACCGGACGTGTGCAGCATCAACGGGTTGATATCAGGCGTGTTGACGAAGAAATGCGGGCGGAAGAACTCGGCCGCCGGGCCGTCGACCAATTCGGTCAAATATTGCTGGAATTCCCACTTGGCATTGCGCCAGGTGAAGTAGGTGTAGGATTGCGAGAAGCCAATCTTGGCCAGGCGATACATCACCTTCGGCCGGGTGAAGGCTTCGGCCAGGAACACGGTATCGGGGAAGCGCTGTTGCACCTCAGCGATCATCCATTCCCAGAACGGGAACGCCTTGGTGTGGGGATTGTCGACGCGGAACAGGCGGACGCCCTGACGCGCCCAGAACAGCACCGCCTCGCATAGCTCGATCCACAGCCCGGGCATGGCGCCCGGCGTGTAGAAATCGACGTTGACGATGTCTTCGTATTTCTTGGGCGGGTTCTCGGCGTAGCGGATCGAGCCGTCGGGGCGCCAGTTAAACCAATCCGGATGCTGCGCGAGCCAGGGGTGGTCGGGCGAGCATTGTACGGCGAAATCCAGCGCGAGTTCGATGCCCTGCTTGGCGGCTTCCATCCGCAGATGGGCGAAGTCCTCGATGCTGCCGAGTTCCGGATGCGTTTCGGTATGACCACCCTCGGCGGACCCGATCGCATACGGGCTGCCGACGTCCTCGGGGCCCGGCGTCAGCGTGTTGTTCGGTCCCTTGCGGTTCTTGGTGCCAATTGGATGGATGGGCGGGAAATACAGCACGTCGAAGCCCATCCGCTTCACGCGCGGCAGGTGCCGAACGACGTCGCGGAAGGTGCCATGACGCGTAACGTCATCGCTCATGGAACGGGGGAAGACCTCGTACCAGCTCGCGAAGCCCGCCGCGGTGCGCTCCGCCTGGATCGGGATCGGCTGCTCCAACTCGACGCGGAACGGCCGTGCGTCGGCCGCCGCCATCAGGGCGGCGGTTTCCGGGTCGAGCAGGGCGGCACGCATGGTGTCGTCGGTCTTGCGGTTCTTCAGCGTGGCTCGCAGCGCGGTCGCCAGCTTGCGGCTTTTGGTGCCGGCGATCGCTGCCTCGACAAGGGCGATGCCTTCCTTGATCTCGAGCGACGTGTCGATGCCGACCCGGTGCTTGGCGCTGAGTTCGTAGACGTAATAGGCCCAGACGTCCTTCCAGGCCTCGATGGTGTAGTGCGTCAGGCCCAGCCGATGCAGCGGCAGATCGGCGGCCCAGCAATCGTTGAGCACGAGGCGCATCGGCACTTCGGTCCAGGCGGTCTCGCCGGGGCCACGGTATTTCAACGATGCTGCCAGCCGGTCATGGCCGTCGCAGATGATGTCGCAGGTGACCGTGACGAGCGAGCCGACGGTGCGCCGGGCGGGGAAGCGGCCGCCATCTACGGCCGGGCTCGGCGCCTCGATGGCGATGCGCGTGACTTTCATGCCTTCCGTGGCACTGGCTTTGGCAATCGGGCGCGCGGGTGGCAGCGCAATGGCGGTGGCGGCGAAGGTAGCCGCCTCACCCGGAGCCAACTCGAGGACGGTGGTCGGCGTGAAGCTGCCGTTGGGGCCGCTGAACGGGGTGAAGTCGCCACCGAGCCGGGTCAGGATGTTGGCTGCCGGCACGGTCACGATGCGGTCCGACATGTTGACGATCGCGAGGCCGGTGCGGTTTGCCCGCCGCGGGTCCGGCTGATCGGTCAGGTGCAACGTCACGGTGGGTTCACCGGGGGTCGACAGCAATCGCGCATAGGGACAGCCCGGCGCCGCACCTGCCCGCATTGCCGCCAGGTCGGCGGCAGCCCGATCGTCACTCATCCAGCCATCGGCCATGATCGCGGCGAGGCGGCGGCGGGCCAACGGCGCCGTTTCGCCGGCATCGGCGATGACGGTGCCGATGCGTCGCAGGATATCCAACTCGCGCCAGATCCATTCGGACCGGCCATCCCACCACGGCAGTGACAAGCCGACATAGTCGAACGTGCCGGGCGCGAGCTGGCCGAGAGCGTCCCAGGACAAGCCCGGTGTCCATCCGAACAGGGTTAGCCCCGGTGCTGCCTCACGCAGAGCGGCAGCGAAGGCCGGTAGCAGCGAGGCCGGCATGTCGCGTAAGCCGAGCAGCCGGACGCCGCCGATCTTGCCGGAGCGAGCCAACTGCGTCGCCCAATACGTTCCAAGGCCGGTCGCGGAAGCCTCGTCGGTCAGCACGGCCCGGCGCACATCCGATAATTGCATCGGACGCCGCGGGTCCAGCGACGGTGCCGGTAGCGCCCGGAACAGGCCGGCCGGTGCGTCGGCCAGGCCCATCGTCACATGGATGTCGACCAAGACGGCGAGCTTGGCCTGCCCTGCCGCCGCGATGAAGCCCTCAGGGGCGGTGCCGTGGCATAGCACGGTGTCGAACCCGTTCGACGCGGCTTGCTCGAGGATGGGTGCCCAGTCGGTGGTCGCTGCGGATGGTGTGATCCGCAGGATGCGTGGTGACCGCGGCCCGAGTTGAGCCGGGTTGGAATTCGTTGTTGGCAATACGTGGTCCCCGGTCGTCCATGGCTAGAATGGGGCAGATACATCTCGGTGGCTACCGACGATGCTGCACATGCGTTCAGTCGAGCTGCACGCCTCCGGTTACCGCCTGATAGGTGGCGATGGCCAGGGTCATAGGCTCAAACGGTTTGGTGATGACAAAGGCTGGTTCGAGGGCTTCGCCGGTCAGCAGACGTTCCGGGTACGCGGTCACGAAGATCACGGGCGCGTAATGGTGACGCATAATCCGGCTGACCGCGGTGGTGCCGTCGCCGCCGATGCCAAGATTGATGTCGGCTAAGATGAGGCCGGGTCGGGTGCGCTCGGCGATCTCAACAGCCTCAGCCTCGGTCGCGGCGACACCGACGACATTGTGACCGCAGCTCAGCACCAACTCCTCGATGTCCATCGCGATGATCGGCTCGTCCTCGATGATGAGCACGTCGGTCGCAGCACCCGCCCGCAGATGGTCGCGGGCGTCGAGAAGTTGGGCCTCCGCTTCGGATTCGGCCATGCCCAGCACGGCGGCGGCCGAGGCGATCGGCAGTTCCTCGAGCGAGGTCAGGAGCAGGAGCTGGCGCTGCGTCGCCGAGAGACGGCCGATGGCGAACGGGCTGGTCGCGGCAGCCGAGCGCGCGAAACGCTTGGTGACGGAACGATAGAGCGCGAATTGTGCAGTTGCGTCCTGTTCGCCGTCCTCCATCATCTCCCGCAGGCTCTCGGCGACCAGGCTATCCCCCCGGGGTTGGCTTCCGGTCAGGGCCCGTGCATAGCGGCGCGCATACGGAAGTGCGCGGACGAGATCCTCGCGACGCAAGCTGGTCATGGAATGTCCCTTTTATGAACGATAGCTTGTTTATCGAGGAAGATGCGCCGAGCGATGCGCCGCAGGCGAAACTGCGGGCCGCGATCATCGGATTGCTGCCGGACCTGCGTGGATTCGCCCGATTCCTGGTGCGAGACCGGGTCATGGCGGACGATCTGGTGCAAGACGCCCTGGTGCGGGCGCTGAGCGCGCTGGAGCAGTTCCAGGCCGGAACCAACCTGAAGGCCTGGTTGTTCACCATCGTGCGCAACACGTTCTACGAGGGAGCCCGGCGCCGCAAACGCGAGACGATCGTGATGCAGGAGCAGCGTCCGGCCGACGAGTCCGAGCGTCCGGCGGTGGAGGGCAGGGCGGCGATGCGCGAGTTGCAAAGTCTGATCTGGACGCTGCCGCCGTTGCTGCGCGAGGCGCTGATCCTGGTCGGGGCGCAGGAGATGACCTACGACGAGGCCGCGCTGGTCTGCGGCGTACCGGTCGGCACGATCAAGGCGCGCGTGTCGCGCGGACGAACCGCGCTGGCCGCTGCGATGCGCCGTGCCGAAGGGGAAACCGAGAACATCCATACTGGTGGCGATACCTAACCGTCGAGTTCGGGCGAGCAATCGCATAACTCAGGGGTGCAGGTGTCCTCACGCTTTAGTGACAATCGGCAGGCAACGCTCGGCCGGGCTCAGTCATTGGTTGGGTATAAGGCCAGAAGGACACACGATGTCGACCCAAGCATTTAACGAGCAGGTCATCGCCATTCTGCCCAAACTCCGCGTTCAGGCGCTTGCGCTGACACGGAACCGGGCATCGGCGGAAGATCTTGTTCAAGACGCGGTTTGTAATGCCCTTTCCGCGAGCACCAGCTTCATTCCGGGCACCAATTTCGCCGCTTGGATGCACCGCATTCTGCGCAACCGCTTCATCTCCAACCTGCGCAAGCGCCGGGACACGACGGACATCGACGATGTGCCCGCAAGCATGTTCGCTACCGAGGCGCCGCACGAGGATCGCTTGGCCCTCAAAGAACTCGGTGTGGCCATGGATCGCCTGCCGGCCGATCAGCGCGAGGCGCTGGTCATGGTCGTCATTCATGGCATGAGCTACGAAGATCTGGCCGAAGCCACGGGTTGTGCGGTCGGCACTGCCAAGAGCCGCGTGTTCCGCGCCCGTCGTCAGCTCGAGTCTTGGCTGATGGGTGAAGAAAAGGAGCGTGGCAAA
Source organism: Janthinobacterium lividum (assembly GCA_050954595.1). Lineage (GTDB taxonomy): Bacteria > Pseudomonadota > Alphaproteobacteria > Acetobacterales > Acetobacteraceae > JAVVHH01. Next base: position 22,524 of record JBPBQE010000214.1, on the reverse strand, counting down.
GGGCCGCGCACTGCGCTTCTAGCCCACCAGGGAACCGTACAGGCCACTCGGCCGATCTAAGCCTCGCTAGAAAAGGTCGGGGGCTCAGGCTCCCGGCCTTTTGATGGACGTCTCTCCATGAAGAATTTCAGAATGACCAATTCGAAAGGATCAGCAGGAGAGAAACCTATGGATCAATCCCGCGCTACCGATACCGCGTTCGACAATTGGTTGAACCGCGGACTTCATCAGATCTTCGACGACGTGATGAATGAGCCCATTCCAGCCGAGTTGCTGAAGATACTGCAAACCGACCAGAAGAAGTGATGCGTCACCGGTCCGTCCGGGCCGGACCGTTGGTCTTCAAACGACCACAGATCACCGATGTTCTAGGCTTCCGGATTGGCGGCGTATTTATCGTCGCTTCGATGCCCTTGATCGTGCTGCTTGGCTTTTGGGCTCCGGTTGAACGGAGCTACACGATCATCGCTTTCGCCACGATGCTCGGCATATTCATTGCAGTCGCCGGCTTGGATAAATTAGTGGCCTCGCCGTTACGACGATTGGGCTCCGGCATCGATAGCTGGCGTTCGGGCAATGGCTTCGACATGCTGGCGATCGGCGCATTGCCGAACGAGTTCCGTTCCGTTGCGCTGTCGTTCAAGAAATCGACGATCGCGCTCAACCGACGCGAAGCGGAGCGGCAACGCGCGGTCGAGCGACAAGCGCTGGCGATGCAGGAAATTCACCATCGGGTGAAGAACAACCTGCAGGTCGTCGCCAGTCTGCTAAATTTGCAGGTCAGCCGGATCCGGCTGCCGGAGGCTAAGGCAGAGTTCCAGTCGGCACGGGACCGCGTGAGGGCATTGGCAACCGTGCATCGCCATCTTTATGCCCATGGCGAGATCAACACCATCAACATGCGGGTCTTTCTGACTGATCTCTGCGGCCCGTTGTTGCAGGCCATGGGCCAATCGATCGATGAACGTATCACCCTCGACATCGAGGCGCCCGAACTGCAGATGACGAGCGATCAGGCGGTGCCACTCAGCCTCATCGTCACCGAAGCGGTGACCAATGCCGTCAAATATGGCTTTCCCAACGAACGCCGCGGCACGATTTCCATCAAGCTGACCTGCATGGATGAAGACGTCGTGCTGGATATCCGGGACAACGGCATCGGCATCCCCGCCGGCCGGGTCGAGACGGAGTCGGGCACACGGGATGGCATCGGTATCCAGTTGATCCGCGGCTTCGCCCGTCAACTCGGTGCCACGCTGGACACGGACGACACGGATGGAACCCGCTACCTGATCGGCATGAAGCTGCGCCGCGAACGGACTGACTCTCCCGCACTGTAGCGCCCGGCCTTGCGGAAAACGGCGTCCGGCTGCAAATCGAGGGCTGGAGGACATTGATATGGATAGCGAGTTGCTGAGCCGGGTGACGGCATGGCGGCGGCATCTCCACCAGCATCCGGAGTTGTCGCTTCACGAGCAGCAAACAGCGGCATTCGTGTGCGACCGGTTGCGGGAGTTGGATATTCCGTTTGAGGCCGGTGTCGGCGGCAACGGCGTCGTTGCGACGCTTTCCCGCGGCACCTCCGATCGCAGCGTCGGCCTGCGCGCCGACATGGACGCGCTGCCGATCGTAGAAGCCACCGGGCTGGATTATGCCTCGGCCACCGACGGAGTGATGCATGCGTGCGGGCATGACGGCCACACGGCGAGCCTACTCGGCGCGGCGGCGCTGTTGCGGCGGTCGGATGACTGGTCCGGCACCGTGCGCTTCGTCTTTCAGCCGGCCGAGGAAGGCTACGGCGGCGCGCTGTCGATGATAAACGACGGCTTATTCCAACGTTTTCCGATAGATCGCATCTTCGGCTATCACAACTGGCCCGGTCTCGAGGCCGGCACCGTCATGGTCCATGGTGGCTCCGTTATGGCTGCCGGCGGGCGCATCTACATCGACGTCGATGGTCAGCCAGGGCATGCGGCCATCCCGCATCAGACCCGCGACCCGGTGCTGGCGGCGTCGCATATCGTCGTCGGCCTGCAATCGCTCGTGGCCCGCAATCTAGACCCGGTCGACAGCGGCGTGGTGTCGATCTGCACCGTGCATGGCGGCATCGCCTCCAACCAGATTCCCGGCCGCGTGCAACTCGCCGGCACGCTGCGCTACTTCAGCGACGCGACCGGCAACCTGCTCGAGGAGGGCATCAGGCGCGTGGCCGACGGGGTCGGGCGCATGCTGGATGTCACAGCCACGGTCCAGATCAAGCGCGGTGTCTCGGCGACCATCAACCATGCGGCGGAGGCCGATCTAGCGGCCAGCGCGGCACAGGCCTCCGGCGCGATCATCCGGCGGGACCTCGCGCCGACTATGGCGAGCGAGGATTTCGGTTGGTTCCTGCGCGAGCGGCCTGGCGCCTTTGCCTGGATCGGCAACGGTTTACGCACGACAGGGGCCGAGTTGCACACGCCCGGCTATAACTACAACGACGACATCCTTCCCGTCGCGTCCGGCTGGCTGGCTGCGACGGCACGCCGGGCTCTGGCGGAGTAGCGGCAGCATGGCTCGCCGGGTAAAGTCCGCCGGTCAGATCTGGCTTGCCGCGCAGGCTCGCCCGGCACGGCGCAGCCATACGCGCATGGTCGGACTCGGCCTGCTCGGCACGGCGGCGGCGATCGGCCAGGCCTGGTGCATCGCCCGGCTGATCGCGCCGGCGCTGGGCGGCTCCGACGACCGATGGCAGCTCTGGGCGCTGACCTTCGGCCTGTTCGCGCTCGGGCGCGGCGCAATTGCCTACGTCATGGAGCGGCTCGGGTTCGAGACCGGTGCCGCAGCCCGGCGGCGCCTGCGCACCGCGTTGTTCGTCGGCTTGTTCTCGGGCGGACCCATCGAGTCCGGGCGGCTTTCGCCAGGCGTGCTCAGCGCGTTGGCGATCGACCACATCGAGGCCCTGGACGGCTATTTCGGCCGCTGGCTCCCGGCTGCGGCGCTGGCGATCGGCGGGCCGGCCTTGGTCGCACTCGCCGTCCTGACGGTCGACCCGATTGCGGCGGGCATCCTTGCACTCGCCGGATTGCTGGTGCCGGTGGGCATGGCGGTTGCAGGGATCGGCGCTGCGAAGGCGTCGCGCGGCCAATTCGTCGCTATGTCCCGGCTACAAGCCCGCTTCCTGGATCGTGTTCGCGGCATCGCCACCATCGTGCTTGCCGGGCAGGCCGACGCGGAGGCGCGCCGCTTGGATCAGGCGGCGACCGAGTTGTCGGGACGGACGATGCGGGTCCTGCGCGTGGCCTTTCTCTCCTCCGCGGCGCTGGATGTAGCAGCGGTGTCGGCACTCATTCTGCTCGCCGTGCGGTTCGCCGGGGCGGAGCGGGCCGGTATCTTGCCGAACCCGTCGGCGGCGATCTTCCCGCTGCTTCTGGTTGCCGAGTTCTTCTCGCCGTTGCGGGCCTTTGCTGCCGCCTATCAGGACCGGATGCATGCGGGTGAGGCCGCATCCCAGCTTGCCGCCACGTCGGTGGCGCATACGCTGCCCACGCTGCCGCCAGCCGTCCGCACGGTCGAGGCCAACGGCGTCACCGTTGCGTTTGATCGCGTCAGCGTCACGCGTGACCCGGCGCGGGGCGCGGTTCTGAACGAACTGACGTTCCGCGTGCCGCAGGGCGAGACCGCGATCCTGGTCGGGCCATCCGGTTCCGGCAAGACGACCGTCATCGAGTTGCTGCTCGGCTTTCTGCGGCCGGATCAGGGCCGCATCACACTGAACGGCGCCGACCTGTCCACCATCACGGTGCCCGCACTGGCGCGCATGACGGCCTGGATCGGCCAGCGCCCGGTGCTGTTCGCGGCAAGCGTGCGCGACAACATCCGTTTCGGCCGGGATGATTCAAGCGAGGAAGAAATCCTCGAGGCGGCGCGGGCTGCCGGGCTGGGGCCGATGCTGCAGTCGCTGCCGCACGGGCTCGACACCATCATCGGCGAGGACGGCTACGGCCTATCGGGCGGGCAGGCGCAGCGCGTTGCCATCGCGCGCGCCTTTATTCGTGATGCGCCCTTGCTGCTGCTCGACGAGCCCACTGCGCATCTGGATCCGGCGACCGAGGCCGATGTGCTGGAGAGCCTACGACGACTGACTATCGGGCGCACGGTGCTGATGGCGAGCCATGCCAGTGCGGCACAGAGCTTCGGCGGCCGGCGCATCGTTCTGGCGGACGCGCAGGTCCAGCAGGTCGGCGCGGCATGACGCCGCTGCGGCGGGTAATCGGGCTATGGCGGCCCGAGGCGGTGCTGTTGGCGTCGGGCGCTGCGGTGTCGTTGCTCTGCGTCGGCGCGGGAGCCGCGCTGGCGATGACGGCGGGGCGTGCGGTGGTCCCGGCAGCGTTGGGCGGATTGGTGTTGTTCTGGTCGCTGCGGCTGTCGGGTGCGGGCCGGGTCTTGCTGCGCTATGCTGAACGCATGCTGACGCACAAAGCGACGTTCCGGTCGCTGTCGCGGCTGCGCGTCTGGTTTTTCCGCGAGGTGGCGCGGTCGTCGTTGGGCGGTCTGGGCGCCCTTCGCTCCGGTGACGCGCTGGCGCGGCTGGTCGACGACGTGCAGGCGCTCGACGGGCTTTATATCCGTATTGCTATTCCGGCCATCGCGGTCATCGTGCTGCTGCCGATGCTGATGTGGTCGATGGCTCCGGCCGGGCCGTTCCCGATGTTGCTGCTGGCGACGCTGCTGCTGACGGTGTCGGTCGTGCTGCCGCTGCTGGCGGCGCGCGGTGCGCTCGGGCTCGGGATGCGGCTGACCGATGCGGGTGCTGGGTTGCGGGTGGCGGCCCTGGATGCCGTGACCGGCTTACGGGAAGTGCGTGCCTTTGGTGCCGAGGGACGAATGCTGGCGTCGGTGCAGGCGCGTGAGGCGGCGTTGCTGCGAGCGCAGCGGCAGTTGGCGCGGCGTGGGGCGGCGGCCCAGGCCGGTGCCGTGCTGTGCGGCCAGCTTGCCTTGTTGCTGGTGCTGGTCGCCGGGCTGCCGCCGCAGCGTCTGCTGCCAGCCATTATGCTGACGCTGGCGGCATTCGAGGCCGTCGCCATCATGCCGCGTGCCGGCGTCCTGCTCGGGCTCGCCAATGCGGCGGCTCGTCGGATCGTCGGCGCCGCGACCGCTGCACCGGCGGTGCCGGAACCTGCGACGCCGCTACCGACACCGACCCGGCACAGCCTGCGCTTCGACAACGTGGTGTTCGGTTATCCGGGGCGTGCGCCTGTTCTGCAGGGATTGTCGCTGGACGTGGCGGCCGGGTCGCGGGTGGCGATCCTGGGGCCATCGGGCGCCGGCAAGTCGACGCTGGCCGCCCTGGCGTTGCGGGTCGTGACGCCCGAGAGCGGGCGGGTGCTGCTCGGCGGGGCCGACATGACACAGCTCGTCTCGACCGATGTGCACGCGTCGATCGCCTGGCTCTCGCAGGCCACGACCCTGTTCGAGGACACGATCCGGGCCAACCTGTTGCTCGCCCGCCCGAATGCCGATGATCCCGCGCTGTGGCGGGCGCTCGAGGCCGCCGTGATTGCCGACGTCGTGCATGCGTTGCCGGACGGGCTCGACACGTGGTTGGGCGCCGGTGGCGCCGGGTTGTCGGGCGGACAGGCGCGGCGGCTGGCACTGGCGCGGACGCTGCTGTCAGATGCGCCGATCCTCCTGCTCGACGAGCCCGCCACCGGGCTCGACCCGGCCGCGGAGCGGGCCTTCTTCGCGACGCTGAACGAGGTGGCCGAGGGGCGGACGGTGATACTGATCGTGCACCGACTGACCGGGGTGGAGCGGCTCGACCGGATCTGGCGGTTGAGCGGCGGCAAGGCGGTCGCAGCCGCCGGCTGACGGTCATCATTCGGAGTTTGGTAGTGATCGAACGGCGGTTATTTTTGGCAGCGGCGCTGGCGTGCGCCTCCTGCAGCTATGGGACCGATCCGGATGATCGGGCGGACTACGTGATCTATTACCCGGGGCAATCGACTGTTCTCGAGGCCGCGGCCCAGGCCACCATCGTGCGAGCGGCCGGCTTTGCGGCCCGGCGTGGGGTCCGCGTCGTAGTGGCCGGATATGCCGACGATCCCGGTGCGCCGGAAGCCAACCAGATCCAATCACGCATCCGGGCACAACTGGTGGCGGACGCTTTGCGGCAGGCCGGTGTGGCGCGCGATCGGATCACCCTGACGCCTTGGCGCGCGTTGGGCGGTGCCCCCGCCGTCGAGAGCCGGCGTGTCGACATTCGGTTGGGTAGCTGATGGAACATGGTAGCGCCCCGGCCGAGGTGCTGCGCCGGGTCTTCGGGTTCAGCGAGTTCCGCGGTCAGCAGGCGGCGGCGGTCGAGCAGGTGGTGTCAGGCGGCGACGCGCTGGTGCTGATGCCGACGGGCGGCGGCAAGAGCCTCTGCTACCAGGTGCCGGCACTGTGCCGCGAAGGCACGGCGATCGTGATCTCGCCGCTGATCGCGCTGATGGACGACCAGGTCGCGAGCTTGCGGCAATTGGGCGTGGCAGCAGCGGCAATGCATTCCGAAGTCGAGCCGGACGTGGCCGCTGCCGCAGCGCGGGACCTCGATTCCGGCCGGTTGGACCTGCTGTATCTATCGCCCGAGCGGCTGCTGATGTCGGGCATGCTGGAGCGGCTGTCGCGACGCAAGATCGGGCTGATTGCGATCGACGAGGCGCATTGCGTCTCGGCCTGGGGCCACGAGTTCCGGCCGGAGTATCGCGGATTAGCTCGGCTGGCCGAGGTGTTCCCGGGTGTTCCCCGCGTTGCGCTGACCGCAACGGCTGATCCCCGAACACGCACCGATATCCTGCAAGCGCTGCAGATGCAGGACGCGACGGTCTTTGCGTCCAGCTTTCATCGGTCGAACCTGCACGTCGCGGCCCAGGCCAAGGAGGGCGAAACGCGGGAGCTGCTCGAGTTCCTGCGGCGGCGGACGGGGCAGGCGGGTATCGTCTATTGCGGGAGCCGGGCCAAGACGGAGCGGGTGGCCAAGCGCTTGTCCGACACGGGGATGCCGGCCATCGCGTTCCACGCCGGCTTGTCGCCGTTGGAAAAGCGTGTGGGGTTGAGCCGGTTCCGCAGCGGCGAGCCGGTGGTGATCGTGGCCACCATCGCGTTCGGCATGGGGATCGATCGCCCCGACGTTCGCTACGTCGTGCATCTCGACATGCCGGATAGCCCGGAGAGCTACTACCAGCAGATCGGCCGCGCCGGGCGTGACGGGGAGCGCGCGGACACGCTGCTGCTTTATGGCGGCGAGGACATCGCCCGGGCGCGATACTGGCTGGCGCAGTCCAACGCGCCGGAGGCCCAGCGCAAGGTGATGCGGGCGCGGCTGGAGGCGATGATCTCGCTGACCGAGACGGTCGAGTGCCGCACGCGCGCGCTGCTGGCCTGCTTCGGCGAGGAGTTGGGACACCCATGCGGGCATTGCGACAATTGCAGCACGCCGGTGCCGCTGATCGACGGAACGATCGCGGCGCAGAAGGTGCTGTCGGCGATTTATCGGACGGGGCAGATGTTCGGCGCGCTGCACATTGTCAGCGTGCTGCGTGGCGAAGCGACGGCGATGGTGCAGAAGCATGGGCACGAGGCGCTGAAGACGTTCGGTGTGGGCAAGGACGAGCCGGCGCCGTTCTGGCGCGGGGTGATCCGTCAGTTAATCGCGCGTGGGGCGCTTGAGACCGGGAGCGGCGAATATGCCAGCCTGGTCCTGGTCGAGGACGAGGCGCGCAGCATCCTGCGCGGCGAAGCCAAGGTGATGCTGCGCGAGGAAAAAGCGCGGCCGAAGCCGACGCGGGAACGTGCGGCTGCCGCGCCGCCGCCACTGCCGGGCGAGGAAGGGGACATGTTCGATGCCCTACGGCAATGGCGGACGTCGGAGGCCAAGCGGCAATCGGTGCCGCCCTATGTCATCTTCCATGACAGCGTGTTGCGCGAGATCGCCGCCAACCGTCCCGCCAGCGACGCCGCGCTGGGGGAAATCCGCGGCGTCGGCGCCAGTAAGCTCGACCGCTACGGGGCGGCGGTGCTCTCGATCGTCGCGGCGGGCTGACGACCTACCAGGGTGCCGGACATGCCGGGCTGACGCTGGAAGGTCAGCGCCTCGTCGTGATAGCGGGCGATCTCGGGGCGGTGAGCAATCGAGACGATCGTCGTGTCGGGCAAGTGCTGACGCAACGCGGTGTAAAGTTCGGCCTCGGCTGCCGGGTCCAGGCTGGAGGTGGCTTCGTCGAGGAAGAGCCAATCCGGTCGTAGCAACAGGGCGCGAGCGATGGCCAAGCGCTGTTGCTCGCCGCCGGAAAGGGTCTGCGACCAGGGCTGCTCCTCGCCGAGCCGGCCGACTAGGCTCGACAGCCCGGCGGCTGTCAGAGCATTGCGGATCTCGGTTAGCGGATAGGTGGTGCCGTCGCCGGGATAGGCGACCGCGTGCTGCAACGTGCCGAGCGGGAGGTACGGACGCTGCGGCAGGAAAAGATAGCTGCCGCTCGGACGCTCGATGACGCCGCTGCCGAATGGCCAGATCCCGGCGATGGCGCGGAACATCGTTGACTTACCACTGCCGGAGCGGCCGGCGATGGTGACCGCGCGGCCGCGGGCGAAGCTGATATCAGCACCGTCGAGAACAGCCTGGCCGTCCGGGAGGGCGACGCGGGCATGGGCCAGCGTGATGTTGGAGCCTCGGCTGTCGACCAGGCTCGGCCCGGCCGCGTTCAGGCTGCGGGCCGAGCCGATGGCGGACTCGAACGTTGTCAACCGGCTGACGGTGGCGCTCCAGGCGGCCAGCGACTCGTAGACGCTGACAAACCACGACAAGGACCGCTGCACCTGGCTGAATGCGCTGACGATGCGCATGAGGCCACCCAATTCGATGGCGCCGGCGAAGTAGCGCGGGGCGCCGAGAATGAACGGGAACACGACGGCGGCTTGCTCATAGGTATCGGTCAACAGGCTGAGCTTGAAGCGCCGGGTCATGAGGCGGAACCAGTTGGTGGTCACTTCGGTGAAGCGGGTGCCGAGCACGGCCTTTTCTTCCACTTCGCCGCTGGATAGCGCCACGCCTTCACCGTTCTCGCGTAGTCGGACCAGGGCATAGCGGAAATCGGCTTCGGCTTTCTGACGCATGAAGTTCAGCGGCACGAGCTGACGGCCGACGACATGGGTCAGGAAGGTGCCGGCGACGGCGTATAGAAGCGCCCCCCAGAACATGTAGCCGGGGATGGTGACGCCGAAGATCTGGGTGGCACCGGACAGGCCCCACAAAATGACGGAGAAGCTGAATAGGTTCGTGATGCGCGAGATGAAGCTGATGGCCAGGTCCAGCGTGCTGGACGTGAAATCGCGGATATCTTCGGAGATGCGCTGGTCGGGGTTGTCGGTGCCGGGATCACCGGCGACGTGGGTGAGCCCGATCGTGTAGTAGGCGCGGTCGCTCATATACTGGCCGAGGATGTCGTTGGTCATCCAGCTACGCCAACGGACCTGCAGCCACTGCTGCACATAGGCCTGCAAACCGCCGAGCGGCACCAGCGGTGTCACGATGGGGACGAAGCCGAGCATGAAGCCATGAGCGTCGTCCCAGCGGTACCAGAGTAGCAGGCGGATGAAGGAATCGAGGTCCTTGGCCTGGAGCGCGTCGTAGAACTGGCCGTACCAGAAGTTGATCAGCGTGCTGGCCCCGACCTGCGTGAGGGCAAGCAGGATGATGCCGAGCAGCATGCCGCGCGCGCTCCAGCGCTGCTCCGACCGCATGAAATAGGGAAGGGTGAGGTGCCAGGCTTGGCGCAGTAGTGAGCCAACGCGCATCATGCGGGCGACACCTTGGTGCGCAGACGGATCACGCCGTGCATGGCCGCCGGGTCGATCGGCTTGCCTTTGCGAAGGATGTCGATCTGCCCGCTAGTGGCGAGGGTGACCGCGGCCTGGCGCACCAAATGCATCAAGGGTCGCCATTCGTCGGCCAAGCTGCGGGCGACGTCGCTGGGGCAGATTGATTTGTCCGGCCCCCGCGCGCTGGTCTGCGCAAGGATTTCGGCTTCGATCTGACGAGCATCGGGCATGCATCGTCTCTGACCCAGCGCCCCCGGAAGGGCAAGTATAATCGAGGTAATTCGCCGTCCGGGTTCGGACGGCGCGGATTACTTGATCTTGGCTTCCTTGAACGCGACGTGCTTGCGGGCGACGGGATCGTACTTCTTGAGTTCGAGCTTGCCGGTCGCCGAACGGGCATTCTTCTTGGTCACATAGAAATAGCCGGTGTCCGCAGTGGACACGAGGCGGATCTGAACGGTGTTTGACTTGGCCATGGCCTCATTCCTCGAGCGCGCTTGCCCGAGCGAAACCTTGAGCCCGGGCGCAGCGGCGGAAAATGCGCATGCGATCGGTTCCGGTCAAGGGAAATCAGTCGTTTGGCGGGCTGAGCAGGGCCGCGGCATAGGCGGCCGGGTGGGTGATGAGGAATTTGGCCACCGCCATGTCCTGATCCTTGCCTTCCGACGCCGGGCACGCCGCGCGCTGTTCGACGATCTCGGCCGGCGGCACCGGCGCGCGGGCGGAGCGATGCCTCTGCAGCGCCTGGGCGAATTGCGACCCACCCTTCTCCAGGCTCGCGATCTGGCTGGCCGTCGCGTCTTTGCCGAGGCTGGTGCAGAGCTGCGGCAGCACGCCGAGTCCCTGGTAGGGCCAGCCCTCCGGCGCCAGGACACGACTCCAGGATACGAACAGCTCGCCCCCGTCCGGCAACGGCGAGATGGTCTGCACCAGCCCCTTGCCGAGCGTCGAGCTGCCGACGACGACGGCGCGGCCCTGGCCCGCCAGCGCGCCGGCCATGATCTCCGCCGCGCTGGCCGTGCGCCCGTCCACCAGCACGATCACGGACTTGCCGCCGGAGATGTCGGACTGGTCGGCCCGCCATTCATGGGCCGCTTGCGGATTACGCCCGGCGGTGGTGGCGATGATGCCGTGATCGAGCAGCAGATCGGTCGCGGCCACCGCCTGGCGCAGCAAGCCGCCGCGATTGCCGCGCAGGTCAATGATGACGGCCTTCGCGGTGCCGGCACGGCCGAGCTGGCGCTCCAGTTCGCGGCCGAAGCGTTGATCGGTATCGCTGCTGAAGGCGGCGACCCGTAGCAGAACGGTGTCGCCGACGCGGCTGCCGAACACCGTCTCGGGTGGTAGGATGACCCGCTCCAGCTCGACCTTGCGGACGCGGCCGGTGCGGGCACGAATCGTCAGCGTGACATCAGTGCCCTCGACGCCGGAAATCCAGCCCAGCACGGTATCGATGTCCTCCCCGCGCGTGGGTTGGTCGTCCACCGCGACGATCTGATCACCGGCAACGATGCCGGCCTCGGCGGCCGGGCCGTCGGCATTGACGCTTTGGATCACGAACGCGGTGCGGATTTGTGCGATCAGCAGCCCGGCGCCTGCCTCGCCGGAGCGGCGCGCGCGATCCTCGTCGGCCGCCTCCGGTGCAACGTAGCGGGAGTAGGGGTCGAGATGGTTGAACATCTCGTCGAAGAAAGTAGTGATCAAAGTCTGACCGCCGCCAGCCTGGATCATCGGTGAGTTGGCCCAGGCCGAGGCGGAGAGATCGCTGACCAGGCTGCCCCATCCATCGGCGCTGTTGGCGGCTGGAGCAGGGCGTTGGAACAGCGTGGTGCCCCCACGCCGTAGCGAGACGATGCCGTCCGTTAGCGACGGGTAGAGGGTGGAGTCGAGGGTGGTGATCCCGCGCAGGCCCCAGATCGCGAATTGCTGGATGCTGACGGCCTCCAGCGCGCGCGGCGCGATGAACTCGAGCGCCGAGGTGAACACGGCGGTTGCCATCTCGCTGTCGAAGCGGTCGCGCTGCGGTTGGGCCCAAGACGGCCCGACGAGCAGGAGCAGCAGGGCGGTGAGGACAAAACGGATCACCGCTGAGGAACGTTCGGCGCTGCCAGGGCGAACAGGATGCCGCCGGTCAAGGCACTGGCTTCGACGAGACGCACGTCCAGCGATTGCGCCAGGCGGAAAACCAAGCGGGTTCGGCGGCCCGAAAGCGTGTGTGTAGCGTCGTCATAATCCCATGAATCATCGGGCAGGCTGCTGGCCGGCACCAGTCCATTGGCGCCATTCTCTATCAGTGTGACAAATATGCCAAAGCGTTGCACACCGGAGACACGGGCCGCAAAGATGGCGCCGGTTTGGCTGGCGAGAAATGCCGCCAGATAGCGGTCCACGGCGTCGCGCTCGGCCAGCGCCGCGCGGCGTTCGGTGCCGCTGATATGCGCGGCCGTGTCGGGTAGGCGGGCGCCCTCGTCGGCACTGAGGCCACCATCACCTAGCCCAAGGCCGGCGATCAGCGCGCGATGAACCAGGAGATCGGCGTAGCGGCGGATCGGGCTGGTGAAATGGGCGTAGCGCGGCAGCGCCAGGCCGAAATGGCCGATGTTGTCGGCCGAGTATTCCGCCTGGCTCTGGCTTCGCAACATGATGTCGTTGACCAGCGGAGCCTCCGGCGTGCCGGCGACCCGCTGCAGCAGGCGGTCGAGGTCGCGCGGATGCAGCTGATCGGCCGGCGGCAAGGTCAGATCGAGACCGTGCAGGATGGTGCGGAGGGATTCGAGCTTATCGTCGGTCGGGGGCGCATGGACCCGGTAAGCGCAGGGACGCTGCAGCCGCTCCAGCTCCTCGGCGGCCGCGACGTTGGCCAGGATCATGAATTCCTCGATCAGCCGATGGCTGTCGAGACGCTGCCGTGGCCGGACCGACTCGACTCGGCCTTCACGCAGAACCACCTGCCGCTCCGGCAGATCGAGGTCGAGCGTGCCGCGCGACTGGCGAGCCGCGAGGAGCGCGCGATAGGCAGCGAACAGGGGGGCTAGTTCCAGGGCGTCGTGCTGATCCTGCGCCTGCTCGTACGTCAGGCGGGCGGCGCTGCGCATCAGGCCGCGGCCGAAGCGGTGTCGGATCTTGCGTCCGTCCGCGCCGATATGGAGCTCGGCGAAGAGGCAGCCGCGATCCTCGTCTGGGCGTAGGCTGCACCAGCCGTTGGAGAGCGCCTCCGGCAGCATGGGGACGACTCGATCGGGGAAATACACGCTGTTGCCGCGGTGCCGGGCTTCGCGATCGAGCGGGGTGCCGGGGCGGACATAATGGGCGACGTCGGCGATGGCGACGAGCAAGCGAAAGCCGTCGCCGTCCGGCTCGGCCCAGACCGCGTCGTCGAAGTCGCGGGCATCGGCGCCGTCAACCGTGACAAGTGGAATGTCCCGGAGGTCCTCGCGTCCTGCCAGCGTGGCGGGGCCGGCCGCTGCGGCATCGGCGAGCGTGTCGGCGGGGAAGTCGTCGGGGATCTCGTGATTGACGATGCAGATCAGGCTGATGGAGCGGGCATCGCCCATCGGGCCGAGTCGCTCGACGATGCGGACCGGCTTGAGACCGGCGCCACCATGCGGCAGCGGCGTAGCGACGACGATCTCTCCCGCCTCGGCACCGCCTTCTTCGCCGAGCGGCACGCGCCATTCCGCCTTGACCCGGCGGTCGGTCGGCTCGATCCGTCCGGTGCCACCGGCGCGCGGCTGATAGACGCCGAGCAGTCGGCCGGGTTGGTCGGTCAGGCGGCGGAGGGTGCGTCCTTCGAACTTGCCGCCGCCGATCGGCTTGAGTTGCGCCAGCACGCGCTCGCCGGGGACCAGGGATGGCTGATCGCGGCGTTCCGGGCGCATGAACACGAGCGGCGGCGCGCCGGGGAATGGCCAGGCGATCGGACGGGCGATGGCTTCGCCGTCCGGGTCGGTGCCGGTGATACGGACAACCGTCGCATCGGGTGCGGATTTCGAGCTGGGCGCCGGGTCGGTGAAGCGGCGATGCCCGGCGGGGGCGATGGTGCCGTCGGTCTTCATTTCGGCGAGGATGCCGCGGAGCGCCAGCTTGTCGTCGGGCGCAATGCCGAACTCGCGGGCGATCTCACGCTTGCCGACGCGGCCGGCGGCGTCTGTAACGAATTTGCGGATTTCTTCCGGGGTGGGGAGCGTGCCCGGCGTTCGCTCCCGCCGGGTCACTCAGCTCGCTTTCGTGGCGGGGGATTTGGGCTTGCTGGCGCTTTTCGCCTTGGTTGCAGCTTTCGGCTTCGCCGCAGCCTTTGCCTTGGCTGCAGGAGCCTTGGGCGTGGCGGCCTTGGCGACAACGGCTTTGGTGGCCGTCGACTTCGCCTTGCCGGCCGGCTTCTTGCTGCCGGGGCGGGGCTTGAGTGCCTTGCCCTTTTCCTTGAGCAGAGCGACGGCCTCGTCCAGGCCGACATCGTCCATGGCGAGATCCTTGGGCAGGTTCGCAACCGTGTTGCCGTGTTGAATGTACGGCCCGAAGCGCCCTTTCCGTACCACGACCGGCTGCTTGTCGCCGGGATGCGTGCCGATGCTGCGGATGCTGTCGAGTTTCTTGGCCAACGCGTCGACGGCACGGTTGAGGCCGACGTGCAGAACGTCGTCGTCCTTGTCGAGCGAAGCGAAGATAGCGCCCATTTTCACGAACGGGCCGAAGCGGCCGATGCCGGCTTCGATCGGCTCGCCACGTTCGGGGTGCAGGCCAATCAGGCGCGGGAGCGATAGCAGGCCGAGCGCCTGGTCGAGTGTCATCTGCTCGCCATCCATGCCGCGCGGGATGGCGGTGCGGCGAGGCTTCTTCTTCTTGTCCTCCGGGTCGGCGTCGCCCTGTTGAACGTAGAGTCCATAGGGACCACGGCGAATGGTGACGTTCTCGCCGTTCTCCGGATGCGCGCCGAGGTCGCGCTTGCCTTCCTTGAGCGTCTCGCCACCTTCCTCGCCGCCATCGACGGCCAGGCGGCGGGTGTATTCGCAGGTCGGATAGTTCGAGCAACCGATGAAGCTGCCGTGGCGGCCCAGCTTGAGCCCGAGGCGGCCGGCGCGACAGGCGGGGCACTCGCGCGGATCGCCGCCATCGACAGGCACCGGGAAGAAGTGGGAGCCGAGATCCTTGTCCAGCGCGTCGATGACGTCGGAGATCTTGAGGTCGCGGGTCTGTTCGACGGCCTTGGAGAACTGGTCCCAGAACAGGTGCATGACCTTGCGCCACTCGGCACGGCCACCGGAAATGTCGTCGAGTTGTTCCTCGAGCGAGGCGGTGAAGCCGGGATCGACGTAGCGCTCGAAGAAGCTGGTCAGGAAGGCGGTGACGAGGCGGCCACGGTCCTCGGGGAAGAAGCGCTTGTTGTCCATGCGGACGTAGTTGCGATCGCGCAACACGGTCAGGATGGAGGCGTAGGTGCTCGGACGGCCGATGCCCAGCTCCTCCATCTTCTTGACCAGGCTGGCTTCGGAGAAACGCGGTGGCGGCTGGGTAAAGTGCTGTTCGGCGGCGACGCGGTCGTGCTGCACCGGGTCGCGTTCATGCATCGGGGGCAGCATGCGGCTGTCGTCTGCGGCACCGTCGGTGCCGTCATCGGTGTCCTCGCGGTAGAGCTTGAGGAAGCCGTCAAAGGCGATGATGGAACCGGTGGCGCGAAGCTTGGTGCCGTCGCTGGCAAGGTCGACGGCGACCTGGTCGAGTTCGGCAGACTGCATCTGGCTGGCGACGGCGCGCTTCCAGATCAGCTCATAAAGGCGGAGTTGCTCGCCCGAGAGGTACTGGGTGACCTGGTCCGGGGAGCGGGCCACGTCGGTGGGGCGGATGGCCTCGTGGGCCTCCTGCGCGTTCTTGGCCTTGCTGGTGTATTCGCGCGGGGCAGCCGGTATGTAGTCGGCGCCGTACGACGTGCTGACGTGATCGCGGATCGACATGGTGGCTTCGCGGGCCATCTGTACGCCGTCGGTCCGCATGTAGGTGATCAGGCCGGTGGTCTCGCCGTGCAGCTCGACGCCCTCGTAGAGCTGCTGCGCGCACCGCATGGTGGCTTGCGCGCCCATGCCGAGCTTGCGGCTGGCTTCCTGCTGCAAGGTCGAGGTGGTGAACGGCGCTGGCGGGTTGCGCTTAACCCGGCGGCGTTCCACGGCGACGACCGAGAAGCGGCCAGCCTGCACCGTTGCGCGGGCGGCCTCCGCCTTGTCGCGATTGTTGAGGTCGAACTGGTCGAGCTTCTTGCCGTCGAGCTGCGTCAGCTTGGCGGTGAACGGCGCGTTGGCCGGCGTGAGGAAGTGCGCCTCGACGCTCCAGTATTCGCGCGGCTTGAACACCTCGATTTCGGCTTCCCGCTCGCAGACCAGGCGAAGCGCGACCGACTGCACGCGGCCAGCGCTGCGGCTGCCGGGCAGCTTGCGCCACAGAACCGGCGACAGAGTGAAGCCCACGAGATAGTCCAGAGCCCGTCGCGCGAGGTATGCCTCGATCAACGGCTGGTCGAGTTCGCGCGGGTGGTCGATCGCGTAGGTGATCGCCGATTTGGTGATCTCGTTGAAGGTGATGCGCTTGACGTTGACGCCCTTGAGCGCGTGCTTCTCTTCCAGCATGGCGCGGACGTGCCACGAGATCGCCTCGCCCTCACGGTCCGGGTCGGTCGCCAGGTAAAGCGTGCCGGCGCCTTTGACGGCCTTGGCGATTGCGGCGATCTGCTTGGCGCCGCGCTCGTCGGCAGCCCAATCCATCGCGAAATCCTCGTCCGGCCGCACGCTGCCATCCTTGGGCGGCAGGTCGCGCACATGGCCGAAGCTGGCGAGAACGGTGAAGTTGTCGCCAAGATATTTGTTGATTGTCTTGGCCTTGGAAGGCGATTCGACGACGAGAACGTCGGTCATGGCATCCTTTGACGCAGGGTCTCGCCAGGATTGTCCCAGTGCCCCCAATGAGCGGACAACTGGCAGCGGCGACCGCCAACGTCAACCTGGGATGTATTGCCGGGTCGTCGAACCGTGGTCAGAGCGCGGTGAGACAGGCTCGATTGTTGGGCAGCACGCTGACCTGGCCACCCAGCTCCAGCTCAAGCAAAGCGGCATGGACGCTGGCGCTGGGAACGCCGCTTTGGCGAATGAGGTCGTCGATATCGGTGGGATCATGGCCGAGATTGTCCAGGACGAGGCGGCGCACCTCGTCATCGGCGAGCCGGGGCTCGTAGCGGGCAGATGGTTCGGAAACGCCGCGTGGGATCGAAGCGGCGTGGATCGAGGGCAGGAAGGCCAGTACGTCGGCGGCGCTCTCCACCAAATGGGCACCGGTGCGAATCAGATCGTTGGAACCACGGCAGCGTGCGTCGAGCGGGGAGCCGGGGACGGCGAACAGGTCGCGGCCCATCTCGGCGGCGAAACGGGCGGTGATGAGGCTGCCGGATTTCGGCGCCGCCTCGACCACGATGATCGCTAACGCCAGCCCGGCGATGATACGGTTGCGCCGTGGGAAGTGGCGGGCCTGCGGCGCGGTGCCGAATGGTGCTTCGGCGACGACGGCACCGCTCTCGGCGACCCGCTCCTGTAAGGCGGCGTTCTCGGCCGGGTAGGCCACGTCGATGCCGCCGGCGATGCAGGCCACGGTCAGGCCGGCCCGCAGCGCGCCGGTATGAGCGGCGGTGTCGATGCCACGCGCCATGCCGGAGACCACGACGAGGCCGGAGCTCGCGAGATCGTAGGCTAGCAGGTCGGCCATGTGCTTGCCGTTGGTGGACGCGTTGCGGGCGCCGACCAGGGCGACGGCGCGGCGGTTGAGCGCGGCTGGGTCGCCTCTGACGGTGATGGCGGGCGGTGCGCCGTCGGTGCTGGCGAGGAGGTCGGGATAGTCGGGGTCACCGATGAACAGCAGGCGGGCGCCGGCCGCGCTGATTCGGTCGATCTCGCGGTTTACCTCGGCGACCGTGGGGATGCGGATCGACGCGCGTCCGCCGGCATGGGCAAGGGCGGGCAGGGCGTCGAGGGCAATGGCCGGGTCGACGAAGCGGTCGAGCAGGCGGTGGTAGGTGATGGGGCCGACGCCCTCCGTGCGGATCAGCCGCAGGCGGTCGACGACGTTCAAGCCTTGCGCCCGATGCGTGGCTCCGTGCCGGCGAGGAGACGGGCGATGTTGGCGTGGTGACGGCCGATGCAGACCGCACTGACGAGAAGGCCGGCCAGGGCCGTGCGCCCGTCGGCGAACGCCCAGAGCAAGAATGGGGCTACGGCCAGCGCGACCAGGGCGCCGACGCTGGAGCGCTTGGACAGGTAGGCCGCGGCCAGCCAGGCCACGAGGCAAAGCAATCCGGCCGGCCAAGACCACGCAAGCAGCACGCCGGCGCCGGTGGCGATGCCTTTGCCGCCCTTGAAGCCGATCCAGGGCGAGAAACAATGACCGAAAACCGCGCCCACGCCGGCGACGAGCGCTGCGTCGGGGCCGGCATAAGCCGCTATGAGCAGGACGGCGACGGCTCCCTTGCCGGCATCGAGCAGCAAGGTGGCGGCTGCGATGTCC
The DNA here is from genome assembly GCA_050954595.1 of Janthinobacterium lividum. Lineage (GTDB taxonomy): Bacteria > Pseudomonadota > Alphaproteobacteria > Acetobacterales > Acetobacteraceae > JAVVHH01. The sequence goes on along the minus strand of JBPBQE010000214.1, from coordinate 4,152 downwards.
TTGCGGCCGGTGCGCAACACGTTGGTGGCGCCGATGCTGCCGGAGCCGGTCTTGCGAATGTCGCCCAGCCCGGCGGCCCGCGTGAGCAGCAGGCCGAACGGGACCGAACCCAGAACCACGCCGAGGAGGAGCGCGACGATCAGCATGGGTTGATCATCGCCGAGACCCGTCATTGTGGAAATACGCGACGGCCGTGATGCCAGGTGCCGAGAACCAAGCCCTCGACGGGGCGGCCGTCGAACGGCGTGTTCTGGGCCTTGCCGGGTAGAGTGCCGGACTCGATGCGCCAGGCACGCTCGAGGTCGAACAGGCAGAGATCGGCAGGGGCGCCGCGGCGGAAACGGCCTGCGTCGGCGTCCAGCAGAGCGGCGGGACCAGCGGTCAGCAGCAGCAAGGCGCGGGAAAGCGGCAGGCCGCCGCCGTGGACGCGGGCGAGGGTGATGGGCAGCAGCGTCGCCAGACCGGCGCCGCCCGGGGACGCCACGGCGAACGGCAGGCGCTTATCGTCGGCGTCACGCGGCTGATGGTCGGACGCGATGGCGTCGACGGTGCCGTCAGCCAGAGCGGCGCAGACGGCGAGGCGGTCGCTTTCCGCGCGAAGCGGCGGCGACAATTTGGCGTAGGTGCGGAAATCGCCGATCGCCGTCTCGTTGAGGTCGAAATAGGGCGGGGCGGTGTCGCAGGTGATGGGCAGGCCGCGCTCCTTGGCCCGGCGAATCAGTTCGAGCGCTTCAGCGGTCGAGACATGGGCGAAGTGCAGCAGGCCGCCGGTGAGCTCAGCCAGGCGAATGTCGCGGGCGACGAGAATGGCTTCCGCGGCGGCGGGAATGCCGGGCAGGCCGAGCCGGGTAGCTTGTTCGCCTTCAGTGGCGGCACCGCCGGCTGCGAGCGTGGGGTCCTCGGGGTGTTGGACGATACGGGCACCGAAGCCGCGTGCGTAGGAGAGCGCCAGTCGCATCAGGCGGGCATTGCCGATGGCACGCTGGCCGTCGGTGAAGGCGGCGGCACCGGCTTCGCGGAGCAGGCCGATTTCCGCCAGTTCCTCACCGCGGCAGCCTTTGGTGACGGCGGCGTAGGGACGGACCGTGACGGCGCCGGTTTCCTCGCCGCGGCTGCGCATGAGGCGTACAAGAGCCGGATCATCGATGGCGGGGCGGCTGTCGGGCAGTGCACCAATGGTGGTGATGCCGCCAGCCGCAGCGGCGCGGGCGGCCGAGGCTATGGTTTCACGGTATTCGAAGCCGGGCTCGCCGAGGCTGGCGCGCATGTCCACCAGGCCGGGGCAAAGGATCGCGCCGCCGCCGTCGAGGGTGTCGACCCCGTCGGGTCGGCCGAGATTTGCGCCCCAATCGGCAATGCGGCCGTCTTTGACGAGGAGGGCGCCGATAACATCCAGGTCGGAAGCGGGGTCGAGCAGGCGGACGTTCTGGAACAGTGTGTCAGACATTGCGGCGGTCCTGGCGTGCGAGGACGTCGAGCACGGCCATGCGCACGGCGACTCCCATCTCGACCTGAGTGCCAATGACGCTGTGGGCCGGGTCGTCGGCGACGGCGCTATCGATCTCGACGCCGCGGTTCATCGGGCCGGGATGCATGACGATGACGTCGGGCTTGGCGCGAGCGAGCTTGGGGTGGTCGAGGCCGAAGAAGCGGAAATACTCCCGCTCGCTGGGAATGAGCCCGCCCACCATCCGCTCGCGCTGCAATCGCAGCATCATCACTACGTCGGCGCCGTCGAGCCCGGTCTCCATGTCGTGCATCACCTCGACGCCGAGACTGGTCGCGGCGGCCGGGATCAGCGTCGGCGGGCCAATGAGCCGCACCCGGCTGCCCATGGTGGTCAACAGATGGATATTGGAGCGCGCGACCCGGCTGTGCAGCACGTCGCCGCAGATCGCGACCACGAGTCCTTCGAGGCGGCCTTTGCGGCGGCGGATGGTCAGGGCGTCCAGCAGCGCCTGGGTGGGATGTTCGTGCGTGCCGTCGCCGGCGTTGATGACGGCCGAGGAGACCTTCTGCGCCAGCAGCGCCGGCGCGCCGGACTGATCGTGCCGCACGACGAGGAGGTCGCAGCGCATGGCGTTCAGCGTCGTCGCTGTATCGAGCAGGGTCTCGCCCTTTTTCACGCTGCTGGTCGAGACCGACATGTTGATGACGTCGGCACCGAGCCGCTTGCCGGCCAGCTCAAAGCTGGTGCGGGTGCGGGTGCTGTCCTCGAAGAACAGGTTGATCAGGGTGCGGCCGCGCAGCAGATCGCGCTGTGTTTTGCCGGAGCGGTTGAGCAGGACGTAGCTCTCGGCCAGGTCGAGCAAGGTGGCGATCTCGGGCGGGTAAAGCCCCTCGATCGCCAGCAGGTGTTTGTGGCTGAACATCAGGCCGCAGCCGCAGCGATGCGGGCGAGGGCTTCCTCGCGGCCGAGGGCGGCCAGAGTCTGGTCAATCGGCGGGCTCATGGTGCTGCCGGTCAGCGCGGCGCGCAGGGGCTGAGCCACCTTACCGAGCTTCTGGCCATTGGCCTCGGCGTAGGCGCGTAGTGCGGCGTCGAGTGCCGGGGCGGTCCAGTCGGTGCCGTCGAGTACGGTGGCGAGCGCCGGCAAGGCTGCCTTGGCCTCGGCCGTCAGCAGGGCTTGGGCCTTTTCCTCGAAGCTGAGCGGCATGTGGCGGGCGAGGAAGGCGGTGCTGTCAGCCAGGTCGACCAGCGTCTTGGCGCGCTCCTTGAGGAAGGGCATCAGGCCTAGGATGCGCTCGCGGACTCGCTCGGCATCAAGACCCTGGGCGGTGAGCCGCTCGACCACGTCGTTGGTCAGCCGCTCGTCATCGGCCCGGCGCAGCCAGACGCCGTTGAGCTGCAGCAACCGCGTGTAGTCCATCCGCGCGGCGGAGCGGCCGACGCCGTCGAGGTCGAACAGGCGGATGGCCTCCTCGCGATCGAGGATTTCGGTATCGCCATGCGACCAGCCGAGGCGCATCAGGAAGTTCATCATCGCCTCGGGCAGGAAGCCGTCGTCGCGGAAGTCAAGCAGGTTCACCGCGCCGTGACGCTTGGACAGCTTGGCGCCGTCGGCCCCGTGGATCAGCGGCATGTGGGCGAAGCGCGGCAGGTTCCAGTCCATCGCGTTGTAGATCTGGATCTGGCGAAAGGTGTTGGTCATGTGGTCGTCGCCACGGATGACGTGGGTGATGTCCATGTCGTGGTCGTCGACGACTACGGCGTGCAGGTAGGTCGGCGAGCCGTCGCTGCGCAGGATGATGAGGTCGTCCAACTCGCTGTTGTTGACGGTGATCTCGCCCTGGATGAGGTCGTGGACGGTGGTTGCGCCCTCGCGCGGGGCTTTGAGGCGGATGACGGGTTTGACGCCGGCGGGCGCCTCAGCCGGGTCGCGGTCGCGCCAGGTGCCGTCGTAGCGCGGCGGGCGGCCCTCGGCGGCGGCGGTCTCGCGCATCTGGCGAAGCTCGTCGGGCGTGCAGTAGCAGTAATAGGCGCGGCCGCGGGCGAGCATCTCGTGTGCGATCTCGGCGTGGCGCGGGGCGCGGGTGGACTGGAACACCGGCGGCTCGTCCGGCGGAATGCCGAGCCAAGCAAGGCCAGCGAGGATCGCGTCGGTGAACTCCGGCTTGCTCCGTTCCCGGTCGGTGTCTTCGACCCGGATCAGGTAGGTCCCGCCGTGATGTCGGCTGAACAGGTAGTTGAAGAGGGCAGAGCGGGCGCTGCCAATGTGAAGCAGCCCGGTGGGGCTCGGTGCAAATCGAGTGCGGACAGACATGTGGGCTCTCTAGCACACGTGATCGGAGCGGGAGAGTCTGGTAAGCACGGTGTGGAACGGAGGTGTCGTGCACCAAGCGGTTGCAATCGACGGGGTGGAGCCGCGTGGCTGGGCAGGCACACAGGCGGCTGCGCGGCTGGCTGGGTGGGCGGAGGCGGAACGGGGACGGTTCATGCCCTGGCTGCCGGTCTGCATGGCGATGGGCGTGCTGCTGTTCTTCTGGCTGCTGGCAGAGCCGCCGCGCTGGGTCGGCGGAGTCGCAGTCGGAGCCTGCCTGGCGCTGGTCGCACTAGCGTGGCGAAGCCTGGCCGGACGCATGCTCGCGCTGGCGGCCCTGTCGGCGTCGGTCGGCTTCATGGCGTGCCAGCTCGCGACTTGGCGCGTTTCGC